>NZ_JBBECC010000127.1:0-3586 GCF_040882025.1 Parvibaculum sp. | reverse complement strand
CGCCGTCTCCTATCTCGGGCGCTCCGATCTCGGCCATGTCGATCCGAAGGAAATGCTCTTCGACGCGATGGGCGACGGCGCCGACGAAGGCAAGGCGCCCCTTCCCGCCTCGGCGGTGGTGAGCCCCGGCTACACGCGCAACGCGCAGATGGGCAATCTCTATCTGGTGCGCGGCGGCGCGGCGGCAACGGCACGGGCCGGCGCTGCCGAAGCAACCGCCACGCCCGCGATCCGCGAGCAGACGGTGAAGGCCGAAGTGATGGCCGCCGGCGCACTGATGCGGTCGGGCAAGGGCGAGGCTTACGCGGCGGTCGCCGCCGGTTCGGTCAGCGTTTCGGCATCGTCAGGCGGCGGCGGAAGCGGCGGCATCAGCCGCGCCGCCGAGGCGCGCATGAAAGGCTATGAAGGCGAAGCCTGCGGCGAATGCGGCAATTTCACGATGGTCAGGAACGGGACTTGCCTGAAGTGCGACACGTGCGGCGGGACCAGCGGGTGTAGTTGAATGGCGCTAGTAGATGTACACCGAGCATGAATCATCTAAACAGCTTTCGAGCCAAGCCAAAGAGTTGGGCTCCAGAGTCATTCTCACGGTGTTTCCGCCGTCGCATTCGAATGCAAGAATTTCCTCAATTTGTTTTTTATCCTGTCCTTCGATCACATGGGCAGTAACTTCATGCGTGGGACTAAAAGATGGATAGTATCGCCCATAAGACATTCCCGTAAGAACAGATGAATAGCGCCTTGGCTTCCGCTCATCGAACTCACTGTTCTTCAAAAACAGCTCTGTATTGAGAAATTGCTCTGCATTAAACGCGTCAATGATCACGTTACGCAATACTCCTGCAGCAACACTCCCATCTTCACAAGATAATCTAGAAATATAGGCTGAGCGAGAAACGAGAAAGCTTTCCTTTGAATGGATAGGCCAATCTTCAAATGCCTTCCCGGGACCCGGCATTGCACTCTCATCAGAAGACAGTGCCTCAAATTTCATTGTGGTCGACTGGGAGGCGAGCTGGCTCTTTTCGTATTCCAACCTAGTCAGAATTCTCTTCCTTTCATATTCGGAGAGAATGGCTAACTTTACATACTCAGGTGTTTCCGTAATGCACGCATCATCGGTTGAAATAGTGTCGGAATAGCCTCCCGGCGGACAAGGAAAGAGTGTCTTTGTATATAGTCGCTGTTCCATAGAATCTGCATAGTTGTCTATCGCGCCCGAAAAATTGACAGATTCCAAGCTGACATCCGTGAACTGGGCGCCAAAAATATCAGCGTTTTGAAACGACGAAGCGTCGAGAACGGACTTGTAAAATTCGGCACCGTACAGCGTAGTGCTCGTCAGGTTTGCGCCGCGAAGATTCGCGAAATACAGAGATGCAAATGTCATGTCTGCCCCCCGCAAATTCGCTCCCTCAAGTTTCGCGGAATCCAAGTTCGCAAGCACTAGATTTGATGCCTGCAAATCGGCACCCCTTAACGTGGCGCACACGTGCGGCCAATAGGATGTACAAGACAGGTCAGCGCCGAGAAGCGAAGAGCGAACTAGCGTGGCTTGACTGAGATTTGCACCAGCCAAAAGCGCTCCATCAAGAGCGGCGTCGGCCAAATAGGCATGCCTTAGATTCGCCTCGGATAGCTTGGCTCCTCTAAGACGCGCTCTGTTCATCGAAGCCGCGTGAAGATCGGCGCGCGTCAGATTTGCGTCAGACAAGTATGCAAAATTGAAGTTTGCATATCGCAAATCTCTGCCTTTCAAGTTCAACGGTGAGCCGTGCGTGCGCTCCGCAATGTAACGGTTCTTTTCATCAAACCCATACTTCGACTGATACGCCGCGACAATTTCAGGTGCAGCTCGCTCATCGAAAAACACTCCTCCCATGAGATTCAAATTTCGTTCAAATCCAAATAGCCGCCTTTCCTCATAACTCATCCATTCCCAAACATGTTTTGATCCAAGAGAATCGAGAAACCGATCTGGCGGGGTTAGAAACCACCACGAGACAATCAGCGGCAAGACAGAAGCGTAGAATATTCGCCTTGCCATACGGAACGGCGAAGGAGAGACGTGGAAGAAAAGCAGCGCAGCAATATCCGCCGTGACAATGACGCGGTGCCACCAGGTCATTGCATCACTGTGATACGGCAGGAAGCGGTATTGCGCATAAATGAGCAGCGCCACCGGCATAACGAAAACAGTCGCCCCCACGATGATCCAGAGGACAATGCGTTCGCGATGGTTCTCGGCGAAGCCGCCGAATAGCAGCGCATAATCGAATTGAAACAGATGGATGCGCAACCCGGGCCGCACTTCGTCGGTTCCGAGGAGCGTAGCCTGCGCACGAAGCTGCGCCAGCTTGTTCAGCAGGTTGACGTGCAGGATTAGGAAGATCAGCGGTGCCAGCACATAAAATGTCTTGAGCGGAACGCCGATGTCGAAGAGCGGCATCTGCACCGGGGTTTCGCGCAGCAGGTCTTCATGCGTCGTGCCGCTGATCAGGATAAAGAGGCCGCCGGCGAGGAAGAGGAACCCCGCGTAATGCGTCGCGCATTGGCGCGCCGTGTCGTTGACCGAGTTGATATGGCGCGTCGGGTCGGGCGCAGCCTTTCCGGTTTCCCGGCGGCGGGCGCGGGCAAGCCGCGCCTGACGGGTCCTTTCGCTCAGCATCGCCACCCCTCCCCTTTGTCCTCCGGCGGGTGATTATTGCTCCTTTACCGGCGGCAGGCCAAGAGGGACGGTACCGGGGCTGCCCTCCGCTTGCGCTCCGGGCGTTCGGCGCTCGAAAAGCTCCGCCGGACCTTTTCGTTTGCTGACGCAAACCGTGCCTCATCCCGTAAAATAAACTTATCCCCACTCTCTGAACCGCCCCCATATAAGGTTCATCTCGCTCCACCGAAGGGCGCTTCCGGACGACCGGTCGCGTGGAGAGGGAAGTGGCGTCCCGCGCCGCGCGGAGTAACGGACCGTGCGCCCCGGGAGGATCTGAATGGTGGAGCGGACACTACGATCCGCAAGCGGCCGGCCGATAAAAGCCGGAGCACCGCTGGGTTGGGCTGGAGGATCCAGAAATCGCTGCGCGCGGAGCGTCGGAGGAGGACGCAACCCGCCATATCAAAAACCAAGGCGGCGTCGCCGCCGCTCCGCGCATCCTTCAACTTGTCGAAGGTTCGCAAGGTTCGAGTGCCGAAACGCCGGAAGCCTCGCTTCGCGGCGACATTGGCGCGCCGCTGGAAGAATATGTCGAGGCCTTCACCTTCACACGCTTCGAACCGGCCGGCATGGTGCAGGGCAATGACCGGATCAAGAACGCGACCTCGATCCTCGACTATGTGTTCCGCGAACTCGCCGTCTCCTATCTCGGGCGCTCCGATCTCGGCCATGTCGATCCGAAGGAAATGGCCTTCGACGCGATGGGCGACGGCGCCGACGAAGGCAAGGCGCCCGTCCCCGCTTCGGCCGTGGTCAGCCCCGGCTACACGCGCAATGCGCAGATGGGGAACCTCTATCTGGTGCGCAATTCGAATATTGGGGGCGCGGCGGCAACGGCACGGGCCGGTGCTGCCGAAGCAACCGCCACACCCGCCA
>NZ_JBBECC010000126.1:0-23499 GCF_040882025.1 Parvibaculum sp. | reverse complement strand
GCCGAGCGCCGCGCCTGGGCGACCGTCAACAAGGAGTCCGGCGGCGGCAACAAATCGGGCTCCGGCCGCGGCAGAAAGGACACCAAGATTGCCGCCCGGAAGGGTGGGCGCAAGGGCGGCGCCGCAGCCGCCAGACGCCCCGCCGCCGCGCGATCGGCCTCGGCAAAGAAGGCCGCCGCGACCCGCAAGAAAAATGCTGCCGCAAAAAGCTGAGCCGCCGCCCTTCATCCAGCGTTTGGTGTCGGAATCGCGGCGCCTTGCTGTACACTGAGCAAGGCGCCTTTTTCGCGATTCGAGGGATTTCTGCTCCGATTGGCCGCAATGCCCGTGCAGCCGGCAGGACCCGCATGAGCACCGGTTTGTCGTTATGGACTTCGCCAACCAGATCATCCTGGTTTCCGCTGCGCTGATCACGTTTTCGATCTTTGCGGGCGTTCTGTCGTCGCGCATCGGCGCACCCTTGCTGCTGGTTTTTCTCGCCTTCGGCATGCTGGCGGGCGAGGACGGGCTCGGCGGTATCGTTTTCGACGATTTCAGCGTCGCCTATCTCGTCGGCTCCTTCGCGCTGGCACTGATCCTCTTCGATGGCGGGCTGCGGACGAGCCGAGATGCGCTGACCCGCGCTTTCGGTCCGTCGGTGCTGCTGGCGACTGCCGGTGTCGTCATCACCGCAGCCATCACCGGCCTCGCGGCGAAGTTCCTGTTCGGCTTCGGCTGGGCCGAGGCGATGCTGCTTGGCGCCATTGTCGGCTCGACCGACGCAGCCGCCGTGTTCTTCCTGCTGCATTTGCGCGGGCTGCGGCTCAAACCCCGCGTCGCCGCCACTCTCGAAGTCGAATCGGGTGTCAACGACCCGATGGCCATCTTCCTCACGCTGGCGCTGGTCGCGATCATCGTTCATGGCCAGTCCATCGGCAGCTGGGAGTCGGTGTTCGACCTCATCTGGGACTTTCTCTGGCAGATGATCGGCGGCATCGGCTTCGGTTTGCTGGGCGGCGCCTTTGTGTTGCGCGCCGTCAACCGGCTGGAGCTTTCGGCCGGCCTTTACCCGATCCTCGCCGGCGCGCTGGCGCTGCTCGTCTTCGCGCTGACGCAAAGCCTGGGCGCCAGCGGCTTCCTCGCCGTCTATCTGGTCGGCTTCACGCTCGGCAACAATCCGCACCGCGCGACCAGCGAGATCGCCCGCTTTTCCGACGGCGTGGCCTGGCTCGCCCAGATCGGCATGTTCCTGATGATGGGTCTGCTGGTGACGCCTTCGGCGCTTCTGCCGGTGTTGCTGCCGGCGATCGGCGTCGCGCTGGTGCTGATCGTCGTCGCACGGCCCATCGCGGTTGCCCTTTGCCTTTGGCCTTATCGCTTCACGACGCGCGAAACCGCCTTTGTCTCGTGGGTCGGTTTGCGCGGTGCCGTGCCGATCTTTCTCGGCACGATCCCGGTCCTTTCAGGTGTCGAAGGCGCCTACACGCTGTTCAGCGTCGTTTACGTGATCGTGCTGGCCTCGCTGGTGTTGCAGGGCTGGACCGTGTCCTGGGCCGCGCGTCTTGCCGATGTCGAACTGCCGCCACGCGCCGCGCCGCGCCGCCGCGTCGAACTCGACTTGCCGGCAGGCAAGGGCAAGAGCGTTATCGCCTATACGGTCGATCCGATGAGCATTCTGGCGCTCAGGCAGATGACGCGACTGTTACTGCCGGCTGGCACCACGGTCATTTCGGTCATGCGCGACGGTGTCGTCCGCACAGAAAGCCTCGGCGATGGTGTCAAGCCCGGCGACGTGGTGATGATGTTGGCGCCCTCGGACGCGATCGCGACGCTCGACCGCCTGTTCGGTGTCCGCAAGTCGCGCGCCAAGGCCAAGGAAGCCGGCATGGTGGATTTCGTGCTGGAGGCGAGCGCCGGCGCGGCCTCCATTGCCGACATCTATGGTCTGGCCTTCGAGCCCGAGGAGCGGCCGCTGACGCTGGAGGAATTCATGCGCTCCCGCCTCGGCAAGGAGATCAAGGAGGGCGCGCGAACGCGTGTCGGCGGTGTCGAGCTGATCGCGATGCAGGTGCACGACGGCTCGGTGCATCAGGTCGGCCTCGACCTCGATCCGCCGCCGCGCGAAACCACCCTGACGACGCTGCGCGCGCGGTTCCTCGAAATGCTGCGCTTCCTGCGCGAGCAGTTCCTTGCCGATACGGGCCGCTCCTGAGCACGGAGCCCTTGGACCGCCGCGCCGTGCCCGCTAGAGTGCCGGCAACGAAATTGCTCATAGCGAAAACACAGGGAGAAGCGCGTCATGGATCTCGGTCTGAAAGGCAAGAAGGCGATCGTCACGGGCGGCACGCGCGGCATTGGCCGCGCCATCGCCGAAACGCTGGCGGCGGAAGGCTGCGACGTCGCCATTTGCGCCCGCAATGCCGACCAAGTGAAGGAGGCGGTGGCCGCGCTTTCGAAATCGGGCGTCAAGGCGCTGGGCGGTACGGCCGATATCGCCGATGGCGCGGCGCTGAAGGCATGGATCGCCGACACGGCGAAGGCGCTGGGCGGTCTCGACATTCTGGTCGCCAATGCCAGCGCGCTTCAGAACGGCAACGACGAGAAGTCCTGGCGCGCCTGCTTCGAGATCGACGTGCTCGGCGCGGTCAACGCCTTCGAGGCAGCGTTGCCCTTCCTCACCGAAGCGGCGAAGAAATCGGGCGATGCTTCGGCCACGTTTATTTCGTCGATCTCGGCGGCCGAAAGCGATGGCGCCAATTCTTACGGCGCGTTGAAGGCGGCGCAGATTCATCATGCCAAGGGGCTCGCCCGCCAGCACGCCGGCGCGCATGTGCGCGTCAACACGATCTCGCCCGGCACGGTCTATTTCAAGGGTGGCGTCTGGGACATGATCGAGCAGCACATGCCCGATACGTTCAAGCAGGCGATGGAACGCAATCCGACAGGCCGCATGGCGACGCCGCAGGACATAGCCAACGCCACCGTGTTTGTCGCGAGCCCGGCCTCGTCCTTCACCACCGGCACCAATCTCGTGGTCGACGGCGCGATTTCGCGGCGCGTGAATTTCTGAGGGTCAGCCGGCAAGCGCCATCCAGCGCCGCATCGTGCGGCGCGCGAATTCTTCCTGCGCGCCGAGATGCGCCGCGATCTGCGGCTCGATCAGCGCCTCGATTTCGGCGAGCGGCTTCTTCAAGGCCCTGGCGCGAAAGCCGCTCCAGCCGTCGAGCCCCTCACGCGTCATCTCGAGGTGAAACTGGAACCCGTAGGTGCGCGTGCCGATGCGAAACGCCTGATTGGGGCAGCTGGCGCGCGTCGAAAGCGGCACGGCGCCGTCGGGCATGTCGAATGTATCGCCATGCCATTGCATGATCGAAAGACCCTGCGGCGCGTCCTTCAACATCGGGTCCGCCGCTGCCGTGTCGAGCCATGTCTGTGGCAGGAAGCCCCATTCCTCATGCGTGTCGAGCTTTTCCTTCATCGGGTAGACCGGCGCGCCAAAGGCGCTGGCGACCGTTTGCGCGCCGAAACACACACCCATCACCGGCTTTTCTTCGTCGTGAAAGACGCGCAACAGCCGTCGCGTCTTCTCGATGAAAGGATGGCGATCGTCTTCATAGACGCCCATGACGCCGCCCAGTATGACGAGTCCGTCAAACCCTTCCGCATCACCCGGGACATCGCGGATCTCGCCACTCACAAGATCCCGCGCCTCCGGCGCATGGATCAGCGTCGCTTCGGCGTCTGCCTGCGCCGCCTCTTCCAGCAGCACGCCGGGCCCGGAATCGAGCGCGTTGACGAGATAGAGAATGTGCATGGGTGGCGTGTCAGCCCTTTACCGTCGCAAAGCGGTCGCTCGCCCGCACCATCACATCGACGATGCCGGGCTCGGTCGCCGTATGGCCGGCATCGGGCACGATGTTGAGTTCGACCCCCGGCCACGCCTTGGAGAGTTCCCACGCGGTGAACATTGGCGTCACGACATCGTAGCGTCCCTGTGCGATGACGCCGGGAATGCCGGCGAGCCGCCCCGCGTCGCGGATCAACTGGTCCTGCGGCTCGAAAAAGCCCCGGTTCATGAAGTAGTGGCATTCGATCCGCGCGAAGGCGAGGGCGAAGTGGCCGTCGGCGAAGCGCTTCACCCGCTCGGGATCGGAATAGAGCGACAGCGTCGTTCCCTCCCAGATGCTCCAGGCCCGCGCGCAGGCAAGCTTCTCGGCCTCGTTGTCGCCGGTGAGCCGCTTGTAATAGGCGGTCATCAGATCGCTGCGCTCGGCCTCCGGGATCGGTGCGACGAATTCCTCCCAGGCGTCGGGGAAGAGGGCGTCCGTCCCCTCCTGATAGAACCAGTGGAGTTCGCGCGGCCTGAGCGTGAAAATGCCGCGCAGGATGATTTCGGTGACCTGGGCCGGATGCGTTTCGGCATAGGCAAGTGCCAGCGTGGAACCCCATGAGCCGCCGCAGAGCTGCCAGCGCTCGATACCGAGATGCTCGCGAAGCCGCTCCATGTCGGCCACGAGATCCCATGTCGTGTTCTCGCGAAGCTCGGCATGCGGCACCGACTTTCCGCAGCCGCGCTGGTCGAAAAGAATGATTCGGTAGGCGTCCGGATTGTGCGTGCGCCGCATCGTCGGGTTGGAGCCGCCGCCTGGCCCGCCATGGACGATGACCACAGGTTTGCCCTTCGGATTGCCGCATTCCTCGAAATAGATGCTGTGCAAATCGGACACTTTCAGCGTGCCGGTCCGGTAGGGCTCGATCTCGGGATAGAGCGTCCGGCGGCTCATCGCTTCAGGCGTCGCGTCGGGCATGGGACTTTGTCCTTGAATGGGGATGGGCGGAATCAACTCATTGAATATGCAACGGAAATTTCCCCGGCCGCCACCCCGGCCCGGCGCCGTTTACCATTTTTTTGCTGCGTAGCTCATACTACGGATTGACCTCGCGGCAGCGCGGGCTACTATATCTGGACGCGCTCCGCCCATTAGGGGATCGAACCGAGGCGGCGGCGCCATCATGAACCTGTTGAGTTCTGTCCGCTGTATGGGGCAGGGAGACGGCGATGGTTTATCCAGCCGCCGGAGCGGTGACTTTGTGCCTGTCGGGTGCGGCCGACAAGGGCAAATCGGGGGACCAGAATGCTGAACGACACATCGAAAGCGGTGGATATGAGTGAGGTCGAGGCCGGCCTGTCGGCCATTATTACGGGTGAGGGGCGGGTCAGCCGCGTGCGCGGCGGCTCACGGGCTCAGGCCGAGCCGGAAATGCAGTTCGGCGATCAGTTTCAGGCCGTCCAGATGGATGGCCGCCCGCGTGTGAAGGTCGATCACGGGCGCGACGCGCTGCTGACGGAATTCGGCAAGGCGACGTTGCGCGACCGCTATCTGATGCCGGGCGAGTCCTATCAGGACATGTTCGCCCGCGTGGCCTCCTTCTATGCCGACAAGGGCGATGAAGGTCATGCCCAGCGCCTCTACGATTACATCTCGAAGCTCTGGTTCATGCCCGCGACGCCCGTCCTGTCGAATGGCGGCACGCAGCGCGGCCTGCCGATTTCCTGCTTCCTCAACGAAGCCTCCGACAGCCTCGACGGCATTGTCGGCCTCTGGAACGAGAATGTCTGGCTGGCGGCCAAGGGCGGCGGCATCGGCTCCTATTGGGGCAATCTCCGTTCCATCGGCGAGACGGTCGGCGGCAATGGCAAGACGAGCGGAATCATCCCCTTCATCCGCGTCATGGATTCGCTGACGCTGGCGATCAGCCAGGGGTCGTTGCGCCGCGGCTCGGCGGCGGTCTATCTGCCGATCGATCATCCCGAGATCGAGGAATTCATGGAAATGCGCCGTCCCACCGGCGGCGACCCGAACCGCAAGGCGCTCAATCTCCATCACGGCATACTCGTGTCGGACGCCTTCATGCGCGCCGTCGAAGCCGACGCCGAATGGGATCTCAGGAGCCCCAAGGACAAGACCGTCCAGAAGACCGTCTCCGCCCGTTCGCTCTGGATCCGCCTTCTCACCTCGCGCATCGAAACCGGCGAGCCCTACATCATCTACAAGGACACGGTGAACAACGCGCGGCCCGAGCACCACAAGCTCGCCGGCCTCGAGGTGAAAACGTCGAACCTCTGCGCCGAGATCACGCTCCCGACCGGTATCGACCAGCATGGCGAGCAGCGCACGGCGGTTTGCTGTCTCTCCTCGCTCAATCTCGAAACCTACAACGAATGGCAGGACCATCCGACCATCATCGAGGACGTGATGCGCTTCCTCGACAATGTGCTGCAGGATTTCATCGACCGCGCGCCCGGCGAAATGGCCCGCGCCAAATACGCCGCCATGCGCGAGCGCTCGGTCGGCCTCGGCGTCATGGGCTTCCACTCCTACCTGCAGGCCAACATGATCCCCTTCGAGGGCGTGATGGCGAAGGTCTGGAACAAGCGCATGTTCACCCGTATCAAGGAAGGCGTCGACGCCGCTTCGAAAAAGCTCGCAGATGAGCGCGGCGCCTGCCCGGATGCCGCCGAATACGGATTCAACGAACGCTTCTCCAACAAGACGGCGATTGCGCCCACCGCGTCCATCTCGATCATCACCGGCGGCACTTCGCCGGGCATCGAACCCATCGCGGCCAACAGTTTCACGCACAAGACGCTGTCGGGCTCCTTCAACGTCCGCAACCGTCACCTGACGAAACTGCTGGAACAGAAGGGCCGCAACGACGACGACACCTGGTCCTCCATTGTGACGAGTGGCGGCTCGGTGCAGCATCTCGACTTCCTCTCGGACGAGGAGAAGGACGTTTTCAAGACCGCCTTCGAGCTCGACCAGCGTTGGGTTGTCGAGCATGCGGGCGATCGCGCGCCGCTGATCGACCAGGCGCAGTCGGTGAACCTCTTCCTGGCCGCCGATGTCCACAAGCGCGACCTCAACAAACTCCATATTCTGGCCTGGAAGCAGGGCGTGAAGAGCCTCTACTACTGCCGCTCGCTGTCGATCCAGCGCGCCGAAAGGGCCGAAGTCGTTTCGCTGGTGCCGGCCAAGAAACTCGACGTGCTGACGCTCGATCAGGTGGCGGCGGAAGCGCAGTCCAACGACTACGAAGAATGCCTCGCCTGTCAGTAGCGCGTTAACAGCATGGCCCGGTGTCAAACCGGGCCATTCGTGTCTCTAACCCATTCGGCAACGAGAACCCCCATGTCCCTCCTCGAAGAACGTCTCGTCTACAAGCCCTTCCGCTACCCCTGGGCCTATGACGCATGGCTGACGCAGCAGCGCATTCACTGGCTGCCGGAAGAGGTGCCGCTGGCCGACGACGTGAAGGACTGGGCGAAGAAGCTGACCCCCGGCGAGCGCAACCTGCTGACGCAAATCTTCCGCTTCTTCGTGCAGGCGGATGTCGAGGTGAACAACTGCTACATGAAGCATTATTCGGGCATCTTCAAGCCGACCGAAGTGGCCATGATGCTCAGCGCCTTCTCCAACATGGAGACGGTCCACATCTCCGCCTACAGTCATCTGCTCGACACGATCGGCATTCCCGAGGCCGAATACGAAGCCTTCATGAAATACAAGGAAATGAAGGACAAATTCGACTATATGCGCGAATGGGGCATGGGGTCGAAAGCGGACATCGCGAAAACGCTGGCCGTCTTCGGTGCTTTCACCGAAGGCGTGCAGCTCTTCGCCTCCTTCGCCATCCTGATGAACTTCCCGCGCTTCAACAAGATGAAGGGCATGGGCCAGATCATCACCTGGTCGGTCCGCGACGAGTCGCTGCACACCAATTCGATCGTGAAGCTCTTCCGCACCTTCGTCGACGAGAACCCGGAGATATGGAACGAGGAGCTGCGCCGCGACATCTACAAGGCCTGCGAAACCATCATCCATCACGAGGATGCCTTCATCGACCTCGCCTTCGAAATGGGCGGCGTCGAGGGCCTCGAGGCCTCGGAAGTGAAGCGATATATCCGCTATATCGCCGACCGCCGTCTCGTGCAGCTCAACCTGCAGCCCATGTACCGTACGGACAAGAACCCGCTGCCCTGGATGGACGAGATGCTGAACGGCATCGAGCACACCAACTTCTTCGAGAATCGCGCGACCGAATATTCCAAGGCTTCGACGCGCGGCACATGGGACGAAGCCTTCGATTGAGGGGCTTTATCGGGCGCGATGCGTGTTTGGGCCTCTGTTATCAACACATTTTCGCTCCGATGCCCGTCAAATATGAACTTATCGCTTGGCGTTATCGCCCGACTCAGTGAATATCGTTCTGAACTTATCCGAGGGAATTCAAATTATGGCCACTAAACCCGCTGCCAAAAAGGCTCCTGCCGCCGCCAAGAAGGCGACACCGCCGACCGTTCCGATGTCGAAGCTGATTGCCGAGATCGCGGAAAAGCACGGCATGTCCAAGAAGGCTGCGACCGAACTTTTCGGCGACTTCGTCGAACTGACGGTCAAGAACCTGAAAAAGGGCAACAAGGTCCGCCTGACGGGCCTCGGCATCCTCCAGGTTCGCAAGCGCGCTGCCCGCATGGGCCGCAATCCGGCGACCGGCGAAGCCATCAAGATCAAGGCCTCCAAGAAGGTTGCCTTCCGCGTCGCGAAGGACCTGAAGGAAGCTGTCTAAGGCTCTCTTCGCCTCTTTGAGGCGACGAAAAAGCGCCCCGCGCGCGGGAAATTCCCGCGTGTGGGGTGTTTTCGTTTGTGCGCCGCCCTATCTTCTGGCCCATGCGCACATTGAATGCCTTTGTTTCCACCGTCGCCTTCCTCCTTGCCGGGGCTCTCTCCGCTCACGCGGAGCCCGTTTGCGCGTCGCGGGACGCGGCTGTGCCGGCTCTCGACCGACTGCGCGACGCGATGGAAACAGGCCGCTTCGTTGCCTATCAGCCGACCGAGCTGAAAATCTGGGACGGCAATCCCATGCAGGCAAGCGAGGTCAGCATCCGCGCCGATCTCGAAGCATTGCGCCCCTGGTTCGACGGGCTCATCACCTATGGCGCCCATAGCGGCGCGGAGCGTATTCCGGCGATCGCGAAGGAGCTCGGTTACAAGGCCGTCATCATGGGTGTCTGGGATACGGAAGACGAAATCGAAATCGGAAACGCGCTGGCCGCGCGCCAGGCTCATCCCGATATCGTCGTCGGCATCTCGCTCGGCAATGAAATCGTCTTCGGCAATCGCGGCAACTGGGCGGACCTGAAGCGCGCTGTCGAAGAGATGCGCGAACGCGCGCCGGCCCTCCCGCTGACCGTTACCGAGCCCTTCGCCACATTCCTTGAGCCGGACGCAGGCCCGTTGCTGGCCGAACTCGACTTTCTGGCCGTCAACGTCCATCCGGTCTTCGAACCCTGGTTCGCCGACGCGCCGCCCGCCAACTGGGCCGATTTCGTCGTGCAGGTGACGTCTCGCCTCGCGGACGAAACCTTCTGCGGCCCCATCCTCGTGAAGGAGACGGGTGTACCGACCGGCCCTGCCGAAAAACAGTTCGATGAACGCAAACAGGCGGCGTTCTACAAGGAAATGGCGAAGGCGATGCCGCCCATGCGCGATCGTGCTTTCGCCTGGTTCGCAGCTTTCGACGCGCCGTGGCGTGTCCACGATTTCCACCCCGTACCCGGCCAGCATCCGGAGGAGGCCTGGTGGGGTCTCTTTACGGAGGATCGCCGGCCGAAGCGCGCGATGGACGAACTCACGCCGATTTCGGCGCCTGCTCCTTGAGCGGCACGCTCGCGGCCGCCTTTGCGAAGGCCGGACGCGTTGAAATCCGCTCGTAATAGGCAACGACATTCGGGAAGGGATCGAGCGGCACGAATCCCTTGGCCAGGTGCACGCTGTAACCGACATTGGTGTCGACCGCGCTGAACCCGCTCTTCAGCAAGTGGTCGCGATCCGCCAGATGTCTGTCGACAACCTCCAATGCCTTTTCGAGCCGCCGCGATTCGAGCTTCTGCACCACCGGCGAGCGTTCTTCCTTCGCAATGAAAACCTTCTGCTGCACCAGGCTCGCGCCATGCACCGCCATGGTCTCGGCAAAATGCAGCCAGATCAGCCATTCGGTGCGCTCGGCATGCCCCACAGGCCGGTGAAGCTTGCCGTCCGGGTCGTAATGCTCGCCGAGATATTGCGTGATGGCACCCGACTCGAAAACGGAAACGCCGTCATCGACAAGGCAGGGCACGCGCCCCAGAGGCGAGATCGCCAGATATTCCGGCGTCCTCAGGCCCTCCATGCTGAAGGGAAGTTCCTTCAGCTCGAACTCGATCCCCATCTCGTAAAGCAGCCAGAGCGAGCGCATCGAACGTGCGCCGTTGCAATGGTAAAGCGTCAGCATGGCGGTTCCCTGTCCCGGCGATGTTTTCATTTTGCGCGAAGGTAGAGCATTTTTCGTCGAAAAACAGATGACTTTTCGGCTCTTTGCCCCTTCGGGCTCAGCGTCTACACTCCGCCCGCCCCGGCATCCCAGGCGGAAATATGAGACGGATTTCAATCGGCGTTCTGGCCTTTCTCGCCTGCCTTTCGGCGGATGTCGCCGCGCGCGCCGCCGACGTGCCGCCCCTCGCGCCCCGGCGCGTCGTCTCGATCAATCTCTGTTCCGACATTCTGGCCGCCGATCTCGCCGCGCCGGGCACATTGAAATCGGTCTTCCGCCTCGGCCGCGATCCGCATGATTCGGCTGTCGCGCATCTTCTTCAGGAGGTGCCGCCCAATGACGGCCGCATCGAGGACATTCTGCCCTTTGCGCCCGATCTCGTGCTGGCGCATCGCTACACCTCCCCCTTCACGCTCGATCTTCTCCGCCGTATCGGCATTCCCGTCGTGACGGTGAAGGACGCCCGCACCTTCGCCGATATTCGCGACAACATCGAAACGGTTGCCGCCGCGCTCGGCCGGGAGGCAGAAGGGAGCGCGCTCATCGCGCGCTTCGATGCGGAGATGGCCGCGGCGCGGCGTTCCGGCGAGCGCGCCCCGACAGCCATTCTCTATCAGGATCTCGGCGGTGCGGTTGCGCCCAACAGCATTCTCGGGCGGATCGTGTCCCACACCGGTTTCCGCAACGTGATCGCGGAAGACAATCCTTTCGGCCTCGTCTATCCGGGCATCGAGGATGTGATCGCGATGCGCCCGGAACTTGTGGCGATCGGTATTTACCGCCCCGGTCAGCCTTCGCAGGCGAGCGCCCTGCTGCAGCATCCCGCCCTCCGTCTCTACCGCGAGCGCTACGCATATGAGGTTGCTCTTCCGGCCCGGGACTGGAACTGCAGCACCCGCTTCGTTACCGGCATCGCCGCCCGCCTCGCCGCCGCTCATGACGACATGCTGGCAGCGGAGACAATGCATTGACCGCCCGTCCCCTGAACTCGTGGATTGTCAGCCTCGGTCTCGCCGCGCTGGTGCTCATCCTCTTCGCGGCGTCGATCTATGTCGGCCGTGGTGGCGAATTGCTGCATGAAAAGTTTCGTACCATGGCCGAGATCGACCGGGAGCTTGCCTGGCTGGTTCTGACGGAAGTGCGCCTGCCGCGGGCGCTGCTCGGCCTCCTGGTCGGCGCGACGCTCGGCCTCACCGGGGCAGGCCTTCAGGGCCTGCTGCGCAACCCGCTTGCAGAGCCCGGTCTCATCGGCGCGTCCGGCGGTGCCGCGCTCGGTGCGGTTCTCGTTTTCTATTTCGGCGTCGCGGTGGGCTCGGCCATGTTCGTGCCAGTCGGCGGCGTTCTCGGAGCGCTCGCGGCGCTGACGACGCTCTATCTGCTCGCCGGCCGCAATCCTTCCATCGTCACCATCATCCTTGCCGGCGTCGCCATCTCCGCTTTCACCGGCGCGCTGACTTCGCTGGCGCTCAATCTTTCGCCCAGCCCCTATGCGGCGCTCGAAATCGTTTTCTGGATGCTGGGTTCGCTGACCGATCGCAGCATGGTGCAGGTCTGGTTCGTGCTGCCTTTCATGTTCGTCGGCTGGCTTCTCGTCGCCTCCACGATGCGCGCGCTCGATGCGCTGTCGCTCGGCGAGGACACGGCCGCGACGCTCGGCTTCTCGCGCCGCTCGGTTACGCTGCGTGCGATAGCGGGCACGGGCCTTGCCGTCGGCGCCGCCGTTTCCGTCACCGGCGTCATCGGCTTTGTCGGCCTTGTCGTGCCGCATCTGATGCGCGCGCTGGTCGGGCCCCGGCCGGCATCGCTGCTTCTTCCAAGTGCGCTGGCCGGCGCGGCCCTGGTCCTTGCCGCCGATCTCCTCGTACGCCTGCCGACCGGCGGCCCCGAGCCGAAGCTCGGCGTTGTCACCGCGCTCATCGGCGCGCCGTTCTTTCTCTGGCTGATCCTGAAAACGCGACGGGAGGCTCCCTGATGCGTCTCTCCCTTTCCCATGTACACGCGGCCCTAGGGCAGACACGCGTCATCCGCGATGTCTCGCTGGAGGTACCGGGCGGCGCCTTTATCGGTCTGATCGGTCCCAACGGCGCCGGCAAGACGACACTGGTGCGCGCCGTCGCGGCCCTGATCCCGCATGAGGGCCGGATTGAACTCGACGATGTACCGGTCGCCGCCATGCCGCCGCGGACCCGCGCCAGAGCCATCGCCTATCTCGCGCAAGGAGCGGGCAGTCACTGGCCGCTCGAGGTTTCGCGTCTCGTTGCGCTCGGCCGGTTGCCGCATCTCGCGCCCTTCCGCCAGCCCGCGCCCGCCGATGAAGCCGCCATCGCGCGCGCCATGGCGCTTGCCGATGTCGAAAATTTCCGTGGCCGCGATGTGCTGACGCTCTCGGGCGGCGAGCGCGCCCGCGTGCTGCTCGCGCGCGCGCTGGCGGTCGAGGCGGAGCTCCTGCTGGTCGACGAGCCGGTCGCCTCGCTCGATCCCTATCACCAGCTCGGCATCATGGATGTGCTGCGGCGCTATGTGGATCGCGGCCGCACCGTGATCGCCGTCCTGCACGATCTCTCGCTTGCCGCGCGCTATTGCGACCGGCTGGTGTTGCTCGATGAAGGGGCCGTGAAAGCCGACGGGCGCCCGGATGAAGCCCTGACGCCCGCCAATCTCGAAGAGGTCTACCGCATCCGCGCGCTTATCGGCGGCGAGGGCGAACGCTTCGTTCTTCCCGTCGCCCGGACGGACTGACTATTCCGCCGCGCTTACCTTCTCCCGCGCGCCGGAAAAATTGATCCGCTTCAGATATTCGATGCCGTCCTCGGCAATCGCGTCGCCCACCATCTCGTCACCCTCGCGCCGCAACTCGTCCATGTCCACGTAAGTGGCATAGAAGGCCTTGGTGCGGTCGGTGATGATGCCGGCCTTCAGCAGCGTCTTGATCAGCACTCGGAAGATATTGGTCTGGTTCGACATTGCCTTGCGCCGCTTGTCGTCGGTGCGGCTCTTGACGACTTCATGCAGCACTTCCTCCCAGTCGAGGTCGAACTGCGCATAAATGACCTTCTTCTGTTCCGGATTGGCGAGGTTGAAGAGCAGCGTCTGGAAACATTCCGCCGCCCAGTCCTCGATGGTGTTGCGCTCGGGCTCGGTGAGATGCGGCACGGTGCGGTCGGCCCAGATCTTGCCGAACTTGTGATGGAATGCCTCGTCGGTCATCACGAGTTGGCAGAGATGCCTGAGCACCGGATCGTGCGAATAGGAATAGAGCGAGGCGAAGGCGCCCATCGCGAGACCTTCCACCAGCATCTGCATGCCGACGATCTTCTTGTAGACCTCCGGCGCGTTGACCATTTCGGTCAGTAGATTGCCGAGCGTCGGCCCCACCGGCAGCGGTGAGCCCCAGCGCGCCTGGATGTATTTCGAAAAGCCGGTCACGTGGCGGGCCTCTTCGCGCGTCTGGTTGGCGGCATATTCCTGCGCCCCCGGATCCTTCAATATGTGGCAAAGGCTCGCCGACAGCGCCAGCGCGCCGGCTTCGCCATGCAGGATCGACGACAGCATCCAGCGCGCGCTTTCGTTCGACAGCGCGATCTTCTGTTCGTCTGACAGGCGATCGGCAATCGGCGTCTGCAGTTCGAGGACGAATTCCATCGGCACGACGGTCGTCGTCTTCATGTCGAAGGGCTGGGAGAAGTCGATATACTTCTTGTCGAGCGGATCCCAGAAATGGTCATGGGTCGCCGAAATGATCTTGTCGAACGCGGTTGAGCGCTGGCCGTAACGCTCGACTTCCAACATCGCCGGGAAATCGTCGGGCGCGACGGCGTTGTAGGCGCTGTCCTTGGTGATGTCGGTCGAAACGCGTGTCGTCATGGCGCAGGCCTCCTCAAGGTGCCGCCGGCTTCCTCCCGAAAGACCGGTTCGTTACAGACAATACCGTAAATAGGCGCGGATGTGGAATGATCCAGATGGACCATGGCCGGCCGCTGATCCGCCGCCGCCGTCGCGCCGTATCTATCTGTAATTCTTTCTGTTTTGGCGTTCATCCATGGCTCCCCCAAAATCCGGCTCCCCGCCCGCCATCATCTGGTTCCGCCGCGACCTGCGGATCGCCGACAATCCGGCGCTAGCCGCCGCCGTCGCGCGGGGCGCGGCGGTCGCGCCGGTCTTCATTCTCGACCCGGCCGAGCCGCTCGGCGGCGCTTCGGCCTGGTGGCTTCACGGCAGCCTCGCGGCGCTCGCCGAACGTCTCGCCTGTCTCGGCGCGCCGCTGGTCCTGCGCCACGGCGACCCCGCGCGTCTGATTCCCGGACTCGCGCGCGAGGCGGGCGCCGGCGCCGTTTACTGGAACCGCCTCTACGAACCGGCCGCCATCGCCCGCGACAAGGCGTTGAAGGCGGCGCTCGCCGCCGATGGTTTCGAGGTCGGAAGCTTCGCCGCCACGCTCCTTGCCGAGCCTTGGGAAGTCCGCACCGGCGGTGGCACACCTTTCAAGGTCTTCACGCCCTTCTGGTGCGCACTTTCGGCCCGCGCGCCCATGCCCGCACCGTTGCCCGCGCCGAAGCGGCTGAACGGCCTCGCCGGCGTCGCCTCCGAGAATCTCGACACCTGGAATCTGCGTCCCGCGAAACCCGACTGGGCGGCGGGCCTGCGCGCCGCTTGGACGCCCGGCGAAAAATCGGCGGCGAACAGGCTGACCGGATTTCTCGATGGCGCGGTTCGCGCCTATGGCGAGGCGCGCAACCTCCCCGCCGTCGACGCGACCTCGCGCCTCTCCCCCCATCTCCATTGGGGCGAAATCTCGCCTCGCCAGATACGGTCATCGGCCGAAGCCGCCGCCATCGCGCATCCCGAAGCCGCGTCCGGCATCGCCGCCTTCATGCGCGAACTCGGCTGGCGCGATTTCGCCCATCATCTGATTTTCCATTGGCCGGAGATCGCCACGGAAAACTGGAAACGCGAATTCGATGCTTTCCCGTGGATGAATGACGACGCAGCTTTCCGCCGCTGGACGCGTGGCGAGACCGGCTATCCGATCGTCGATGCCGGCATGCGCGAACTCTGGACAACCGGCTTCATGCACAATCGGGTGCGCATGATCGCCGCCTCGTTCCTGGTCAAGCATCTGCTGATCGACTGGCGGCGCGGCGCCGCGTGGTTCGAGGACACGCTGGTCGATGCCGACCTCGCGGTCAATCGCGCGAGCTGGCAATGGGTGGCGGGCTCCGGCGCCGATGCCGCGCCGTACTTCCGCATATTCAATCCGGTGCTGCAGGGCGAGAAATTCGATGTGGACGGCGCCTATGTCCGCGCTCATGTGCCGGAACTCGCGCGGCTCGACGCGCGCTTCATTCACAAGCCCTGGGCCGCGCCATCCGAAGCATTGACGAACGCAGGCGTTGCGCTCGGCGGCAACTATCCCCGTCCGATGATCGATCACGCGAAGGCCCGCGCCCGAGCGCTTGCGGCTTATGAAGGCATCAGACGGACCGGTTGATGCCGGGCTTGTCCTTCGGCACGGTCAGCCGCGTCAGCGCCAGCGACAGCCGGTAGGGCAGCATCTGCAACAGCCGCAGCAACAGCGAGAAGCGCCGCGGAAAGCTGATCTCGAAGCGGCTGGAATGAAGCCCGCGATAAAAGGCCTCCGCCGCGTCCCCCGCTTCCATCAGGAACGGCATCGGAAATTCGTTCTTGTCCGTCAGCGGCGTCTTGACGAAACCCGGATTGACGATCTGCATCGCGATGCCGTGCCGCGTAAGATCGGGACGAAGTGCCTCGGCCATGTTGATCAGCGCCGCCTTGCTCGCGCCATAGACGGCCGACGTCGGCAGCCCGAAATAGCCGGCAAGCGAGGCCACCATCGCGATCCGCCCCGCGCCGCGCCGCATCATGCCCGGCAGCACCGCTTCGAGCGAATTGACCGTGCCCATGAAATTGAGTTCGAACAGCGGCCGCGCCTTTGCCGCCGTCAGTTCGGCACCCATCAGCGCCTGATAAGTGCCGGCGCAGAACACCGCGATGCCGACAGGCCCCATCGTCTCCTCGATGCGCGCAACCGCCGCCTTCAGGCTCGCTGCGTCGGTCGTGTCGGCAACGACCGGCACCACAAGTCCGTCCGCTTCGCGCGCCAGCGCCTCAAGCTCGTCCGCGCGCCGCGCCGTCGCCGCCACGCGGTAGCCGCCGCGCGCCATCCTGAGCGCCAGCGCCCGCCCGATGCCGGAGCTCGCACCGGTGATCCACACGACGTCCTTGATCGGTCCGCTCATCGCGATGCAACCCTTTGCACCAGTGCCCGGTCGAGCCGCTCGACCGTATAGTCGACCTCCTCGCCCCGTGCGACGAAGGCGACGTTGAGCCATTCGTTCTGCAATGAATAGAGCAGGCGAAGTTTCAGGTCGCCGGCCATCTCGTACTCCCGCGCCGTCACCGCGGCGCCGTCCACCGCAACCTCGCGCGTCGCCACGGGCGTCACTGTCACATCGACGATCCGTCCGGCTTGCGTGTCGAGAAGCTGCATCTGCGTCACCGTCGCCGGGTTCCAGTAGCTGGTCGGGATGATGTCGGCCGGCGCGGTGAGGCTACCATGCGCCGAACTTGTGACGGCGAGCCCGCCGTCGCTCGCCCGCGCGCTTACCGTGTATTTGTGGCCGTCATCGTCTGTCTCCGTATCGAGCGAAACGAGCTTCCCGCCGCGCCAGACTTCGCGGTTGCGGTGTTCGTAATGGAACAGCGTCAGCGGCCCGAATGTGACGGCAAGGTTGATCTCAATGTCGACGATCAGCGCATCGCCTTCCTGCGTAAAGGAAATGCGATGCGTGCCGATGGGCGTTCCCCCGCGCTCGACGCGGAACGCCAGCGCGGGGGCCTGGGCCGGATCGGGGGAAGATGCCGGCAGCGCCGCGCCCGCGCCGAGGCCGGGGACAAGCAACAATAATGTGAGAGCCGCAACTTTCAGGACAGGCGATGTCACAACCGAGGGGCCTTTCGAGGGTGTCATGCCGGTCTCGTTCCGGCTCTCACCCTCTTGCTACGGGCTCCGCGTGCCCCCGGATCACCTTCCGGGATCAGCCTTTGCGCATCGCCGAGAAATGCGCCTGCATGGCAAGGCTCGCCGCGACCGTTGCATTGAGCGATTCGACCGCTCCCGTGGTCGGGATCGACAGCCGCCGCGCCTTCAGGCCGGCCGGCAGGCCAAGCCCCTCCTCGCCCAGCACCAGCCTGATGTCGCGCGGCCATTTGTAGTCGCCAATATCCTCGCCGCCGCCATCCAGCGCCGCCACGGCACCTTTGGCGTCGTTCAGCGCGGCCCAGCCGGGGCCTTTCAGAAATTGCAGCTCGAACTGCGCATTGGCCGCCGCCCGCAGCGCCTTCGGATGAAACGGATGCGCGGCCGCTTCCATCAGCACGACGCGTTTCGCGCCGAAGGCGGCCGCGCTGCGCAACACGGCGCCCAGATTGGCCGGGTCGCCCAGCGCGCAGACGAGCTCGAGCCCCTTGGGTGCTTTCGAAAAATCCGCCGCCGCCATGTCGGGCACGCGGCCCACCAGCAGCGGAAATCCCGTGCCGTTGACGTCGAGCGCCTCGAACAGCGCTTTCGACAACACGAACCGTTCAAGGCTGGCCAGCGGCTTCAGCGCGGCAATATCGGCTTCGCGGCAGGCCAGCACCGCGTTGAAATGGCCCGCATGCCGCTTCAGCGCCTCGGGCACGGTCTTGCGTCCGGCCATCAGAAAGGCGCCATGCTTCTTGATGCCGCGCGTCTCGGCAAGTGCCGTCCAGAGCTTCACGCGCGGGTTCTGCGGGCTCTCGATGAGGCGTGGGTCGCCGCCGGTCATATTTGGTCCTTGTGAAGAAGCGCAGGCATCGCCGATCATGGGCGAACAAAAACAGGCGCCGATCATAGGCGGATAAAAACGGGAGCGGGGGCAAATGTTCGAAGCGATATTGATGCGGGGCGACGGGCTCGACGGCCT
The DNA here is from genome assembly GCF_040882025.1 of Parvibaculum sp. Lineage (GTDB taxonomy): Bacteria > Pseudomonadota > Alphaproteobacteria > Parvibaculales > Parvibaculaceae > Parvibaculum. Next base: position 5,182 of record NZ_JBBECC010000126.1, on the reverse strand, counting down.
GCGTATTGCCCTTGTGATCCTCTCGCTGGCGGCCTCCCTCGGTTACCTCGCCATCGAGAGCCGCCCGCCCTCGGTTTTGCGCACAGGTCTCAAGACGGCGGCGATCGGATTGTGGGTGCCGCTGCCGCTTCTGGCGCTGCCCGGCGGGGCGGCGCTGCCGCTCCTGTTGCTGGCGTTGGCCTTTCTGCTGTCGAGCGCCGGCGATTTCTTTCTGGCGCTGAAGGGCGATGCGCGCAACTTCCAGCGAGGTCTTCTCGCCTTCCTTGCCGCCCATCTCTTCTATCTGGTGATCATGGTTCCGCTGGCAAGCCGCCCCGAAGGCCTCGTCGCCAATGCCGCCTCGCTGCTCACTGGCGCTGGCGCGCTGGCGCTCTACTTCTGGCTGCGGCCAAGTCTTGGGAGCAGCCAGCTTCCCGTCGCCGTCTATCTGGTGACGATCCTCTTCATGGCGCTGGCGGCGCTCGCCATTCCCGCCGCCCAGCCCTGGCTCGGCCTCGGCGCCGTGCTCTTCGTGATTTCCGACGGCGTCATCGCTGCCGACAAGTTCGGCCGCAGGATTCCATTTCGCGGACCGATCGTCTGGACGACTTACTACGCCGGGCAGGCGCTGATGGGCCTCAGCCTGCTGACGCTTTTGCGGTGACGCCGTGACGGACGCGATCCCGGTCGACGGCACCTGCGACCCGCGCTTCGCGCCCTTGCGCGAGGCCTTCGCGGCGAACTTCGCCGAGCGCGGCGAGCCGGGCGGCGCCGTCGCGCTGATGGTCGAGGGCCGCCTCGTTGCCGATCTCTGGGGCGGCTACCGCGATGCCGCGCGCGAAACGCCCTGGGCGCGCGACACGCTGGTCAATTTCTTCTCGGTCGGCAAGGCCTTCACCGCGCTGGTTGCGCTGCGTCTTGTCGAGCGCGGCCTGATCGATCTCGACGCGCCGGTCGCACGTCTCTGGCCGGAATTCGCGGCCCACGGCAAGGACCGCGTCACGCTGCGCCACATCCTCTCTCATCAGGCGGGCCTGCCGGCGATCCGCGAACCGCTGCCCGACGGCGCGATGTTCGACTGGCCGCGCATGACGGCGGCCCTTGCAGCTCAAAGGCCCTGGTGGGAGCCCGGCACCGCGCATGGCTATCACGTCAACACCTATGGCTATCTGGCGGGCGAACTGGTGCGCCGCGCTTCCGGAAAAACCGTCGGCACCTTGTTGCGCGAGGAGATCGCCGGCCCGCTCGGCGCCGACATCCATATCGGCCTTCCGTCGGCGGAACATCATCGCTGCGCTGAATTCCTCTGGCCGTCCATATTGCCCGAACGGCCACCGGGTGAACTGCCGGACGACGCGTTGATGAAATGGAACACCTACTGGAACCCGCCGGGCATTTCGGGCGCGGGCTGGGTCAACCGGTCCGAATGGCGCCTCGCCGAAATTCCGTCGACCAACGGTCACGGCACGGCGCGCGGCATCGCACGGGTCTACGCAGCGCTCGCCAATGGCGGCGCGATCGGCGGCGTCGAAATCCTGTCGCGCACCATGCTTGCCGCCGCCACCGAAGAGCAATCCTTCGGCCCCGACCGCATCCTCGAGCGCGAATCCCGCTTCGCGCTTGGCTTTCAACTGCCGCAGGCCGAACGCCGCCTCGGACCCAACGATGAAGCCTTCGGTCATTTCGGCGCCGGCGGTTCGCTGGGCTTCTGCGATCCGAAAGCCGGCGTCGCCTTCGCCTATGTCACCAACGACATGGGCCCGCGCTGGCAAAACCCGCGCAACCGCGCGCTGATCGAGGCGATCTATACAAGCCTCGGCGCCGCCGCCTAGGCCGCACCTTCAGGCGCGATGTTCCGGGTTCTCGAAATCGAAGCGGCAGCCCGCCTTCCAGGCGCGCCGGTCATTGCCTTCATTCGGCAATCCGCCCGCCTGTTTCAGCATCCGCGCCATATGCATCAGGTTCCACGTCATGATCGTGGTGTTGCGCTGCGTGAAGTCATTGTCGAAACCCGCGCCGTCGTCGCCATAGCTCGCGCCCGGTCCGGCTTCGCCGATCCAGCCGCAATCCGCTTGTGGCGGGATCGTGTAGCCGAGATGGCCGAGCGCGTAGAGAATGGACATCGCGCAATGCTTGATGCCGTCCTCGTTGCCGGTAATCACGGTGCCGCCCACCTTGCCGTAGAAACTCGACTGGCCCTTGTCGTTCAGCTCGCCCGACATGCCGTAAAGCCGCTCGATGATCAGTCTGCACACGGACGATTCCTCGCCGAGCCAGATCGGCGTGCCGATCACCAATATGTCCGCTTGTCCGACGGTGCCCCAGATCTCCGGCCATTCGTCATGTTCCCACCCATGCTCCCGCATGTCCGGATAGACGCCGAAGGCGATGCGGCGTTCGCTGGGGCGGATGGTCTCCACGGTCACGCCGTTCTTCCGCATGATCTCCGCCGAAGTGCTCATCAGAAGTTCGGTGTGTGAGAGTTGATCCGCGCGCTTCAGCGTGCAGTTCAGATAGACGGCGCGAAGCCCGCTGAAATCGCCGGCTCCGAGTCCGGTGTCGTTTTGCGTCTCGGCCATGTGTAGCCTCCATGTTCGGGCGTGAGGGGGTCTGCATTAAAACCCATACACGCGCCGAACGGGATACGCTCACGACAAGTTCATCGCCGGAAGATCCGTGTTCTCCGTCCGGCCGGGAAACTCCCGTCAGCGCGTCCGCCGCTTCAACACCAGCCAGCGCGGTACCCACCCGAATAGCTGCGTCCGTGACCGGCATCGATCATGAGGGCGGAGGCGTCGGCGCCGTCGATATAGAGCCGCCCCAGTGTCCGGCCATATCGGTCGAGGCCGTCGCGCTCGATGCGAACGTCTTGGCCGCGATTGATTGCTGTGCTCAGGAAATCGCGTGCATGGGCTGCGTCCTGCGCTTCTCGGGCACATCGCGCCCTGTCGCCCAGTTCCGGTGTATCGAAACCGACAAGTCGAATGCGCTCCTTGCCGATACGTATCGTGTCGCCGTCATAAACGCTGATCGCTGGAGCGGCGGGAACGAAAGAGCTGGCGCGAACGCTGAAGTCGGTCGGAGTGTGGACGGCGCGAGGCGTTTGAAGATACGCACCTGCGGCGAAGAGCGCGCCGCAAAGCAGCAGCATGAAGCGGATTTGGTGGCGCACCTTTCGATAGGCGGAGATCATGGGCGCCGTGCGTTGCCGCGCGTGGTTTCGGCGGTATGGGTGGCTTTTGTGCGGCGGCGCCATTCGCCGCGTCTTCTGCTCGAAGGGAAGAACCGTGGCGGTCGCTATATACTTGCCTGCAAGGTCCGATCGCATGGCCGACACCGGGCTGTGAGGATGAAACGCAACACCCCCAGCCTCTCAGCCATCTCTCAACGCTCTGCTAACCGAATCTCTCGAATTTGATTGATCGCGCGCGTCCTCAGCTGCCACGGGCGCATGATTTCTGTGCGAATGCAGGAAAATGGTGCTGTTGGAGAGGATTGAACTCTCGACCTCTCCCTTACCAAGGGAGTGCTCTACCACTGAGCTACAACAGCGTCCGGGTTCGGGCCGCGCCGGCGCGGGAACCGGCCTGAAGTCTCGCCCCGAATGGTAAAAGAGGGATGAGCGGCCGCCCGAAAACGCGCGGAAAGTGCCACAGGGCCCCCCCTCATGCAAGCAGCCAGCATCCTGGACATGACCCGTGTTGACGTCGCCGCTTTCAGCGCCCTAAATCCCTGTTGTGGCGGCGTTGTCCGCGCCGCCGTTCAAGCCCTTCAGGCTCCACGCCAGCGAAAGCGCCCGATATGAAAAAACCCCCGACAAGCCATTTCAATCCGCGCGAACCCGGCGGCAAGGGCGCCGATCGCGCCGCCCAGACGCTGGATGCGAGGGCCCGTCAGGCCCGCCTCGCCGAGGCGTTGCGCGAAAACCTCCGGAAACGCAAGGCGCAGGGCAAGGCCCGCAAGTCCGGGGCTCCCGCCGATGCGCCGGCAGCCGCCGAAGCGCCGAAGCCCGCCGCCCCGAGCGCCGCCGCGCCGGCCGCAAGACCCGAGCCCAAACCCGCCGCCAAAGCCGAACCGAAAAAACCCGAGCCGAAGCCGGCGGCCAAAGCCGAACCGAAAAAGCCCGAACCGAAAAAGCCCGAACCGAAGAAGGCGGAGTCGAAAAAACCCGAGCCGAAGAAGCCCGCGCCGAAGGCGGCGGCAAAACCCGCGGCCAAGGGCAAGAGCGCCACAAAGCCTGCCGCCAAGGGCAAGCCTGTGGGAAAGAGCAAGCCCGAGCCCAAGGGCAAACCCGCGGCCAAATCGAAGGTCAGGTCCAAAAAGTCGAAATAAGCCGCGAAATCGTCCGAAAACGGCCCGAATATCCGCCGATAAGGCGGTGGAGCGGCCCCTTGCGTGACACTTGGGGCCCCTTTCCTTTATAACGCGCGCAAACCGGATCGGACGCTTGGCTCATGGACACCATTCACATTCGCGGCGGCCGCCGCCTCAAGGGCGTGATCCCCGTCAGCGGCGCCAAAAACGCGGCTCTGCCTCTGATGACGGCGGCCCTCCTCACGGATGAGCCGCTGCGCCTGTCGAACATGCCGCGGCTCGCCGATGTGCGCACGCTGACGAAGCTTCTCGACGCGCTGGGCGGCGACGTCGCGCTCGAAGAGGGCGGGGCAGGCGACGTCATGACGATCCGCGTCGCCGACATCACATCCACCACCGCGCCTTACGAAATCGTCTCGCAGATCCGCGCCAGCTTCTGGGTGCTCGGGCCGCTTCTCGCCCGCTGCCACGAGGCCAGGGTCTCGCTGCCGGGCGGCTGCGCCATCGGCGCGCGCCCGGTCGACCTCTATATCAAGGGCCTGCAGAAAATGGGCGCCGAGATCGACCTCGTCGACGGCTATGTGCTGGCGAAAGCGCCGGGCGGCCTCAAGGGCGCGGTCATCCGCTCGCCCATCGTCTCGGTCGGCGCCACTCACACGCTGATGATGGCGGCAACGCTGGCAGACGGCGTGACGGTGCTCGAAAACGCCGCCCGCGAACCGGAAATCGGCGACGTCGCAAAATGTCTCGTTGCCATGGGTGCGAAGATCGAAGGCATCGGCAGATCGACGCTGCGCATCGAGGGCGTCGAAAAACTGCACGGCGCCACCCACCGCGTCATCGCCGACCGCATCGAGGCCGGCACCTATGCCATCGCCGCCGCCATGAC
>NZ_JBBECC010000125.1:0-3635 GCF_040882025.1 Parvibaculum sp. | reverse complement strand
AGCTCGATTCGCGAAAATTCCAGACGGCCCTGTTCAATCTTGTTGCCAATGCACGCGACGCGATGCCGGCGGGCGGCGATGTGCAGATCGTCACGACAAATCTGCGCCTTGGAGCCCGGGAGCGGGGCCTCTATGCCGGCCTGCCCGGCGGCCACTACGTCCGGGTCAGCGTCGAAGACAACGGCACCGGCATCGCGGACGACGCCGCGGCGCGGGTTTTCGAGCCCTTTTTCACCACCAAGCCGCTCGGCGAGGGGACGGGGCTTGGACTTTCGATGGTCCAGGGTTTCATGGTTCAATCCGGCGGCGATGTTCGGATTGAGAGCGAATGGGGCAAGGGCACCTCGGTCCACCTTGTTCTTCCCGCCTTGCGCTGAACCGATCACCCGGGACGACATTGCATGTGTCGAAACTCCGGGGATAACTCCCCTTATCCCCGCTTTTGCAGCACGTGACGCCGCCCGCGACTTATCCTCGCCCTGCAAAACGTGCTTTGCAAAAACGAAAACCCCGCCATCGTCCGGCGGGGGTCGCGCAAAAACGGGGATAAGTTTTCTCGAAAAAACGTCATCATCCGTAGACGGATGAAAATTCCATCCGTTTGTGACAGTTTTATGACAGTTTCGTGACAGAGAGGGGGTTACGCCTCGTCGTCGCTGTCGATTTTCACGTCCTTGAGGCTGCCGAAAACGCTGTCGATATCGTGGCGCTTGCGCTCCTCGTCTTCCGGCTTCTTTTCCGGCGCGGCGATGGTGGCGTGCAGCGGCGCGGCGGGCGCCGGCGCGGTTTCGCTCGCCGGCAGCAGGGTTTCGGAAATGCCGGCCGCCTTGTTGGCCTTCTTGCGTTCGCGCTCGGCCTTGCGGGCGGCCTTGTTGACCGCCGCGTCGAGCTCGATTTGCGAGCAGAGACTGAGGGTTACGGGATCGACCGGCTTGATGTTCGGCGCGTTCCAGTGGCTGCGGTCGCGCACGCTCTGGATCGTCGGCTTGGTCGTGCCGACGAGCTTGGCGACCTGCGCGTCGGTCAGTTCGGGGTGGTTGCGCAACAGCCAGGCGATTGCGTCCGGGCGGTCCTGGCGGCGCGAGACGGGCGTGTAGCGTGGTCCCTTGCGCGCGGGCAGCGGCGGCAATTTGTATTTGCTTTCAGCGGTTTGCAGGCGCTCGTCCGGGTCCTTCTGGCAGCGCTCGATTTCGGCGCGCGTCAGCTGGCCCGAGACGATGGGGTCCATGCCCTTGATGCCCTGCGCGACGTCGCCATCGGCGATGCCCTTCACCTCGAGCACATGCAGGCCGCAGAAATCGGCCACCTGATCGAAGGTCAGCGAGGTGTTTTCGACCAGCCAGACGGCGGTGGCCTTGGGCATTAGGGGCTGAATCATGTCGGTTCCTCTGATCCACCCGGCAGTGAGCCGGATAAACCGCTTTTCGTTTCCATCGAAGATTGAATATGGCCGTTATATAGGGCGAAAGAGGGTTCATTGAAAGCGGAATGATGCTGCCGCCGCGAATTGTGAAGAGACGCGAAAAAGGCCGGAATCTCAAGGATTCCGGCCTTTTTCCTGTGTCGGGGTGGATCAGCGGCGGATCTGTGTGATCTTGGTGCCTTCGATGTTGATCCCGGCCATCAGGCCTTTCTGATCGAAGATGAAGGCATAGGCGTCGTCCTTCAGCGTCGAGCTCGAAAGGTTCTTGGCGATACCTTCGTCGACGACGACGACCGTCGGGCCGACGCCGATTTCCCAGCCGCGGCTCTCCGTCAGATAGTCGACGGCCTTGTTGTTCATCAGGAAAACCACATAGCCGTAGGACTGGGCGCCCGCCTGCAGGCCCCAGGAGCCGGTGACGGAGTTGTAGTAATTCTTCACCTCGCCGTCCTGCTGCAACAGGCCTTCGCCGTAAGCGCCGCCGAAAACGAGGCCGGCCTTCACGATATTCGGAAAGATGAGGACGGCTTCGGCCTCTCCGGCAATCTCCTTGGCGACCGGGTTGCTCTCGAGGAGCTTGTCGAGCGCGTGTTGGGCTTCCTTGTTCAGGTCCTCGGCTGTCGCCGCATGGGCACCCTGGAATGCGCCGAGGGAAACCGACGTTGCCACGGCGAAGACCGCCGCAAGAATGAATCGTCTGAGGTTTTTCATCGGTGTTTTCCTTAATGTCATGGGAATGCAGGTCTTTTCGACCGGACGCGGCATCGCGTCGCCGCAGTGCGCGGCGTACGATGCCGTCGACAGGGCGACTATCGCCGCGGCTTATGGCGATTTGGTGGAGAGACTGTGTCCATTCCGGGCGCGAATGAGGCCGCGCGCAAAATGGCTCAAACGGCGAGGATTATCTTGCCGATATGGCTGCTTTTTTCCATAAGCGCATGGGCTTTCGCGGCGTCCGCCAGCGGGAAAACCGTGTCGATCAAGGGTTTTATGCGGCCTGCCTCGATCAGCGGCCAGACCTTTTCCTTCAGCGCCTGAGCGAGCGCCGCCTTCTCCTCGATGCTCCGGGGACGGAGCGTCGAGCCCGTCAGCGTCAGCCGCTTCAGCATCACGGGCAGGAAATTCACTTCGGCCGTCGAGCCGTTGAGAAAGGCAATCGAGACGATCCGCCCGTCCGTCGCCGCCGCCTGGATGTTGCGCGGAATATAGTCGCCGCCCACCATGTCGAGGATCACATCGGCGCCCCGGCCGTCGGTCAGCCGTTTCGTTTCGGCGACAAAATCCTGCGTCCGGTAGTCGATCGCCGCATCGGCGCCAAGCTTCAGGCAGGCCGCGCATTTTTCTGCCGAGCCCGCCGTCGCGATCACGGTGGCGCCAAAAAGGGCCGCGAGCTGGATCGCCGTCGTGCCGATGCCGCTCGAGCCGCCGTGAACGAGGAAAGTCTCTCCCGCCTTCAGCGCGCCGCGCTCGAAGACGTTGGTCCAGACCGTGAAAAAGGTTTCCGGCAGCGCCGCTGCTTCCGTCATCGAAAGTCCCTGCGGCACAGGCAAGGCATGGCTTTCATGCGCGAGGCAGTATTCGGCGTAACCGCCGCCGCCCACCAGCGCGCAAACCTTCTCGCCCGTCTTCCATAGGGTAACGCCAGGGCCCGTCGCGACAACCTCGCCGGCGACCTCGAGCCCCGGCGTTTCCGGCGCGCCGGGCGGCGGCGGATAGAGCCCCATACGCTGGATCGTGTCCGGCCGGTTGACGCCGGCGGCCGCGACCTTGATCAGGATTTCGCCGTGCCCGGGGTCGGGCCGCGCAATCCGGCGCGTTTCCAGCACGTCCGGGCCGCCCGGTTCGCGGATCGCGATGGCCGTCATGGTCTCGGGCAGGTTCGGCAAGGGGCGCGCTCCTCAAGCTTGGCGGATCGGCTTGCAGGTCTAGCCCGGTGTCCCCAAACTGGCAACCGGCGGCGATGAGAGGAGGCCGAGTGTCATGGACCGGGACGATCTGGAGCCGCGCAAGCGGCGCGACGAGGCACTGGCGGCGCTCGCCAGGGAGGATTTGAGCCTGCTCGGAATCGAGGAGCTCGAGGAACGAATCACTGCGCTTGAAGGTGAAATTGCGCGAATCCGCGATCAGCTCGTCAAGAAGCACGGTTCGCTGTCGGCCGCCGAGGCACTGTTCAAAAAGTAGACATCCTCAGTTAACACATTAAAAATACAGC
>NZ_JBBECC010000124.1:0-23709 GCF_040882025.1 Parvibaculum sp. | reverse complement strand
CACGACGTGACCGTCTATGAGAAGAATGATCGCATCGGCGGCCATTCGAACACGGTGGTGGCCGATCTGCCGGAAGGGCCTGTCCCGGTCGATACCGGCTTCATCGTCTATAACGAGCGCAATTACCCCAACCTGACCGCGATGTTCGACACGCTCGGCGTCGCGACCAGCGTCAGCAACATGTCGTTTGCCGCTTCGCTCGAAACGGGGAGCGGGCGGCGGTTCGAATATTCCGGATCGGGCCTCAACGGAATATTTGCCGACCGGCGCAACATCGCCAGCCCGCGCATGTGGCGGATGATCGGTGACATATTGAGGCTTTATCGCTCGACGCCCGATCTCGTTTCGCTGGCGGGTCTCGACCGGAAGCCGCTCGGCGACTTCCTGCGCGAACAGGGATATTCCGCCTCCTTGCGCCACGATCATCTCCTGCCGATGTGCGCGGCGATCTGGTCGCTCCCGATCGAGCGGGTCGAGCAGTTTCCCGCGCTCGCCTTTCTGCGCTTCTTCGACAATCACGGGCTGATGCGGCTGAGCGGCCGGCCCGCCTGGCGCACGGTGACGGGCGGTTCGCGCGAATATGTTGCGAAGCTCGCAATGCCGCTCGGTGCCCGTATCCGCACCGGCAGCGGCGTTACCTCGATCAGCCGCGATACGGAGGGTGTGACGGTGTGCGACGTGCGCGGTGGCGCCGAACGCTACGATCATGTCGTCATCGGCTCGCATAGTGACGAGGCCCTATCGCTCCTCGCGGACGCCGACCGGCGCGAGCGGGCGTTGCTCGGCGCCATGCCCTATCAGCGCAACGTCGCCTGGCTTCATTCCGATCCTGCCTACATGCCGCTCAACAAACGCGTCTGGTCGAGTTGGAACTATATGGGCGGCGGTGCCGGCTCGCCGGTCTGCGTCAGTTACTGGATGAACCGGTTGCAACCGTTGCCGACGGAACGGCCGCTTTTCGTGACGCTCAATCCTTCGCACGATCCGGCGCCCGACAGCGTCCATGCGCGGATCGACTATGATCATCCGGTGTTCGACACGGGCGCCTTCGCCGCGCAGCGCCAACTCTGGGATATTCAGGGCGTGCGTCGGACGTGGTTTTGCGGCGCCTATTTCGGGTCGGGTTTCCACGAGGATGGTTTGCAGGCGGGACTTGCCGTCGCCGAGCAACTAGGCGGCGTCGAGCGGCCATGGACCGTAGCCAATCCCTCCGGCCGCATTTCGCTGGCGCCGACGCATCAAGCGATGGAGGTTATCGTTTGAACGCTGCAGCAAGGTCGCGTCTCTATTCCGGCACGGTGTTCCATCGCCGGCTGCGGCCGCGCGTTCATGCGCTTTCCTATCGCGTCTTCTACATGCTGCTCGACCTCGACGAATTGCCGGCGCTGTCGCGGTGTTCGCGCCTGTTCGCCCATAACCGCTTCTCGCTCTTCAGTTTCCATGACAGCGATCACGGTGACGGATCGGGCCGGCCGCTGCGCCTCTGGATCGAGGCACAACTGGCGCGGGCCGGCATCGAGACCGGCGGCGGAAGGATCGAGGCGCTTTGTCTGCCGCGTGTGCTTGGCCATGTCTTCAATCCACTGACCGTCTATTTCTGTCATCGCGCCGACGACGGGCTTGTGGCGATGCTTTACGAGGTCAACAACACATTCGGCGACCGGCACAGCTATCTCATTCCGGTCGAGACACCGCAGGCCAGCATCGTCGCGCAGGCCTGCGACAAGGCCTTCTACGTGTCCCCCTTCCTGCCAGTTGCGGGGCGTTATCACTTCAAGGTTCTTCGTCCAGGCGCGCGACTGGCGTTGACCATCCGGGAAAGCGACGAGGGCGGCGCGATGCTGACGGCATCCTTCGCGGGGACGGCGCATGCTTTCGACGACCGCCAGCTTGCGCTCGCGTTTCTGCGTCATCCACTGCTGACGCTCAAGGTCGTCGGCGGCATTCACTGGGAGGCGCTGCGGCTGTGGCTCAAGGGCATCAAGCTGGCGGCGCGTCCGGCTGCACCATCGAGTCCGGTGACAATTGTTCCGTTTCGGGACAGAAGTCCGGCCGCGCCCTCCCGCGTAACGCAATCTTAGTTTCCCAAGCCCTATAAACGCTTGAGTTTCCTGATAATTCGGCATCGCGCCGGATGTCGACATGCGAGGAATCAAGTGTCAGTCGAGTATGAGGGCGAAACGTCGCAGACCCGAACAAGACCGCCTGGCGACGGGGTCCCGCTGACGCGCGCCCGCACCTTGCTGCCGGTGCTGCGTGTCCATATCGCGACGCATTTCCTGTCGCTGCGTGCCAAGGTGGTCGCTCTTCTGACGGTGGTCGGCATGGTATTGGTGGCGATGAGTGGCGTCTATGTCGTCACCATGTTCAACCAGAATCTCGCGCATGAAGCCGATCTGCGCGCGGGCGCGGCCGGCGATGTGCTGACCCATGCCGCGCGGCACGCGCGTTCTCCCGAAGAACTCGAGACGATCCTTGCGGCGGTCGGCAATGCACCCGGCATCGCGGAGGTGGCGGTTGCCGGACACGACGGGAAGATCGCCGCCGCCTCTCATGCGGAATGGCAGGGCAAGCGTGTTGCTGCGGCTGCCGCGGCGTTTGCCGGGACGCGTGCCGAGACGAAGCGGCCGGTCGCGATCGAACCGCAGACGCATCTGGCGGGAGGAAGTGCTTATGGCGGCGACTATGCCGTATGGCTCGACCTTGCACCCGCCGGCATGCACGCCGTCGCCATTGTCCGCGTCGACATGGACCGGCTGGTCGCCCGGCTGACGGCCAAGGCATGGGACACCATGACCTGGCTCACCATTACGGCGATACTCGCCATTCTGACCATTTCGATGCTGATCCACCGTATCGTCGTGGTGCCGATCGAGGCCTTGCGCGACTATGCGCAGGACAACCGGCGCGGCGAGGCGGCGACCTCGGAACAGGGTGACGAAATCGGCATCGTGGCGCGGGCGCTGACCGCGTCGTTCCAGGCAACGCGAGACGGCGAAGCCCGACTTGCCAATATCGCGGTGACCGACGGATTGACGGGGCTCGGCAATCGGGGCTTCTTCAAGACACAACTCGTGGAAGCGATCGCCGGCGCCGAACGGCGCGGCGGTTTTGTCGGCGTGATGATCCTCAATCTCGGCAACTTCAAGGACATCAACGACACGCTGGGTCACGATTCAGGCGATCTCGTGTTGCAGCGAACGGCCGATATTCTCAAGGGCTGCCAGCGCGAGGGCGATGTCGTGGCGCGCATCGGCGGCGACGAGTTCGGAATCGTGCTCAACGGCGTCCGGAGTGCCGACGAGGCGCTGGAACTGGCGAGCCGCCTTGTACGCGCCGTCGGCGCACCGTTTCGTCTTGGCGCGCAGGAGCTGCAACAGGCATCCTGCGTTGGCATGACGCTGTTTCCGCAGGACGGCCGGGATGCCGAGGTGCTGATGAAAAACGCCGACCTGGCGCTGTCGCGCGCCAAGCAGGAAGGTGCCGGCGCTTGCGTGCTCTATCGTCACGAACTGCATCTGCGTGCCATCGAGCGCAACCAGATCGAACGCGACCTGCGCGTCGCCGTGGCACGACGGGAACTCAAGCTCTATTATCAGCCGAAAGTCGACGTTGCGACCGGCCGGATTACCGGCGCAGAGGCGCTGATCCGCTGGCAGCACGAAGAGCGCGGTTTCATTCCACCGTCGGTTTTCATACCGGTGGCCGAACGGAGCGGGATCGTTGTCGAGTTGACCAAATGGGTGCTCGACGAGGCGTGCCGCCAGAACAGGGCGTGGCAGGATGACGGGATGCCCCGGATCGCCATCGCTGTCAACGTTTCGGCGATCGATCTCCGGCGCACCGATCTCACCGACACGATCGCCAATACGCTGATCGCGCGCGGACTTTCGCCGCAATATCTCGAACTCGAAGTCACCGAAAGCATGGTGATGCAGGATGTCGACACGGTGATCGGGACGCTGCGCCGGCTCAGGAGCCTCGGCATCGGCATCGGCATCGACGATTTCGGCACCGGCTATTCCTCTCTTGCCTATCTCAAGCGCTTCCCGGTCAAGCGGCTGAAGATCGACCGCAGCTTCGTCAACGACATTGCCGACCGCCGCGACGGGCATGTAATTCCGAAGGTCATTATCGACCTCGCACATGCACTGGGCGTGTCGGTGGTTGCCGAAGGTGTCGAAAGCGCCGACCAGTTCGACATGTTGCGCGAACTCGGCTGCGACGAGGTGCAAGGCTATTTTCTCGGCCGTCCGATGCCGGCCGCCGAGTTCGAGATTTTCCTGCGCAACTCGCCGGCCGGGGGCCTGCGCCCTGCCATCGCGGCAGGCTCGGCCGCCTGAATTTCCCATCGTCCGTGTTCTTGACGCAGCGTGCGCCTAGTGCGTCTCTGCGGCGCTTTACGCGCGCGCGACGCGCGCTACACTCCGGGCCTCGCAAAACCAACAATGAGCGCCGGCGCCCGACGGGGTGTCCGCGCCGCGCCGGGAGACGCCTTTCATGGATCTCGCTTACGGACCGCAATATGAAGCCTTTCGGGCGGAGATTCGCGCTTTCATCGCTGCGCATGGCGAAAAGGCCCCGCGCCGCTTCGGTGTGTCGCGTCCGTCGGAGGAGACGCTCGCCTGGCAGCGTCTGCTGATCGAGCATGGCTATGCGGCGCGGACCGTGCCGAAGGAGTATGGCGGCTATGGCGCCGAACCCGACATTCTGCAGTCGCGCATCATCGCCGAGGAGTTCACCACCGCCGGCCTGCCGATGGGCATTGCCAATCAGGGCATTTCGATGCTGGTGCCGACATTGCTGGAACTCGGGACCGAAGAGCAGAAGAAAAAATGGATCGCGCCGACGCTCCGGGGCGAAGTCGTCTGGTGTCAGGGCTATTCGGAGCCGGGCTCGGGTTCCGATCTGGCCTCGCTGCAGACGAAGGCGGTGGAAGATGGCGACGATTTCGTCATCAACGGGCAGAAGATATGGACCTCGACGGCGCATGCAGCCGACATGATTTTCTGCCTCGTGCGCACCGAGCCCGACAAGCCGAAGCATGAAGGTATTTCCTACCTGATCTTCTCGATGAAGACGCCGGGGATCGAGGTGCGGCCGCTGAAGACGATGACGGGGCATGCCGAATTCAACGAGGTGTTCTTCACCGATGTGCGGGTGCCGAAGAAGGACATCGTGGCCGGGCGCGGGCAGGGCTGGTTCGTCGCCAATGCGACGCTCAAACACGAGCGCGGCATGCTGGGCGATCCGAACCAGGCCGGAACGCGACTGAAAGAGATCGTCGACCTGATGCACAAGGAAACGATCGACGGGATGCGGCTGATCGATCATCCGGTCTATCGCGACCGTCTCGTCGAATTGCAGGGGCGGGTGCTTGCGATGCAGTTCCACGGGCTCAGGCTGCTGACCGCCGCGGCCAAGGGCGAGGATCCCGGTATCGCGCGGCTGATCGTCAAGCTGCAGGGTTGCGAGATCAATCACCGTCTGGCGGCGCTTGCCATCGACGCGCTGGGCGAGATCGGCGTTCTCTATGAGGACAGTCCGCATCTGCGCGCGGGCGGCGCCTGGCAGCATCGCTACATGTTCGATCTCGGTCTGATCATCGGCGGCGGTACGGCGCAGATTCAGAAAAACATCATTTCGGAACGCGGGCTGGGCATGCCGCGCGAACCGAAGCCGGCCAAAGCGTAGGGAGCGGACCGATGGAATTCGGATTGTCGGAAGACCAGAAACTGCTTCAGGAAAGCATTGGCCGGACGCTCGAAAAGGCCTCGCCGCTCACGCGCGTACGCCAGGCGGCCGAGACGCATGAGCCTTTTGCCGCTGATATATGGCAGGCGCTTGTCGAGCTTGGCGTTGCGGGCATGCTTGTCGCCGAGGAACATGGCGGTATGGGAATGGGGCTGCTCGACACGGCGCTGGCGGCCGAAATGCTCGGCCGGCATGTCGCGCCGGTGCCTTTCGTCGCGACCGCCGTGATGGCGCCGATCGCGATTGCCGGTGGAGGGAGCAAGACCCAGCAGGCGGTGTGGCTGCCGAAGCTTGCAAGCGGCGAGACGATTGCCGGCGTCGCCGTCTCGGAGCGGGCTGCCGGCGCGCGCGAGGGTGCGGGTGTGACGGCATCGGGCGGCAAGCTCAGCGGCACGGCGCTGTTCGCCCTCGATGGAATGGGTGCCGATATTTTCATCGTTGCCGACAAGGCGGGCGGGCTGCATCTCGTCAATGGCGACGCGAAGGGTCTGACGCGCATTGCCCTGACCAGCATCGATCTGACGCGGCCGCTTTGCGAATTGCGGTTCGACGAGGTCGGGGCCGAACCGCTTTCCTCGGGCGACACGGGGATGACACTCCGGCGCATGATCGATGCGGGCCGGGTCATGCTTGCCGCCGATACGCTCGGCGCCGGTTCGGCAATGATCGAGAAGGCGGTGGCCTATGCCGGCGAGCGCAAGCAGTTCGGCCGGGTCATCGGCTCGTTCCAGGCGGTCAAGCATATGTGCGCTGAGATGGCGGCCGAGCTCGAACCCTGCCGGGCGCTCGTCTGGTACGCGGCGCATGCTTTCGACACGATGCCCGGCGAGGCGAGCCTGATGGCGGCCCATGCCAAGGCACATACATCGGAGGTCGGGCGCTTCGTCGCGCGTACCGCGACGGAGGTTCATGGCGGCATGGGCTTTACCGATCTTGTCGGGCTTCACTACTGGTTCAAGCGGATCGGCCTCAATCGCCAGCTTCTCGGCGGTCCGGAGCGGGTGCGTCACGAGGCGGCGGTGCTGCAGGGTTGGGCGGCGGCGGACTGATCTAGCTGTCCGCGTCAACGGAGAAGGCGGTCTCCTTCTGCGCTTCGAGCTCGGCAAGCCGTTTCTGCAGTGCTTCGCGAATCCGCGTATAGGCGCTGCCGCCGAGCACGAGACGGCGCGGGGCGGGGCTCGCGTCCATCGAGGCGATGATCGCGTCGACCGATTTCTCAGCGTCGCCCTGGACGCCGAACGGCGTGCCGCCCGCGCCCCGGCGCATCGCACCCACCGGCGTGTCGTCATAGGCAGGCATCGGCTTCGGCATGACGAGTCCTTCTCCGAATTTCGTCTTTGTCGCGCCGGGCTCGACGATGGTGAAGTCGATGCCGAAGGGCGCGACTTCGAGCGCGACGGCTTCGACGAAGCCTTCTATTCCCCACTTGGTCGTGTGGTAGAGGCTGAACCCCGGATGGGCGAGCTGCCCACCCGCGGAGGAGACCTGGAGAATGCGGCCGCCGCCCTGCGCCCTCATATGCGGAAGGGCGGCGCGGATGACGTCGATCGAGCCGACAATGTTGGTGGCGATCTGGTGCCCGATCTGCTCGTCCGTCACTTCCTCGGCGGCACCGAAGAGGCCGTAGCCGGCATTGTTCACGACGACATCGATCCGGCCCATCCGTGCGAACGCCTCGTCGACCGCGCGGCGCACGGCGGCGGTGTCGGTCACGTCCAGCAGAGCGACATGAAGCATATCCGGGTGGCGCGCCACGAGATCGTCGAGCGGACCGGGTTTTCGGAGCGTCGCGGTCACCCGGTCGCCGCGTGCCAGCAGCTTTTCGGTCAATATCCGGCCGAAGCCAGAGGATGTGCCGGTGATGAACCAGTTGCGTGTCACTGAATGGCCCCGTTCTCCCGTTCCTCGTTGCCGGCCATGTTGCCGGTCCGGCTGGAAATCCCCAAGGCATTTCCGGCGCCGCCTCCCCGAAGCGAAAGCCGAAGCCCCTTGCCAAGGGCCTGGACCCAGCATCATATGCGCGGCATCGCTTCCCGTTCGCCCGGTGCTTCATGGACCATATCGGTTATATCGCCGCCTTCCTCACGACTTTCGCCTTTCTGCCGCAGGCGGTGAAGACGATCAGGACGCGTGATACGTCGGGCCTTTCGCTCGCGATGTATGCGTGCCTCACGATCGGCATCGCGTTCTGGCTGCTGTATGGCATTCATCTGCAGGATGTGGCGTTGATCGGGGCGAATTCGGTGACACTCATCCTCGCCCTGCCGATTCTTCTCATCGTGGCGAGGAACGCGCTGGCCGAACGCCGCCGCCTGAAGGCCGCGGCGCACGCCGCCGACCTCCTGCATAACAAATAGACCGAGGTCTATTTATTTCCTTGCGCGGCGAGCGCCCGCCTGCTTGCATACCGGCAAAACAGAACATTCTGGAGGACCGTCCCCATGCGTGCAGCCATTTTCCGCAACGGCGATCTCGTCGCCGACACGATGCCCGAGCCGAAGCCCGAGATGGGCCAGGTCCTGGTGAAGACGCTTGCCTGCGGCATTTGCGGCTCCGATCTCCATGCGTTCCATCATGCCGACAAGATGGTCGAGGCGGCGAAGCGCTCGGGATCGAGCTTCACCATGGACCTCAAGCGCGACATCGTTTTCGGACATGAGTTCTGCGCCGAGGTTCTGGACCATGGGCCGGGCACCGAGAAGAAGCTGAAGCCGGGCACGCGCGTCTGCTCGATGCCGATCGCCATCACCATGAATGGCGAGAAAGCGAAGATGGACCCCGTCGGTTACTCCAACAACAAGCCGGGCGGCTTCGCCGAGCAGATGGTGCTGAACGAGTTGATGCTGCTCGAAGTGCCGAACGGACTGCCGACCGAGCAGGCGGCGCTGACCGAGCCGATGGCGGTCGGCTGGCATGCCGTCGAGAAGGCGAACCTGACGGCGGATGACATTCCGCTCGTGATCGGTTGCGGGCCCGTTGGGCTTGCAGTGATCGCGGGCCTCAAGATCAAGGGCGTTCATCCGATCATCGCGGCTGATTTCTCACCCGCGCGGCGCAAGCTCGCCGAGCAGATGGGCGCCGACATCGTGCTCGACCCCAAAGCGGATGCGCCTTACGCGCGCTGGACGAAGGAAGCGACACCCGAGGGCTACGATCCCGAGAACATCATGACGCTGCTTGGGCTCGGCCCGAAGATGCGCCCCGGCGTCATTTTCGAATGCGTCGGTGTGCCGGGCATCATCCAGCAGATCTTCGAGGGCGCGCCGCGTTTCGCGCGTGTCGTCGTTGTCGGTGTCTGCATGGAGCAGGACCGGTTCGAGCCCTTCTTCGGCATCAACAAGGAACTGAACGTGCAGTTCGTGCTCGGCTATACGCCGGAGGAATTCGCGCTGACTTTGCAGCACCTCGCCGAAGGCAAGATTGACGGCGCGCCGCTCATCACGGCCAAGGTCGGCGTCGATGGCGTGAAAGAGGCGTTCGGCGAGCTCGGCAATCCCGAGAAGCACGCCAAGATTCTGGTCGAACCCTGGCGCTAGGCCTTCAGGCCGGCGGGGCGGTTTCGGCGAAAGAGGGACGTTTGGCGAGATCGCGCCACCAGCCCGCGAGTTCGGGCGCGCGCGCCTGCCAGTTCATCGCTGCATGGCGGAAGTCGAGATAGCCGAGGGCCGCGCCGATGGCGATGCCGCCGATATCGAGTGGTCCGTCGAGAAGGCTGACTTCCTGTTCCGCGAAATCGATGCCGCGATCGACGGCCCGGCGCCAGCGCCCCATCCACATTTCCGAGCGTTCGGCCTCCGGGCGGTTGCTCTCGAAGACAAGCGAAACGGCAGCATCCATGATGCCGTCGGCCAGCGCCTGAAAGCGCAGGGCGCGCCAGCGCCCGGCGCCCGTAGCCGGGAAGAGCTGCGGTCCATCGAGTACCGTGTCCAGATATTCGCAAATCAGCGGGCTGTCGAAAAAGGATGTGCCGTCCTTCAATGCCAGGGCGGGCACCTTGCCGAGCGGGTTGGCTTCGATGAGCGATTGCGGATCGCTCATTGCCGCTGCAACTTCCTCCGTTACCTGCGCCAGCGCATCTTTCTCACGGATCAGAACGCGCACCTTGCGTGCGAAAGGCGACGTGGGCGAGTGATAGAGCTTCATGGAAAGCATCTCCTGTTGCGGTGCGGCGCATCTTAAGGTGGATCGCGGATCGCCGGAACAGTCCGTATGCCTCCTGCGCCGTTCTCGACCTGCCATATTTAAACTGGCGGCGCTCCGATTTCAGCTAGACTGGGCGCCGAGATCAAATCTGGAGGAGGCCTGAAGATGGGCGGCGGCACTATATTCGTTCTGGCGATTGTTGTTCTTGCTTTCATCTTTCTGATCCGCGCGGTGAAGATCGTTCCGCAGGGCTACATCTATACAGTGGAGCGCTTCGGGCGCTATACGCACAGTCTGACGCCGGGCCTCGGCCTTATCATTCCGTTTGTCGACAGCATCGGCAACAAGGTCAATGTGATGGAAACCGTGCTCGATGTGCAGAGCCAGGAGATCATCACGCGCGACAATGCGATGGTCACGGTGGACGGCGTGGTCTTCTTTCAGGTGCTCGACGCGGCGAAGGCCTCCTATGAGGTGAATTTCCTCGAAAACGCGATCCTGAACCTCACCATGACGAATATCAGAACGGTGATGGGCGGCATGGATCTCGACGAATTGCTGTCGCAGCGCGACGCGATCAACGCGCGGCTGCTCACCGTTGTCGACGAAGCGACGCACCCCTGGGGCGTGAAGGTGACGCGCATCGAGATCAAGGATATCGCACCGCCGCGCGACATCGTCGACAGCATGGCACGGCAGATGAAGGCGGAACGCGACAAGCGTGCCTCGATTCTCGAGGCGGAGGGCAAGCGGCAAGCGTCGATCCTTGCGGCCGAAGGCGAGAAGCAGGCGGCGATCCTCGAAGCAGAAGGCCGGCGCGAAGCCGCTTTCCGCGACGCCGAAGCACGCGAACGCGAGGCGGAAGCCGAAGCGAAGGCGACGCAGGTCGTGAGTCTCGCGATCGCGGAGGGCGATGTGCAGGCGATCAACTATTTCGTTGCCGGGAAATATATCGAGGCGTTGAAGGCCATCGCCACATCGCCCAACCAGAAGCTCGTCCTGATGCCGCTTGAGGCGGCGAGCGTTATCGGTGCTATCGGCGGTATCGGCGAGATCGCGCGCGAGGCTTTCGGGCCGGGCGATGGCGGCGGTGCGCCGTTGCGCCGTGGCGGGACGGGTTCTGTGCCGCGGACGGGAGCGTAGACGATGGAGACGGACGGCTCTCTTCTCGACTTCCTGGGCGACTGGGTGTGGTTCATCGCGGCGGCGGCGTTCGCCATACTCGAGCTTGTCGTGCCCGGCGTTCTCTTCATCTGGATTGCGGCGGCAGCAATTGTAGTTGGCGTGCTGACGCTTCTGCTGGCCCCACCGTTGCTGGTCCAACTCGCGACATTCGCGGTGCTCTCTGTTGTTTTCGTCTGGGCATCGCGGCGCTATCTGACCCGGAATCCGCCGGAAAGCGATCATCCGACGCTCAACCAGCGCGGTGCCGGCTATATCGGTCAGGTATTCGCGGTCGAACAGGAAATCCGGGACGGACGCGGCAAGCTGCGCGTGGGCGACAGCTTGTGGCTGGCGCAAGGACCCGACGCGCCCGCCGGCGCACGGGTGAAGGTTGTCGGTGCGGACGGATCGACATTGATTGTTGAGCTTGCCGACTGAGCGTCAGAGGCAGGCCGTGCCGCTTGTGTGACCGTTCATTGCGCGTACTGTGCGCCACTCCACGAACTCGCGGCAGGTACGTCCACGCTCGTCGGTGAATTCGCGTGTCGGCGTGATTTTGCCGCTCGCATGTTCGGAGGCCGTGAACCAGGTTACAGGTTCGCGGAGCGGTACCGTCATCATTTTCGCCAGCGCCTCGCGATGCGCCTGAGCGGGAAAGCCTGTCAGCGACGGGCCTTCCGAGCCGCCAACCGCGTAGCCGACGGCGACGCCAGCGGCAACTGCGATCTCAGTTCCGCTGCCGCCGCCGATTGCCATGCCGAGCAGCGCGCCGCCGGCAGGTCCGACCAGTCTCGTGCCGCGATCGTCGACGGGTATGCCGCCGACAAGCGGTTCGGGCGCTTTCATCGTCACCTCCGGCTGCGGCAATTTCTCTTGCGCGCAAGCCGCCAGAATGAGCGCTGCGAAGGTGACGCAGGCGATGCGTCGCATGTTCATTCCTTCCGCAAATAGGGCATCAGGAAACGTCGCAGTATAGGGCTCATCGCGGCGAGCGCCCCGACAATGATGGTGATCAGTGGCAGGCTTCCCGTCGAACCCTTGACGATGCCGAGAAGGCCGAGGCTCAACTCATTGAGCGTCCGCTCGATCGTGTCGAAATCGCGTTTCACTTCGCTGCGTGCCTGAAGGATGGTGCTGTTGGCGAGTTCCATTTCCAGACGATCGGCACGGCCGGGCTTTCTGGCTGCGAGAAAAAGCGCGACAAAGGCGAGTATTGCCAGTGCGCCGCCGGTGATCAGTGCGCCCAGCGGATAGCCATAGATTTCGGACAGAGCCAGAAAGGCCGCGATCACCAGCATCGTTAGCGCAAAGAGCGCGATGAAGACCGCAATGCCGACCAGCGAGAGCTTGCGCGCCAGGCGACGCGCCTCCAGTTCGGCGCGAAAGAGTTCCGCCTCGGCGAGTTTGCGGATATGGGGCGTCGGATCGATCATCGCCGTCTCCTATCTCGCCAGCAGGCGGCCGATGAGGAAACCGAGGCCGAAGGCGAGAAGCGCGCTCGGTATCGGATGCGCGTCGATCTGTTTCTGAATGTCGCCGAGCCCCTCCTGCAATCTCTCGCCGATCGCTTCGGCGTCTTCCATGCCGAAGGATGTCTCGCCACGTGCTTCGGCCAGCGCTCTTTCCAGCGCCTCGATCTCGGCCCTCAGTGCCGCGATGTCCGGAGCTTCCTCGTCCTTTTTTCCCGTCATTGCTACACCTTCCGCTTGGTCCGCCGAATGCAAGCATAACCCCCTCTCCGGCACTTACAAGGCGGAGCGGATGGCGCCTTATGTCACACCATGCTCAGAGATAGGGCGAGGCGAGGCGGAAAAAGGCGTCGCGGATGCGGCCGGGCAGCGACCGCGTCGCCAGCTCTTCGAGCGAGACGGGGTGGGAATCGGCGATTTTCCGCTCGACGATGTCGTCGAGCGTGCGGGCAAAGCTTGTGCCGTAGCATTCGAGGTTGAATTCGAAGTTGAGACGAAGGCTGCGGTCGTCCCAGTTGGCCGATCCGACCATCGACCACATGCCGTCCACCGTCATGATCTTGGTGTGATCGAAAGCGCCGGCGGACTTCCAGATACGGCAGCCGGCGCGGGCGAGCCATTCGAGTTGCGGTGTCGATGCCCAGTCGATGAAGGGCAGGTTGCTCGTGCGCGGCAGAACGATGTCGACGACGACGCCGCGCATGGCGGCAACCGAGATCGCGGTGCGAAGCGTTGCGTCGGGCAGGAAATAGGGTGTGACGATGCGGATGTTGCGGCGTGCTTCGGCCAATGCGCCGAGAAGCGTCCAACGGATCGGATTGAGCCCCATATCGGGTCCGGCCGGCAGACCGCGCGCCACCACGTCGCCCGTTTCGCCGATTTCCGGGAACCAGTCCGGTCCGTCGAGAAGTTCGCCAGTGGTGAAATTCCATTCATAGGCAAATGTATGCATCAGATGGGCGACAACCGGACCCTCGACGCGAAAATGGTAATCGAGAATCGGCTTGGACGGCGCGGCCGCGACGACGTTGCCTTCGGCGATGTTCATGCCGCCGGTAAAACCGTGGCGGCCGTCTACCACCATGATCTTCTGATGGTTCCGCATGTTGAGATAGGGCATCTGCCAGGGCATGAACGAATGCAGGAAGCGGGCGTAGTCGATGCCGCGTTCCTCCAGCAGTGGAATGAGCGAGGGGCGCGAATACCATGAGCCGACGCCATCGATCAGCAACCGCACGCGCACACCGCGCTCGCGGGCGGCGGCCAGTGCGTCGACGAAGCGGCGGCCGGCCGGGTCGTTGTTGAAAATATAGGTCGAGAGGGCAATCGAACGCTCCGCACTCCCGATGGCGGCAATCATCGACGGATAGGCCTCGTCGCCGTTCTGCAACACGCCAACGCTATTGCCCGGTTCGAAGCTTTCCGGCAGCACCTTCTGGCCGAAGCGGGCGAGGCTTTCGAGTACCTTCAGCTTCGGATCGCCGCTTTCTCGCTCGCTCAGGGCCGTTCCGCCGTGGCGCGGCGGCAGCGGCGCCAGCAGCAGCGTCTCGTTCTTTGCGCCGCGCAATTCGCGCGCGCGGCGCTGGATGCGATTGATGCCGAACAACAGATAAACAACCCAGCCGACGAAAGGTACCAGCACGATGAAGCCGACCCAGCCCGCCGCCGCGCGCTCGTCGCTCTTGCTCAGCATGACGTGGATCGCCGCGCCGATGGCGCCGCCGAACTGGATGACGGCCAGAAGGATCGGCCATAGATCTGAAATTCCGGTCTGCATGCGATCCCAGACTAGAGCATGGAGCGCGCGCGGTCGCGCTTCTTTGGCGTGCCGGCACCGGGCCGGTCAGAACCGCAACAAGCCGCCCAGAACAAGGCCGCGATCCTCGCCGGGAAAGTAGCGCTCGCTGCCGAAGGCGAAATCCGCACGGTCGGCGTAGCGCCGGTCGAGAATATTGGTCAGCTTGCCGAAGACCGAGAGGGTCTCGGTCGCCTGGTAGTCGAGGCGCAGATTGAATATGTCATGGCCGTCATACTTGACCGTGTTGGCGGCATCCATCCAGTAGGACCCCATGTGTACCCATTCAAGTTCAGCCCGGCCCGCGCCTTCGTGGAAAGTGTAACCGAGTCGCAGGCTGCCGAGGGTGCGCGGTGCGGTGTCGACATCGTCGCCGTCGCGGATCGTCTCTGTGGAGTTGATGCCGGGCCCGATGATGTTGTCGAAGGCGTAAGTGTGCCGTGCCCATGTTGCGGCGCCGGCGATGTCGAAGCCCGCGCCGAGCGGCGCCGAAAGTTCGGCTTCAATACCCATGTGATTTGTCTTGCCGTTCGAGACGTTGAAGCCATTGGCGTCACGGAAGTAGAAATTCTTCTTTTTCATATAGAAGAAATTGGTCTCGTAACGCAGGGAGCCGATCCGGCCGCGCGCACCGATCTCGGCGCTGTCCAGCACTTCCGATTTCGCTTCGCCCGGAACCTGCAGCGACTGCAAACGGTAGAGATCGGTGGTTTGCGGCGCACGCACACCGCGCGCCAGATTGACATAGGTTGTCAGACTGTCGTCGAAAACATGTAGCAGTCCCAGCTTCGGTGTCGCATCGGTGAACTCGTCGACTGTGTCCGGAATACGCAGGAAGCGGCCAGTGGTTCCGTTGGCGGTGCGATTCGCATAGTCGTAGCGCGTATATTCAAGGCGTAGACCTGCCGTCAGCAGCGTTGCCGGCGAGAGCTTCCACTCACTGTGAACATAGGGCGCCAGCACCAACGCATTCACTGTGTAGTCGTAATGCGTGCCCTGCGGCATAGTACCAACCGTCGGGAGGTCCTGTATCTCCTTCAGATAACCGTCGCTGTATTCGGTATCGAAGCCGAAGATCAAGCGATGTCCGCCATCGAGATCGGCGACGAAGCTCGCAAGAAGGCCACCGCTCCAGTGACCGTTTTCCTCGCGCGGCTTGCCGGGCGGCAGGAAGTGCATCAGGAAATCCATATCGTTCTGGCGTGCGTAAGGCGTCAACACCAGCATGCGGCCGTCGGCGATGTCGTGTTCGAGGCGCAGCGCGGCGAGCACGGCCCAGGCGTCGCGGTAAGCTTCCGGATTGGGATTGGTCCTGTAAAGAGCAGGGTCCTTGTAGGCCTTCGGACCGACGACGAAGCCCGCCGTCTCCTGATTGGTGTTGATCGCGGTCAGCGTTGCGATCGCGCGCGTGTCCGGCGTTGCGAAGTCGTAACGCAGGCGCGCCTTTTGCTGGTCGAGGCCGGAATTGGCACGGAAGCCACCGTCGCTGTAAGTCGTGAAGCTACCGCGGAAGCCATGCGTCGTCAGCTCGCCGCCGCGCAACGTCCGGCTTGCGGTGCCGGTCAGCTTCCAGCGGTCGTACGGCCCCGCCCAGGCCGAAAGCTCGGCGTCGCCGTCGGGTGCGGGCGGCCGTGTCAGAAAGTTGACCAGGCCGTGTTCCGCGTTCGAACCATAGCGGGCGCTGCCCGGGCCGCGGACGACCTCGATGCCGCCCGAGACCTCGTCCATCGCCTCCATCAGCGCATTGACATTGGCAAAGCCCGCCGCCCGCATCGGCACGCCGTCTTCGAGATAGAGGAAGGAGCCTGCGCCGGCGCCCGCCGTCAGCACCGGCGAGCGGATGGCCGTCAGATGTTCGGCGCCACTGCCTTGCTGGATGCCGAGGCCCGGCAGGCGGTTCAGCGCCTCGGCCGGCTGAAGCGGCAGGATGAAACCGGTTTCGTCGCCGGAAATCCTCGAAATATTGCCGATATGCGTAGCGCGTGGCGTGCCAAAGCCTGTGGTGGTGACGATCAGCTCGTCGAGCACCGGCGGCTCATCATCGGCGGCGGCGCCCGTCGCCAATGACATGGCGAGCGCGCACCCGCCCAACCTCATTGCAATCCGAAAACCCGACACCCGGTACCCCCCTCTGCGATCCGCGCCCGGCTCTCCCGGCCGGTTTCCGGCCCATTGTTACCATGATGGGCGCGAAGGTCTAATCCCGGCGCGGCCATGTGCCGCGTCGGCTCCCGTGCCTGAATTTCTTGCCCGGGGGTTGGGCCGGATTTAGGGTGCCCCGATGAGGATATTGGGAACGCATATACCGCCGGTCGCCCTTTCGGGCGCAATTCTCGCCGTGATGACGACGGCCGTCATCTATTCGCCGACGCTATACGAGATGTTCTGCGCGGCGACCGGCTATGGCGGTACAGTCAGTGTCAACCGGCCGCTCCACGCCGATCTCAACGAGGCCGGGCCCGCCGTTACGGTCCGCTTCGACGCCAATATCTCGCCGGGTCTGCCGTGGGATTTCCGTCCCGCCCAGCGCGAGGTCCAGACGCGGATCGGACTGCCGACGACGGTTTACTATCATGCAACCAACACCAGCGACGAGATGCTGGTCGGCCGTGCCACATTCAACGTGACGCCCGAGTCGGCCGGCTATTTCTTCAACAAGACCGAATGCTTCTGCTTCGTCGAGCAAAAGCTTGCCCCCGGCGAAAGCGCCGAAATGCCGATCGTCTTCTTCATTGATCCCGAGATGCTCGACGACGTCGATGCAAAAGGCATTCGCACCATCACGCTTTCCTACACGTTCTTCCGCCAGGACTCCGATGAAGATGCCATTGCCTCGGCGCGTTCGCTGCGCGAGGGTTCGGAACGGCAGAAGCGCGATCTCGCAACGGCCGAGGCGGCTGAATTTTCGATCCGGGCGCCGCATGTCCGTTAGGTGGGAGCTCGAAATCTTGTAGGCTGGGGCGTACGCATCACCCACCAGCCGGACAGGCCCATGTTTCCTATTTCCGACGACAATCACAACCCCGGCACGCCTGTCGTGACCTGGACACTGATCGCAATCAGCGTTGTGGTCTTTTTCTGGCAGATGTCGCTGCCGCCGGGTGCGGACGAGCTTTCCGTCTACCATTACGGGTTGATCCCCGGCGTATTGTTCGGTTCGGTTTCGATGGCGGATGCGCCGCTGCCGGCCTGGGGTACCGTCATCACTTCGATGTTCATGCATGGCGGTCTGGCGCATCTTGCCGGCAACATGCTCTATCTCTGGATTTTCGGAGACAATGTCGAGCTGGCGATGGGGCGCGTGCGCTTCGTCTTGTTCTATCTCATCTGCGGCGTGGCGGCGGCGATGACACATGCCTTGCTGGTGCCGGGTTCCACCATTCCGCTGGTCGGCGCCAGCGGTGCGATATCGGGTGTCCTCGGCGCCTATCTGCTGCTCTATCCGCGTGCCCGCGTGCGCGTTCTTTTCATCCCGTTTCCGCTGATCCTGCTCCGCACTTTCTATGTGCCGGCGCTGATCGTGCTCGGGCTCTGGTTCGTCATTCAGGTGCTGAGCGGGCTCGGCAGCGACATCGAGGAAGCGGGCGTCGCCTTCTGGGCGCATGTTGGCGGGTTCGTTGCCGGCGGATTGCTGATCCCCATTTTCAAGCGCCGCGACGTGCCGCTTTTCCACAAGCCGGCCCCCCGCGTTTTCGATGGACGAAGCGTGCGGCGCGGGCCCTGGGGCTGAATATCAACGGGGCTCGACGACAAAACGGCAAGTGAGTTCGAGCGTTTCGCCGGGCGCCAGGGCAACGAGTCCTGTGACGCTTTCGGGTTCCGGGCGGTTGACGGCGTCGGGTACATGGCTCACCGGCTCGGCACAGAAGAAGTCCTCGCCCGGTGGCGCGAAGACAATGGTGTGGGGGGCGCCCGTTGCTGCGATCCGCAACGCAAAGGGCCGATCCATCCAGTCGATGCGAAAGCGCCCGTCGCCACCCGAAAAACAGTGATCGACCTCGACCTCCCTCATCGCGCGAGGTTCGTCGAAGCGCCATCTTTCAGGCGTCGGAGCAACACCCGTCGGGATGCCTCGCTCATCGCTCTCCCAAACGCGTGGCAGCGGCGCTGTGAGCCGTGCCGTTGCGCGCCCTTCGAAGAACGGGTGGAGACCGAGGCCGGCCGGCATCGCCTCGCCTGCGCGGTTGGTCAGGCGCATCGTTACGGAGAGGCCCGTTTCGTCCAGTGCAAAGTGTTGCTCGGCCTCAAAGCTCCAAGGCCATGTCCAGCGCGGATCCCGCCCGTCGTGATGGAAGTGAAGCTGTGCATGGGTCGCGTCCGACTCCGCCACCTCCCAGGCTGTCCGCCAGCCGCGCCCATGGATCGCGTGAGGCGCGCAAATGTCATCCGGCGGCAATTGCACCTGATGGCCGGCGAAGGAGAAGCGGCCATTTGTTATGCGGCCCGAAAAAGGCACCAGCGGATAACAGGCCATGTCGAGCGGACCCGGCGCGGCGATCCCGGGCGGGAGGGGCCGCAACATCTGCTGAATGCCGCCTTCATGCGAGGCGGCGAAGCGCGCGATGCAGCCGCCGGCTTCGGGCATCAGCGTTACTTCGAGGTTTCCGCGCGTCAATGTCGGCATCATTCCCGCTCTGTTGCTTTTGCTCAAACTTGAGGCAGGCCGCTTCGCGGTCTGCTTGATTTCTGAGCCTGCACCGGGACGTTGACGCCGCCAAGCCCCTTGAGACCGCAATTTGTGGCGCTTCCGCGTCTGGCACGGCGCTTGCGATGACGACATTGGCAGCGGCTAGGGTTCCGGCTTCGTGCGTGGCGTGATTTCACGAAGTGCTGGTCCGAGAGCCGCAACCTGCCCGGTGAACAGCGGGCCAGGTACACGGCGGGACAAAAGCCCGGGAGACGGATGTAATGCGAGGATTGGCATTGCAATACCGCCGTGACGCCGATCCTCCGCTTTTGAAACGCGATCACTCGATCCGGAGGACTGGCTCTATGACTTCATTCAAATTTTCTTCTATCCGATTTGCGATGGCGGCGCTGGCCGTTGTGGCGCTCGCTTTCGCGCCCGTTTCGCATGCCGAGGCGCAAGCGAAAAAGGACTTCAAGGTGGCCTGGTCGATCTATGTCGGCTGGATGCCCTGGGGTTATGCCATGGATAACGGCATCGTCAAGAAATGGGCCGACAAATACGACATCAGTATCGAGCTGGTGCAGTTCAACGACTACATCGAAGGGATCAACCAGTTCACCGCCGGCGCCTATGACGGCGTGATGTCCACCAACATGGATGCGCTCGCCATTCCGTCGGCGGGCGGCGTCGATTCGACGATCCTGCTGATTTGTGACTATTCCGACGGCAACGACGTCATCATCCTGAAGGGCAAGGACAAGCTTGCCGACATCAAGGGTCAGAAGGTCAATCTGGTCGAACTTTCGGTTTCGCACTACACGCTGGCGCGCGGCCTCGAATCCATCGGCATGTCCGAAAAAGACGTGACGGTGATCAATACGTCCGACGCCGACATGATTGCCGCCTACGGCACGCCGGATGTCACGGCGATCGTCACGTGGAACCCGATGGCTGCCGAAATCCTTGCCGATGCCGATGCCAATAATGCGTTCGATTCGCGCTCGCTGCCGGGCGAAATCCAGGACTCGCTGGTCGTCAACACCGCAACGCTCAAGGCCAATCCCGATTTCGCGAAAGCGATGACCGGCATCTGGTACGAGACGATGGCCCTGATGTCGGCCGATACAGAGGAAGCCAAGGCCGCGAAAACCGCGATGGGCGTTGCCTCCGGCACCGATCTCGAAGGCTATGAAGCGCAGCTCGCGGCAACGGAGATGTACTATACGCCGCAGGACTACATCGCCTTCACCGAGACCGACCTCGCAAAGACGACCTCCTTCGTCACGCAGTTCCTCTTCGATCACGAGCTGCTCGGCCAGGAGGCAACGTCGCCGGGCTATATCGGGATCGAGCTGCCGGATGGCACGGTGATCGGCGACGCAAGCAATGTGCTGCTTCGTTACACGACCGAATACGCACAGATGGCTGCCGACGGCAAGCTCTGACGGGTAACGGGGGCACAAGGGCAGCAACGTCATGCGCAGACTCATCAACAGGCGGCCCGATGTGGCGATGCGGTTTGGCCTTATGCTCCTGCCGTTCCTTCTCGTCGTCGTCGCCTACATGATCGCCTCCGAGGCGCGGCTTGCCGTCAATCCCAACGACAAGCTGCTTCCGGGATGGGCAACCATTTCGGCGGCGATCGAGCGCATGGCGTTTCTGCCCGACCCGCGCACCGGCAGCTACCTGCTCTGGAGCGACACGATGGCGAGCCTTCAAAGGCTTGCCATCGGCGTTGCGCTGGCCACGCTGATTGGCGGCATTTTCGGCATCCTGCAAGGTCTTGTCCCGTACTTCAGGGCTACCTTCAATGCCTTTACCGGCGTCTTGTCGATGATCCCGCCGCTTTCGGTGCTGCCGATCCTCTTCATAATTTTCGGTCTTGGCGAGCTTGCGAAGGTCGTGCTCGTCGTGGTCGGCATCACGCCCTTCATCATCCGCGATCTGGCGCTCCGGACATCCGAAATCCCGCATGAGGAAATCATCAAGGCGCAAACGCTGGGCGCCTCGACTTGGCAGATCATCCTGCGTGTCGTCGTGCCGCAGATGTTGCCGCGCCTGATCGACGCGGTGCGCTTGTCGTTAGGCGCGGCGTGGCTTTTTCTGATCGCCGCCGAAGCCATTGCCTCCAATGCCGGGCTCGGTTACCGCATCTTCCTGATGCGTCGCTATCTCGCGATGGATGTGATCCTGCCTTACGTCGCATGGATCACCATTCTCGCCTTTACGCTCGATCTGGCGCTGCGGCTCTTTCAACGAGCGGCATTCCGCTGGATGTATCGGGGGAATGGCAATTGACGCATGTAGCCGTCGAGCAGCTCTGGAAAGTCTATGGTGACCAGACGGTGCTCGAGAATATTTCCTTCGATGTGGCGCCCGGTTCCTTCGTTGCGCTGGTGGGACCGTCGGGCTGCGGCAAGTCGACCTTTCTGCGCATGATGCTGGGCGACGAAGCGCCCACCAGGGGCCGCATTCTGGTCGATGGCACTCTGCTCGAAGCCGAGCCGTCGCCGGACCGCGGCGTCGTCTTCCAGAAGTATTCGGTTTTCCCGCATCTGACGGCGCTGCAGAACGTGATGCTCGGTCTTGAATTTGCCGGCAGTCCCCTTGCGGCGCGTCTCTTCGGACGGGCGCGGCGCGAGGCGCGGGCCTGTGCGCTTGACATGCTCCAATGTGTCGGCCTCGAACGGGCGGTGCGCAAATATCCGGCGGAGCTTTCCGGCGGCATGCAGCAGCGGCTCGCCATTGCGCAGGCGCTCGTCAAGAAACCGAAGATTCTTTTGCTCGACGAACCCTTCGGCGCGCTCGATCCGGGTATCCGCGCCGAAGTGCATGAAATCCTGCTGAGGTTGTGGCGCGAGGAGGGCATGACCGTTTTCATGGTGACGCATGACCTTTCCGAAGCCTTCAAGCTTGCTACGCGCGTCATCGCTTTCGATCGCCGCCGCACGCGGCCGGAGGAACTCAAGGCATATGGCGCCACCGTCACCTTCGATATCAAGGTCGACGGCAAGACCGCGCCCCCGCCGCAGCCGGCGCTGGCGGCACAGTAATTTTCCGGATGGGACGGCCCGTCCGGTTTCGATGATCTGCCTGGACGGCCAGGCTTCGGCCCGGAGCAACGCTCCGGCGCGCAAGAGGAGACGCGCGATGGCGGAAGCATCCCGCAACGAAAAATATTCAGGCCCCTATGCCGCGCAGAAGGAGCGATACGGCCGGCTTTTCAGCGGTGCCAAGGCGAAGAGCCGCGACTTCAGCGAAGCGAAAGGCAATCCGGCGGCGATCTCCGACGATCTGGTGCGGCTGAAGGAGACCGTTCCGGGCGGCTGGGGCTGGTCGGGCACCGTCGCGCGCGGCGACACGCTGCGCATCGTCAATCGGGCTGCGACGCCGGGTGTTTCGATGCTGTTTTACAACGCTGCCGACCCGACGGAACGCTTCAACGCCGGCGATACGATGAAAGTACAGTGGAACGCGCGACTCGGTCGCGGTCGCGTCCTCTTTTCCGACATGGGGCGCGTGCTTGCTTCGATCACCGACGACAGCTGTGGCCGCAACGATGTGCTGACTGGCGGCTCGACATCGGCGACCAACGCCGAAAAATACGGCGACGGGACGCTTCGCAATACGCGCGACAATTTCATCCTTCTGGCGGCGAAGCACGGCCTGACCAAGCGCGACATTCCGCCCTGCCTGACACTGTTTGCGCCGGTTGGCGTCAACGCGGATGGCGCGGTCCAGTGGGAGGGGCCGGGTGCGCTTGCCGGGGCCTATGCCGACCTGCGGGCCGAACTCGACTTGCTGGTCTTCGTTTCCAACTGTCCGCATCCGCTGGCGCCGGGCAGCTATGCACCGAAGGATATCGATCTCATTATCTGGAAGTCGCCGCCGCCGGATGCGGACGACTTTTGCCGTACCGCGACCGAGGAAGCCCGGCGCGGCTTCGAAAACAACGCGCGCTATCTCGCCGGACGGGAAGGAACGGCGTCATGACCATATCCAACCGTCACGAGGAGCACGCGTTCTACGATTTCACGGTGCCGGCGTTTCGTCCCTGGTCTCATCTCGTTAAGCAAGGGCAGGTGCTGCGCATTGTCGACCTCGAAGGCCAGCAGGCCGTCGATACGCTGTTCTACAGCGCCGCGGACCCCAGCGAGCGCTACAGCGCGCAGGACACAGTGCGTGTGCAGGGCTCCCCCTATGTCACCGCTGGTACGAAGCTGATGTCGAACGAGGGGCGCGTCATAGCCGTCATCGTCGCCGATACGGCCGGCGGGCACGACACATCGGCGGGCGCCTGTTCGGCCGAGGCCAATACCGTGCGCTTCGGCCACGAGACGAAGTACATGCATAGCTGCCGCGACAATTTCATCATGGAACTGTCGCGCCATGGCCTGACCAAGCGTGACATCGTGTCGAACATCAACTTCTTCATGAACGTGCCGGTCGAGGCGGACGGCACGCTTGCGATCGTCGACGGAATGTCGAAGCCGGGCGACTATGTGGAGATAAGGGCGGAGATGGATCTCATCTGCGTCATCTCCAATTGCCCACAGGTCAACAATCCCTGCAACGGTTTCAACCCGACGCCGGTTCGTACCTTGATCTGGGACGCATGAGGCCATGTTTGCGAAAGTCCTGATCGCCAATCGCGGCGAGATTGCGCTGCGTATCATCCGCACGTTGAAGCGGATGGGCGTTGCATCGGTTGCCGTCTGGTCGGATGCCGATCGTTACAGTCCTCATGTGCGCGC
>NZ_JBBECC010000123.1:0-3671 GCF_040882025.1 Parvibaculum sp. | reverse complement strand
ACGCCGTCGGGCGCACAAGGCTGGTTTCTCAACACACGGCGGGAAAAGTTCAAGGACCCGCGCGTCCGCGAGGCACTGGGCCTCGCTTTCGATTTCGAGTGGACGAACAAAAATCTCTTTTACGGCCTCTACAAGCGGACGGAGAGCTATTTCGAGAACTCGCCGATGAAAGCGGAGGGCGAACCGGACCCGGCGGAACTTGCACTGCTCGAGCCGTTTCGCGACACGCTCCCCGAGACGGTTTTCGGACCCGCGATCACCCCGCCCGCCAGCGACGGTTCGGGGCAGGACCGGCAGCTGCTGCGCCGCGCGGGACAACTTCTCGACGAAGCGGGATGGCGCGTCGAAGACGGCATACGGCGCAACCCCGAGGGGCAGACGCTTGCGGTCGAATTCCTGGATGACGAACCGATGTTCGAGCGGATCGTTGCGCCGCTCGTCAAAAATCTGCGGCTGCTCGGCGTTGCCGCCACGATCCGTCAGGTCGATACATCGCAGTATCAGGAGCGGATGAACAATTATGAGTTCGATGTCTCTATTCGCCGCTTTTCACTTGGCCTCACGCCCGGGATCGAACTCAGAAGCTACTGGAGCTCGGAATTCGCAAGCGTGCCCGGCGGGCGCAACCTGTCCGGCATCTCGAACCCCGCAATCGACGCCCTGATCGAAACCGTGATTGCGGCCGAAAGCCGTGAAGAACAATCAGTGGCGGCGCGGGCGCTCGATCGCGTGCTTCGGGCAGGCCACTACTGGATTCCGCAATGGCACAAGAACTCCCACCATCTCGCTTTTTGGGATATTTTCGGCAGACCCGAGACGAAGCCCGAATATGAGCGGGGCGTCATACGCACATGGTGGGTCGAGGCGAAAGCCGACGAAACCACCGACATCAAGGACTGAGGCGCAAACGCATGGCCGCCTATATCATCCGACGATTGCTGCTGATGATCCCGACCATCTTCGGGATCATGCTGATCAGTTTCGCCGTGGTGCAATTCGCGCCGGGAGGTCCGATCGAGCGGATTATCGCGCAGTTGCAGGGCACCGAGGTCGCGGCGACGGCACGCATCGGCGGCACGGGCGGCGGCGATTTTGCGCAACAGGGCACGATGGGTGGCGGCGACGCCGCGCTCGCGAGCAAATATCGCGGCGCACAGGGGCTCGATCCGGCCTTCCTGCGTTCGCTCGAGGTGCAATTCGGCTTCGACAAGCCGGCGCATGAACGCTTCCTGCTGATGGTCTGGAACTATGCACGCTTCGACTTCGGCACGAGCTATTTCCGCGATACGAGCGTGTTGTCGCTGATCGGCGAGAAGCTGCCGGTGTCGGTTTCGCTCGGGCTGTGGACGACGCTCATCACCTATTTGATCTCGATTCCACTCGGCATTCGCAAGGCGATCCGCGACGGCAGCCGCTTCGACACATGGACCAGCGGCGTCATCATTGTCGGCTATGCCGTGCCGGGCTTCCTGTTCGCGGTATTTCTGATCGTGCTCTTCGCGGGCGGCTCCTATTTCTCGATCTTCCCGCTGCGCGGCCTCACCTCCGACAACTGGGAGAACTTCAGCCTCGCTGGCAAGGCGTTCGACTATCTCTGGCATATCGTGTTGCCGGTGACCGCCATGACGATCGGCGCTTTCGCGACGACGACGCTGCTGACCAAAAATTCCTTCCTTGATGAAATCCGCAAACAGTATGTGATGACGGCGCGGGCGAAAGGCCTGTCGGAGCGGCAGGTTCTCTACGGACATGTTTTCCGCAACGCCATGCTGATCGTCGTCGCAGGCTTTCCGGGCGCCTTTGTCGGCGCCTTCTTTGCCGGTTCGCTGCTGATCGAGACGATTTTCTCGCTCGACGGGTTGGGGTTGCTCGGCTTCGAGTCGATCGTCAATCGCGACTATCCGGTTGTTTTCGCAACGCTCTACATTTTCGGATTGATCGGCCTTGTCGTCGCGCTAATCAGCGATTTGACCTACACATGGATCGATCCGCGCATCGATTTCGAAACGCGGGAGGTCTGAGGAATGGCTCTCCTTGCCCTGCCCGCGATGCGCATCAGCCCGATCAACCAGCGGCGCTGGCGCAACTTCAAGGCCAACAAGCGCGGCTACTGGAGCTTGTGGGTTTTCTGCGCACTTTTCTTCCTGTCGCTCTTTGCCGAATTCATCGCCAATGACCGGCCACTCATGGTTGCCTACAGGGGCGACATTTATGTGCCGGTCTTTGCCGACTATCCGGAAACCGCATTCGGCGGCGATTTCGAAACCGCGACCGACTACCGCGACCCCTTCGTGCAGGCGCTGATCGCCGATGCGGGCGGCTTCATGATCTGGCCGCCGATCCGCTATTCCTACCGAACGATCAATCTCAACCTGCCGGTGCCGGCGCCCGCGCCCCCTTCGACCGAGAACTGGCTCGGCACCGACGATCAGGGCCGCGATGTGGCGGCGCGGCTGATCTACGGCTTTCGTATTTCGGTGCTGTTCGGCCTGACGCTGACCATCCTGTCGTCGATCATCGGCGTTGCGGCCGGCGCGGTGCAGGGCTATTTCGGCGGCTGGACGGATCTTCTTTTCCAGCGCTTCATCGAAATCTGGACCAGCATTCCGACGCTTTACCTGCTCATCATCATCGCCGCCATCATCGAACCCAATTTCTGGATATTGCTGGGCATCCTGCTGCTCTTTTCCTGGGTGGCGCTGGTCGGCGTTGTGAGGGCCGAGTTTCTGCGCGCGCGCAATTTCGAATATGTCAACGCGGCCCGCGCGCTCGGCCTCGGCAGCGCCAAGATCATGTTCCGGCACCTGCTGCCCAACGCCATGGTCGCCACGCTCACCTTCATGCCCTTCATTCTCAATTCATCGATCACAACGCTGACGGCCCTCGATTTTCTGGGCTTCGGCCTGCCGCCCGGCTCGCCGTCCCTCGGCGAGCTGATGGCGCAGGGCAAGGCCAACCTGCAGGCGCCGTGGCTCGGACTGACCGGCTTTTTTGCCATCGCTACAATGCTGAGCCTGCTGATTTTCATCGGTGAAGCAGTGCGTGACGCCTTCGACCCGCGCAAGGTGTTGC
Organism: Parvibaculum sp.; assembly: GCF_040882025.1. GTDB lineage: Bacteria > Pseudomonadota > Alphaproteobacteria > Parvibaculales > Parvibaculaceae > Parvibaculum. The sequence continues at coordinate 599 of NZ_JBBECC010000123.1, read as the reverse complement.
GATGAGCGGCGCGTTGGTGGACGTGAAGGAGCTTTCGGTCGGCTTCCGCATGGATGGGCAGGAGACCATCGCCGTCGATCGCATTTCGTTTGACATCAGGCCGGGCGAGACGGTGGCGCTGGTCGGCGAGTCCGGGTCGGGCAAATCGGTGTCGGCGCTGTCGATCATGCAGCTTCTCAACTATCCGCAGGCCTTCCATCCCTCGGGCGAGATCCTGTTCGACGGCAAGAACCTCATCGGTGCGAACGAGCCGACGATGCGGCGCATTCGCGGCAACAGGATCACGATGATCTTCCAGGAGCCGATGACCTCGCTCAATCCGCTGCACACGATCGAGCGGCAGGTGGGCGAGGTCCTGATCGAGCACAAGGGCTTGCGTGGCGATGCCGTCAAGGCCCGCGTGCTCGACCTCCTGAGGAAGGTCGGAATTCCGAATGCCGAGGAACGGCTCGACGCCTTTCCGCATCAATTGTCGGGCGGACAGCGCCAGCGCGTCATCATCGCCATGGCGCTTGCCAATGAACCCGACCTTCTGATCGCCGACGAGCCGACGACCGCGCTCGATGTGACGGTGCAGGCGCAGATTCTCGAACTGCTGA
>NZ_JBBECC010000122.1:0-23799 GCF_040882025.1 Parvibaculum sp. | reverse complement strand
CTCGGCGCGCTTGCCTTCGCAAGGGCGGCCTATCTTTCCCGTCTTTCCTCGCGCCTGACGTCGCTTGCCTGCCTGTCGCTGATGGGAAATCCGGCGCATTTCGACGAACGGCTTCACCGTGCCAAGCCGCATCCGGGTCAGATGCGCGTCGCCGCGCGCATCCGTGAAGATCTTGCTTCTTTCGCAAGCGGGCACGAGCCCTCGCGTCTCCAGGACCGCTATTCGATCCGTTGCGCGCCGCATGTCGTCGGCGTCCTCGAAGACATGCTGCCTGGCTTCCGCGACATTCTTGAAACGGAGATCAACAGCGCCAATGACAATCCACTGATCGATCCCGACAGTGGCGACATCCTGCATGGTGGCCATTTCTATGGCGGTCATGTCGCCTTCGTGATGGACAGCCTGAAGAATCTCGTCGCCAATATCGCCGACCTGATGGACAGGCAGATGGCGCTCCTCGTCGATACGCGCTTCAGCAACGGGCTGCCGTCCAATCTCTCCGGGGTCACGGGTCCGCGCGCCGCCATCAATCACGGGTTGAAAGCGCTGCAGATCGCAACCTCCGCATGGACCGCGGAAGCGCTGAAACTGACCATGCCCGCCAGTGTCTTTTCGCGGTCGACCGAATGTCACAACCAGGACAAGGTCTCGATGGGCACCATCGCCGCACGCGATGCGCTGCGGGTCATGGAGCTCACCGAACAGGTCGCGGCGGCGCATTCCATCGCCTGTATCCAGGCTCTTCGGCTGCGCCTCCGGAGCGGAGAGATTGCCGCAAAGGATCTCGAAGGCCCGCTTGCGGCCTTTGCCGGCATGCTGCAAGGGGCCGTTCCCTTCATCGAGGAAGACCGTCCGATCGATCTTCTGCTGGGCGAGCTTTGCGCGGGCATCGAGCACCGGGCATGGGCGCTGGACTGGACGGAGGCGGACCGGTGAAAGCGATCGTCACGGCCTCGGCCCTTTTCGATATTCATTTCTACGATCTCGATCCCATGAACATCGTCTGGCATGGCAACTACGCGAAATATTTCGAGCTCGGCCGCGTCGCCCTTCTCACCCGCATCGAATATGGCTACGGGGCCATGAAAGCCTCGGGCTATGCCTGGCCGGTCATCGACATGCATATCCGCTATTACCGTCCGCTTGAGCTCGGGCAGCGGGCGGAGGTGCTGGCCGGTGTCGTGGAATGGGAGAACCGCCTTAAAATCGACTATCTGATCCGGGACCCTCATTCAGGACGGAAGATCACGCGCGGCCATACGGTGCATGTGGCGCTTGATATCGAAACGAAGGAAATGCAATGGGAAACGCCGCCGGTTCTGCGCGAAAAGCTTGCCCCGTGGCTGGCATGAGCCGCCTTTTCCTCCTTCCGGCCCTCATGGCGATCTCTCTCGCCGGTCCTGCCGGGGCGGCAACCTGTCCCGCGCCGGACACGCTTCGAGAAGACGCGGTGGAGCGGCGCTTCACGCAGGAGCGTCACATCGAAGGCATGTCGAAGCCGCTCCGGTCGGACGGTGTCCTGCGTGCCGATGAGGAGCGGATCGTCTGGCACATGACGAGCCCCTTCGACGTCGAGACGGTTATCACAGCCGATGGCATCACCGAATCCGTCGATGGCGGGACACCTCAACCGGTGAACGCGGGGCCGGCCAATATGGGCGCCGGCATTGCGCGCTCGGCGGCCGCGCTGATGCGGGGCCAGTGGGACGAACTTCGCACGCTTTTCAACGTTTCTTCCCCGGCGGTGCTGGAGAGCGGCGATTGGGAAATACTTCTGACGCCGCTTCAGGACCGGATGAAATCCGCCATCGGCACGATCAGGGTTCAGGGCTGCACCGAGGTGGTACGCGTCGAGATCGGCGGGGCGGGCGGCGATCGCCAGGTGATCGACTTCTCGTCTGCGGACGATGCGTCATGAGGCTGGCGCGATGGCCGGCGGTGCTGATCGGCTTCGGCTTTATCGTCGCTCTTCTCTTCTCCGCATGGCGCATCGAGGGGGCGATCGATACGGACATCATCTCGCTGCTGCCGGCGGATACGCATGATGCCGTACTCGCGGCAGCGGTGACACGCGCTAATGATGTGGCTTCCAACAGGGTCGCTTTCGCGATTGAAGGGGGCGACGCCGTCACCCGTCGTACCGCGCTCGCCGAATTGTCGGATGCGCTCACCGCCACCGGCCATTTCCGGGCCGCCGATACCGATGGCGAGACGCTGTGGCGATGGTTCTTTGCGCATCGCGCATCGCTTCTCTGCCCGGCGGACCGCGCGCGGCTCGAGGCGGGCGAGGGCAAGGTGATTGCGGACGAGGCATTGCGCCAATGGTATGCCCCTTCGTTGGTCGGCATGGGCGGGCTGTTGAAAAGCGATCCCTTTCTCCTCACCAACCGTCTTCTCGGCTGCCTGCTTCCGGGTTCCCTTGCCCGCGCCGCGCCATCGGCGGAAATCCTGTCGGGCAGCATTGCATCCTCGGTCTTCCGCATCGATGTCCAGGACGGGATCGGGAGCGCGGTTGCGAACTGGCGGACGACATGGGAGCCGCAGGGGCTCGTGCTGTCGCGCGGTGGCGCCGTCTTTCACGCGGCTCATGGTGCGGCCCAGGCGCGCATTGAAATGTCCGTCATTGGCGGCGTCACGCTCGTCGCGATCCTGCTTCTCTACTGGCTGATGTTCCGCTCGCTCCGTGCGCCCGTGCTCGCGCTTCTGATGGTCGTCTATGCGCTTGTGACGGGCCTCGCCGTCACGCTGCTCGTTTTTGGCGGCATCCATGTCATGGCGCTCGTCTTCGGGGCGGCGCTGATCGGCATGGTGGTCGACTACACGACCTATTATCTCGTCACCGGTATTGGCGATGTGCAGACCGGCAGGGCGGAGCGGCGGGCGCGTCTCTTCAAGCCGCTGACGCTCGGCATGCTGACATCGATCGGTGCCTTCGCGGCGCTGCTCGCCTTCCCCGTTCCGGCCTTCCGTCAGGTCGCCGTCTTCGGCATGTCCGGCCTCTTCGCCGCATGGCTCGGCACGCTCTGGCTCGTGCCTCTCATCGAGGGCGGGCGCATGACGACCGGGCCCGGCGCGGCGTGGATTGCGCGCCATGCGGGACGGTATTTGGCCCGGACGCCCGGTGCCCTCTGGCGGGTAGGCGCCGTCCTTGCCGTCGTCGCCATCCTCGCGCTTGGCTGGCGCTTTGGCGGTATTCTCGACGATGTCCGCGGGCTGCAATCGCCATCGTCCGTTCTTGCGGCGGAGGAGGCGCGGCTTCGCGAACTCACCGGCTTTGCGCCGTCGAGTGCCTTCATTCTGGTGCGGGGAAATTCGGCCGGCGAGACGGCGCGGCATGAAGAGGAGCTGCTGGCTAGTCTCTCTCCCGAAGACCGGGACGCGGTCATCCTGGCTCCAAGCCGCATCGATCCCTCGCCCGAGGCCCGGGCGCGCGATACGGATCTTCTCCAGAGGCGCCTCTTCGTACCGTTCCTGCCCGGGCTCACGGCGGAACTCGGTTCCGGCAGCCCGGACGCCTATGCGGATGCGGAAAGCGGCGATGCCGCGCTTCCAGCCCTCATCGCGTCGCTGAGAGGTGAAACCGGCGGCACGCACTGGTCCCTTCTGCCGGTTTCCCGCACCGTAGCAGTGCCGTCGCAGGGTGGTGGCGACGCGCAGTTCGTCGATCCGGCGGACCTTTATTCCGCGCTTTTTGGCGAATATCGCCGTCTTGCGACCCTCGGTGTCGCTGCCGCCTGCTTCATGACGGGCCTCATGCTGCTCGTCATATATCGCGAAGTCTCCGCGCTTCGGGTGCTCCTGCCGGCGCTTCTCGCTGTCCTGGCGACACCCGCCATCGTCATGCTGCTTGGTCTGCCTTTTTCCTTTTTCTCCGCCATGGGCCTCTTTCTGGTGGTGGGCGCCGGTGTCGATTACGCGATTTTTCAGCGGGAACATCCGGACGAGAATGGTAAATGGACCCGGGTCGGCATTGTGCTGGCGGCGCTGATGACCTGTATCTCGGTCGGTCTTCTCGGTCTAAGTTCGGTCTTGCCCGTCAGGAGTTTCGGCGTCACCGTGGCGGTGGGGATTTTCGTGTCGCTGGCGCTCTCGCCCCTCGCAAGGGGGCGGCGGGCCGGCGCTTCGAGTGGGGAAGAAATTGCGTCCTGATGTTGTGATCATCGGTGCCGGGCCTGCGGGCTCGGTCGCGGCGGCCATGCTCGCCGATGCCGGTTTTTCGGTCGAGGTGCTGGAGCGGGTTCATTTTCCACGCTTCTCCATCGGCGAAAGCCTGTTGCCGCAGGCGATGGAATGGCTCGCCGAAGCCGATCTGCTGCGCGATGTGGTCGAGGCCGGTTTCCAGCACAAGAACGGCGCGATCTTTCGCTGCGGCGACAAGGAAGAGAGTTTCGACTTCCGGGCGAAAAGCGCCGGCGGCTGGGGCACCACTTTCCAGGTCCGTCGCGACAAGTTCGACGATCTTCTCGCGCGCGGTGCGGCGCGCAAGGGGGCGAAGATTTCCTTCGGACAGACGGTCGTCGCGATGCGGCCGGACCCCGTCGCTCCCGGTCTCACGGTCCGCGACGAGGCGGGGAACGAGCGCGACATCACCGCTCGTTTCGTCCTCGATGCCAGTGGCTTCGGTCGCGTGCTGGCGCGGCTTCTCGATCTCGAATCGCCGACCAGCTTTCCGAACCGGATGTCGATCTTCACCCATGTCGAAGACAATATTTCTCCCCAGGATTATGACCGCAACAAGATCCTGATCACGGTCAATCCCAACAATTCCGAAATCTGGTACTGGCTCATCCCGCTCGCCGACGGCCTCTGCTCCATGGGCGTGGTCGGGAAGCCGGAAGATCTGGCGCCCTATGGCACCACGCGCGAAGAACAGCTCGCCGCGCTGGTCGCCGAATCCGGTCTCATGGCCGATCTGCTGGTAAAGGCGCGGCGCGTGCGCGACGTCGGCGAGATTTCCGGCTATGCCTGCCGCGTCAGCAGCCTCACCGGTCCCGGCTATGCGCTGCTTGGCAATGCCGGCGAATTTCTCGACCCGGTATTCTCGTCGGGTGTCACCATCGCGCTCAAATCGGCGTCGCTTGCCACGCATGTACTGGTGAAGCAGTTGAACGGCGAGGCGGTGGACTGGGATGGGGAATTCGCGCGGCCGCTCGCCCGCGGCGTCGAAACCTTCCGTGCCTATGTCAGCGGCTGGTATGACGGTTCGCTGCAGAAGGTGATTTTCAATCAGCCCGCGAATGAAAACCAGGTCAAGAAGCTGATCACCTCCGTGCTCGCGGGCTACGCCTGGGATGACACAAATCCCTTCGTTCGCGAGCCGGGCAAATATCTCAAGATGGTGGAAGAGTTGTGCGGTTAGGCTGGCTGGTTCTTCCGGCGCTGCTCTTCCTTGCGGGATGTGCGGCCAGCGCGCCCGGTTTGCCCGTGCGGGAGGAGATTGCGCCCGGCGTTTCGCTCACTCTGCCGTCCCGCCCGCCCTTCGGCACGGAAGCGAATGCAACGCAGCTTGTGCGCGCGAGCTATGGCGGACGGAATGATCGCTTCCAGGCCGCCGTCGAAACGACACCGCTTCGCTTTGCGCTTGCGATGACGGTGCCGTCCGGTCCGCGCCTCATGACGATCGAATGGCATGAGGGGGCCGTGGTTGTCCGGAACGGCATCGCGCCCCGGGGCCTGCCTGCCCGCCGTCTCCTCGCCGATTTCATGCTGGTCTATGCCTCGGACGAGGCCCTGCGCGCGGCCCTTTCCGGCGGCGATCTCATTGTCTCGGGAAGCGGCGCCCGGCGGATCTTCCGCAATGGCGAACTTCTCGTCGAAGTGAGGCGTCCCACCGGCAATGTCTGGGAGGGCCCGGCGCGGCTCCGCAATTTCGCCTATGATTACGAACTCGCCATCGATAGTCACTGGGTCGCGCCGCAATGAAGAACCCCGCTGTCTATATCGCGGCTTCCTCGGCAGCGAACGCGCTCGGCGCGGATTGGGACAGCGTCGCGGATGCGCTTTTCGCAGGGGATCCTGCAGGGCTCGATCAGACCGAGGCCATTGCGGACGGCCGCACGCCGCCGGTCGGTCGCCTGCGTTTCGACCCCGGCGCGTTGCCGGCGGCCTTCGCCGATTGGGACAGCCGCAACAACCGCCTTGTCCATCATTGCCTGACGCCGCTTCTGCCCGTCATCGCCGAGGCGGTCTCGACCTTCGGTGCGCCGCGCGTCGGCGTCGTCATCGGCACCAGCACGTCGGGCATGGAAAGCTGGGAGACGGCACTTGTCCGGCGCCTCACGACGGATACGTGGCCGAACGATTTTCAGTTTCCGCGCCATGAACTCGGCGATCCCGCCGCCTTTGTCGGGGCTGTGACGGGTGCCGCCGGTCCCTGCTACGGCGTCTCGACTGCCTGCACCTCCGGCGCCAAGGCGATCGTGGCGGCGGCGCGGCTCATCCAGGCGGACCTTTGCGACGTCGTCGTGACGGGCGGTGTCGACACGCTGTGCGGGTTGACGCTGAACGGTTTCTCGGTTCTCGATTCCATCTCGGCGGTGCGCTGCAACCCCTTCAGCACCAATCGCGACGGCATCAATATCGGCGATGGCGGCGCGCTCTTCGTGCTGGCGCGGACGCCGTCCGATATCCGTATCGCGGGCTGGGGCGAAAGTTCCGATGCGCATCATCTGAGTGCGCCCGATCCCGAAGGCAGGGGCGCCGCGTTCGCGATCGAACAGGCGCTCGCGCATGCCGGCATCGCGGTTTCCGATATCGCCTATCTCAATCTTCACGGTACGGCGACGCGGCTCAACGATGCGATGGAGGCGGCCGTTACGCACCGGCTCTTCGGCCCCGATCTTCCGTGCAGTTCCACCAAGGCACTGACGGGCCATATGCTGGGCGCGGCCGGCTCCTGCGAGGCGGCCTTCATTTCCATGGCGCTGTCGCGGCGCGAGGCGCTGCCGCATCTCTGGGACGGCGAGGCCGATCCGACGCTTCCCGTCCTTCATCTCACCGACCGCGTTGGCGAGCGGGTCGATGGCCGGTATATGATGAGTTGTTCCTATGCCTTTGGCGGGAACAATCTGGCCCTTATCCTGGCGCGCGAATGATGTCCCGCTCCCTGCCGCAAATCGACAACCTCGTAAGGCACAGCGGCACCATGCTGCTGATCGACCGGCTGGTCGAGGCGTCCGACATTCATGCGGTCGCGGAGGTGACGATTTCGGAAGGCTCGACCTTCTACCGGGAAGGCTGCGGCGTGCCGGCCTATGTCGGCCTCGAATATCTCGCGCAGACCATCGCCGCCTATGACGGCGCGCTGCGTCATGTCACCGGTGCACCGCCCGAGATCGGATTTCTTCTCGGCACGCGGCGCTACAAGGCGGCGTGTGGCTATTTCACGATGGGCGAGACCTTGCGCATTCATGTCGACATGACCTTCAACGAAAACGGCATGGCCGCCTTTGACGGCGTCATTCGCATCGACGGCGAAGACCGCGTCACGGCGTCCATCAATGTCTACCGGCCCGAAGACGGCGTCTTCGACATGCCGCAGGAGATGTCATGAGCGACGCCGCGAAACGCCCCGTCCTCGTCACCGGTGCAAGCAAGGGCATCGGCCGCGCCATCGCCATCCGCATTGCGCGCGACGGCTTTCCCGTCACGGTTCATTACGGTTCCGACAGGGCGGGCGCCGATGAAACCTGCCGCACCATCGAGGCGGCGGGCGGCAGCGCGCGCATTCTCGGCTTCGACGTCTCCGACCGCGCCGCCTCTCTCGCGGCGCTCGAGGCCGAAATCGCGGCGAACGGCGCCTGGTGGGGCATCGTCCTCAATGCCGGCATTGCGCGCGACAACGCCTTTCCCGCGCTCACCGGCGAGGACTGGGACGGTGTCGTCGATACCAACCTCGGCGGCTTTTTCAATGTCGTGCATCCGCTCGTGATGCCGATGATCCGCCGCCGCGACGGCGGCCGCATCGTCACCATCTCGTCGGTCTCGGGCATCATCGGCAATCGCGGCCAGGTGAATTACAGCGCCGCCAAGGCCGGCATCATCGGCGCCACCAAGGCGCTGGCGGTCGAACTGGCGACGCGGAAGATCACGGTCAATTGCGTGGCGCCGGGCGTCATTGAAACTGCGATGATAGAGGACGCGCCCGTCGAGGAGATTCTCAAGATGATTCCGATGCAGCGCCTGGGGAAACCCGACGAGATCTCCGGCATCGTCGCCTTCATCCTATCCGACGAAGCCGGCTACATGACGCGGCAGGTCATATCGGTCAATGGGGGGATGTGCTGATGCGCCGCGTGGTCGTGACGGGCATGGCCGGGGTGACGCCCCTCGGCAGCGACTGGAGCGGCATTCGCGCCGACATGGCCGCTGGCCGCACGGGCGTGCGCTATATCGAGGACTGGGACAGGCTCGGTGACCTCCGGACGCGGCTTGGTGCCCCCGCCGGCCATTTCGAACATGAGAAGATTTTTCCCCGCAAGAAGATGCGCTCCATGGGCCGCGTCGCGGCACTTGCCGTGCATTCGGCCGAGCGCGCGCTCGCCCATGCGGGCCTCGCCGACGATCCGGTGCTCACCTCCGGCCGCACCGGCGTCGCCTTCGGCTCCTCCTACGGCTCGACAGAGGGCTTCGTCCATTTCATGGATACAGGCGTGGCGACGGGTCTCAGTGCCATGAGCTACATCAAGATGATGAGCCACACCGCCGCCATCAATATCGGCATCTTCTTCGGCTTGCAGGGCCGCGTCATCACCACTTCGTCGGCCTGCACCTCGGGCTCGCAGGCGATCGGCTATTCCTGCGAAGCGATCCGTTACGGCCATGCTGATGTGATGATCGCGGGCGGCGCGGAAGAACTTTGTCCCACCATGGCCATCGTCTTCGACACGCTTTTCGCCACCAGCTGCCACAATGACGCGCCGCATACGGCGCCCTGTCCCTATGACCGCGACCGCGACGGGCTCGTGATCGGCGAGGGCGCCGCCGCGCTCATCCTCGAGGAGCGCGAACATGCGATGGCGCGCGGCGCCACCATCCATGCAGAGATCGTCGGCTTCGGCACCAACATGGACGGTTCCCACGTCACCGACCCGAAATCGGAAACCATGGGCGGCGCGCTCCAGCTCGCGCTTGGCGATGCGGGGCTGCCGCCCGACGCCATCGGTTTCGTCAGCGGTCACGGCACCGCCACGCTGCAGGGTGACGTCGCCGAGACGGTCGCCACCTCGCGCATTCTGGGGCCCGCCGTGCCGATCCATTCGCTGAAGGGCTATTTCGGCCACACGCTCGGTGCCTGCGGCGCCGTCGAGGCATGGCTCACCATCGAGATGATGCGCGAGAAAAGCTTCGCGCCCAACGTCAACCTCACGAATGTTGACCCGAAATGCGGCGAGCTCGACTACATCGTCGGGAGATTCCGCGACATCGACGCCGAATACACAATGTCGAACAATTTTGCTTTTGGTGGCGTCAACACCTCGCTGATCTTCAAACGTTCGCTTTAGTTCCTCCGTCTGGTCGACGAGGCTCGAGTACACTAGGTTGGATGCTGCCATCTTGCCAGAACGAGTGTGGAAAGGTTGGATTCCATGACCCATCTTCATCTCCTGGTGTCGCTCCAATTTGTCGGCATTGCGGCTTTCGCTGTGTCGGGAGCGCTTGTTGCCGGCGAGCGGCAGATGGACTGGTTCGGGGTGATGGTGCTGGGCATTATCGTGGCCGTGGGTGGGGGTACGCTGCGGGATATATTGCTCGATGCACCGGTCTTCTGGATCGGCCAGTCCTGGTATGTCGCGGTGGCGGCCGCGGCAGCGCTCGCGGCGATCCCGGCTGCGCGCTGGGCGCAGAAAGCGCGCCGTCCGATTGCCGTTGCCGACGCTGTGGGGCTTGCTGTCTTTGTGGCACTGGGGACCCGAAAATCGCTCGAAATGGGCACATCGGGTTTTGTTGCAGTCATTATGGGTGTGGTGACCGGAATCGTTGGCGGCATTATCCGCGACGTTCTGGCCAACCGGACGCCAATTATCCTCAAGAAGGAAGTTTATGCACTGGCGGCACTAACGGGGGCGATGCTCTATGTCGCCGCCGACAGCTACGGCATTGGTTCTGTTCTCAGTCTCTGGGGAACGATCGGGGCAGTGCTCGGTATTAGATTGCTGGCGATCTTTTACGATTGGTCGATCCCGACTCTGACGATCAAGCCAGACCGCGATAGCTGAAATGCGGCGGTGCGGAACTTCCGTCATCAAGCTTCTTCCAGTCTCTATCTCGCTTGTTTTTTGCTTCTCGCGCCACCAGCGTCGGATGGAACAGCCAACGAATATCACATCTTCACATCCAGCATTGGATGGCATACCGGCATTGTCGTTGCCATAACCGACATTCCCGAGGGTCATGTTTCTGAGGCATCAGACTTCGCCGGGGTAGTCTATCTCGAATTCGATGGGGGACTCTGAGTTCTATTCGAAACTAGATCCAGGCATCAGTGCGGTCTTGCGCGCTCGAATGACAACTTTGCGTTGTCGGGCTGAGGCTTGTTCCCGCAGGGCAACGACCTAGTTCACTCACCGGATCATGTTTTTGGGTGAGGAACGATTTGTCCGAACGGCAGTTTGCACCATTCTATGAGGCTTTCGGCTGGATGCCGGTGTGGAGCACGACAGTTCTTCTGTTGACCCTGGCGCTGGCCGCGGCTGTGGCGATTCACTGGATTGCGTTGAGGTTGTTGACTGCTGCGTTCTCGCGCCGGGCTGTCTATGTACAGACCGTTCTCCGGCGAACACGAATGCTCACGCGTGCGGTCGTCGTTTTCGTCTTTGCAACTTTCGTTGTTCAGGCGGCTCCGCTCGCTGCGAGAGATCTTTCGATTCTGAGCGCGATTCTCACGGTGTGTCTTATTATTATCGTCGGATGGACCGCGATGATGGCAACGCATATTGCGAGCGATGTCTATGTGAGCCGGTTTCGGATCGATGTTGCGGACAATCTCCTGGCGCGCAAACACGTGACGCAGATTCGAATTTTGCGACGGGTTGCGATTACGCTCATTGCCATGCTGACTACCGGAACGGTATTGATGTCGTTCGAATCCGTTCAGCAATACGGCGTCAGTATTTTCGCATCGGCCGGCGCTGCGGGCCTTGTTCTCGGCTTTGCGGCGCGTCCAGTGCTCGAAAACCTCATCGCCGGTATTCAGATTGCGGTGACGCAGCCGATCCGCATCGACGATGCCGTTGTAATCGAGGGAGAGTGGGGGTGGATCGAGGAAATAACGGGCACTTATGTCGTGATCCGCATCTGGGACTGGAGGCGGCTGATCGTGCCGCTTTCCTATTTCATCCAGAATCCATTCACGAACTGGACACGCGAAAGCGCATCGATTATCGGCACGGTTTTCCTTCACGCCGATTACACACTGCCGGTCGATGAAATGCGAGGCCATCTGATCAAAATCGTCCGGGAGTTGCCGCTCTGGGATGGCAATGTCGCCAACGTTCAAGTGACAGATGCGACTGCACGTACGATTGAGATTAGGGCGCTGGTGAGCGCGCGAACATCGTCACAAGCGTGGGACTTGCGTTGCGAGGTGCGGGAGAAACTGGTGGCTTACCTTCGCGAGATGCATCCTGAGTCCTTGCCGCAAGTGCGCAGTGCCTCGATGAATCCGACGCTTGAGCGCGATGAGGACGGAATTGACGGTATCGTCGCTGATGGGCACTGATTTACATATGTGTGTTTGACTGAGGGACTGAAAATCCCCGCATTACAGGGATTTTTTTTAATGTGTCATGCGTGGTTGATCCGCGCTGTCAGCTTTGTTAGTTTGTTTTCGCTGAGTGGGCTTTTTTGTGCTGCGTGATACTGCGTGGTACGTGTCCTCAGTCTCGCCCCTGCGGCGTCTGTCGCTTTCGTCGCACGATTACTCGTCGGCTTCCATGGGGGGCGGCCCGTTTTCGTGCGTCTTGCGCGGTACTCTTGCGGGCACAAGAAACCGATTTCATAGGCGTCGGCTTGAATTTCGCCAACGTCGCAGGGCATTTGGCGGCAGCGGAAACGCGCGTGCGCAATGCACCTTTCATTTCCCAAAGGAAACTCCGATGAAACCACGCGCCAACCAGAAACAACAGTTCGGGGATGATCCGCTCGCGGTTCGCGAAACGGACCATTACAAGCAGGAATACGTCGAATCATTCGTCGAGAAATGGGATGACCTCATCGGATGGGAGAGCCGTGCCGAAAGCGAGGGACATTTTTTTATTGATATTCTGAAGGCCCGAGGCAAGCACAAGATTCTTGATGTGGCGACCGGCACTGGATTCAATTCCGTGCAATTGCTGAAGGCCGGTTTCGATGTAACGAGCGTCGACGGTAGCGCCGACATGCTTGCCAAGGCGTTTGCCAATGGGCGCGATCACGGTTTTGTTCTTCAGACAGTTCATGCCGATTGGCGATGGCTCAATAAAGACGTGCACGGAAAGTTTGATGCGATCATCTGCCTCGGAAATTCCTTTACGCATCTTTTCGAGGAAACCGACCGGCGGCGAGCCCTGGCTGAGTTCTATGCGGCGTTGAAGCATGATGGATTGCTGATCCTCGATCAGCGCAACTACGACATCATTCTCGACAAGGGGTTCAGCAGCAAGCACAAGTACTACTACTGCGGCGACAAGGTGACCGCAGAGCCGGAACATGTGGACGAAAGTCTTGCACGCTTTCGTTACGAATTTCCGGACAAGAGCGTCTACCACCTCAACATGTTCCCGCTTCGCAAGGACTATACGCGGCGGCTAATGCGTGAAGTCGGATTCCAGAAGGTCGTGACCTTCGGCGACTTCCAGGAAACCTACAAGGACGACGAGGCCGATTTCTTTATTCATGTTGCGGAGAAGACCTACAATGCCGAAGACTAGATCAGCCGCGGTAGCCCAGGCGGAGGCTTATTACGACAGTCCCGATGCAGACGCATTCTACTTTCATGTATGGGGTGGCGAGGATATCCATATCGGAATGTATGAGAACGACGACGAGCCGATCGTCGCCGCAAGCTACCGCAACGATGAAACATTGGCGGGGATGCTCAGAGGGCTTGGTGCCAGAGATCGCGTGCTCGATATCGGTGCGGGCTATGGCGGGGCTGCGCGCCACTTGGCAAAGACACGGGGGTGTCATGTCACCTGCGTCAACATCAGCGAAACGCAAAACCGGCTGAACCGCGATCTGACACGAAAGGCAGCTCTCGACGACCTCGTGGAAGTTTTGCATGGCGATTTCGAAAATATTCCGGCGCCAAGTAACAGCTTCGATGTCATCTGGTCACAGGATGCGATCCTTCACAGCGGTAACCGGCGGTGCGTGCTGGACGAAGTGAAGCGGGTGCTGAAGCCTGGCGGACAGTTCATCTTTACAGATCCGATGCAGGCGGATGACTGCCCCGAGGGTGTATTGCAGCCGATCCTCGATCGCATCCATCTCGAGACGCTCGGGAGCTTCGGGTTTTATGAGCGGGAGTTGACGGAGCGCGGTTTCCAGAAGCTTGAAGTCACGGAGCTGACCCACCAGCTTCGGCGGCACTATGCACGCGTCGCACGTGAACTAACCGACGGCTACGAGCGGCTTTCGAAGATCGCTTCCCGCGACTATCTCGACAACATGATCAAGGGTCTGGGTCACTGGGTTGACGGTGCCGACAAGGGGTACCTCGCCTGGGGCGTCATGCATTACCGCTTGGCAAAGTGATGCCGTGGGTCTAGATTTCCGGCCGCCGGATAAGTCCGGCACGAGGAGAGACAATGGCAGGCCTGTTTTTCGTTACCGGCGCATGGTGGACCACCTAGAGGGTGGCCCCGTTTCGTCGTCTGTCATTTGACCCGGACAAGGCCGCCCCAACTGGAGGCGGCCTTTTCGTTTGCGAAAGTCTCATCGAAAGCGCCTCCCGGATGCGGTTCCGGATTTAGAGGAGCTGAAGATGATCAAGGAAGCAAAGTATAGGCAATCGCCGGAGTTCGTTCTCGATGGTGTCGTGCCGTGGGGGCGGCGGCTCGGCGAGTACCGGGCGTTTTTTGCGCTCGACGATCTGGCCGACATTGGACCGGTGCTTGATGCTGGCGGCGGGCCGTCATCGTTTGCGGCAGAGGCGGCAAGGCTTGGGCTGCAGGTCGTTGCAGCCGATCCGATCTACGATTTTTCGGGTGAGGTGATTGCCGCACGTTTCGAAGCGACCGCTGTCGCTATGCGTGAGGGCATGCGCCGTGCGGCCTATCGCTTCAACTGGCGTTATTACGGATCGGAAGAGGCAATCCACAAGCTGCGACGCGAGGCGCTGTCGCTGTTTTTGGCCGATTTCGAGGCCGGCAAGAAGGAAGGGCGCTACATAACGGCGGCGCTGCCAAGGCTGCCGTTTATCGACGGCACATTCAAACTCGCGCTCTCGTCGCATTTTCTCTTTCTCTATGGCGATGCTCTCGACTTCGATTTCCATGTCGCGGCAATGTGGGAACTGCTGCGGGTGGCGGAGGAGGTGCGTGTCTTTCCCCTGTTCAACCTCGATGGCCGGCCGTCGAGCCATCTGCCGGGCGTCATGCGCGTGCTGGCCGCACAGGGCGCCCATTGTGCGCTACAGGAGGTGCCGTTCGAGTTCCAGAAAGGGGCAAGGCGAATGCTGAGCGTGCGACGATGAAACGCGGCCTCTTCCTTCGTTCGTGGAAGTGACGATAATCGGTGCCACAGGAGGAAATACGGGTTCATGAGCATCGAGAGCGCGACTGGTCTTTTGGGCGGCCTGGGTCTCTTTCTTGTTGGCATGTGGCTGATGACCGAAGGGTTGAAGGTCGCGGCCGGGCCATCGCTGAAGACGTTGCTTGAGAATTGGACCAATTCACGCGCGAAGGGGCTTGCCTCAGGCTTCGGGCTAACGGCGCTGTTGCAGTCGTCGAGTGCCGTGACGGTCGCGGCTATCGGCTTCGTCAATGCCGGTATGCTGACACTCGGTCAAGCCGTCTGGGTGATCTTCGGCAGCAATGTCGGCACCACCATGACCGGCTGGATCGTGGTCACCATCGGCTTCAACGTGAATATCGAATTCCTGGCGCTGCCGATGATCGGACTCGGGATGATCGTTCGACTGACGGCTCCAGGTACGGCGCGCGGCGCACTGGGCGAGGCATTGACTGGCTTTGGTCTCTTTTTTTTCGGCGTGGCGGTACTCAAGGAGACATTCGAGGGCATCGCGGCCGGCGTTCAAGTCGGGGCATTCGCTGGTGGCTTTTACCAGGATGTGCTGTTTGTCCTGGTAGGCTTTGCCGTCACCGCGATGGCACAATCCTCCAGTGCGTCGATCGCGGTGGCGCTCTCGGCCGTGTCGGGCGGATTGATCGGGATCGAGACTGGCGCTGCCATGGTGATCGGCGCCAATCTCGGCACGACCGTGACCGGCCTGCTGGCAGTTCTAAATGCGACATCGAGTGCGAAGCGCGTTGCGGCAAGTCATTTGATTTTCAATCTGACAACTGGCGCCATCGCGCTGCTAATTCTGCCGGGTTTCATGGCTGTTGTCGGTTGGATAGCGGCCGCCGATTGGTTCGAACCGGGTCCGGCGACCGTCTTGGCGCTTTTTCACACGCTGTTCAACGTTTTTGGTGTTGTCCTTTTTTGGTTCGTTGCGGACCGATTGATCCGCTGGCTCGAAGCCAGATTTGTATCGGAAGAGGAAAACGAAGCACGTCCTCGACACCTCGATCAGACGCTGCGCGACATACCATCACTTGCAGTGCCGAGCCTGCTGCTTGAATTGCGGCGGCTGGGCACAATCGTGACAGATGCGGCCGCACGCTACCTGCAAAGCCCGACCGACCAGGCTGGGTATATCCGTCGTCGGTCGGCCGTGGCGACAAACCTTTCAGGATCGGTAAGGGATTATGCGGCAGCGCTGTCGGAGGCACGGCTGCCTGCAGGTTTGCCCGATGCGCTCGCTCACATTTTGCGTGCGCTTCAACACTACAATGGCGCTATTCACGAGTTGCAGGGGTTGATGACCTATGCGACGGCGGAGGCGCGGCTGCCGGAACGCGCGCGAGAGGGTATTGTGCGGTACAGGGCGGCATTGGCAGAGTTCCTGGTTGATCAACGAACGCAATCCGACCATGCCGACGGGGAGTGGCTGGCCGCGAAGGCGCGGGAATTCGAAGATCAATATCAGGCGACGAAACAGGGGGTTCTTTCGGCGGCATCGCGGGGCGATTTTGTTCATCTTGCCTACCTCGACGACGCCATGCGCGAAGCCGATCTCGTACGGCGTATCGCACATCATGCGGTCCGGGCCGCAATGCGACTGCAAGCGGCGCAGGAAATCGTGACGGCGCCGATCGAGCCTCCGCGAGACGGTGCAGCCGCTGAGATCGGGCGTAACGAATGACGACGGTCAGGCAATGTCGTTCAACAGGAAATCGTCGATCGCGGCAAGCACTTCCGGTTCATCGAGAAAGGGGGCGTGGCCACGGTCACGGGCGATGACGGATTTCAAGCATGGATGTTCTGCCGCCATACGGCCGACGATTTCGGCCGTCAGCAAATCCGAGTATTCACCCCGGATGACCAGAACCGGCATTTGAGCCAATGCCTTGAACTGGGGCCAGAGGGTTGGCGCCTCGCCCTTTGTCGTTTCCATACCTTTGCGCATCGCCGTTCCTATTTTCGCGTCGTAGTCGAGCTTCGGTGCGCCGTTTTCTTCGGCGAAAGTTCGGTGCGCGAAGGCGCGCCATTGTTCGGCCGACAGGTTCGGAAACTCGCGCTCGTTCATCATGCGCAGTTTTACGGCCGCCTCGTCCCATGTGGTGGGCGTTTCCATGACGCCGACATAGCCGGCGATGCGCGCGATGCCTCGCGGGTCAGCCTCGGGACCGATATCATTCAGCACCGCCCCCTTGATGACGTTGGGACGGAAGGCGGCGAGCAGCATCGCGACCATACCGCCGCGCGATGTGCCGATGAAAACAGCTTGCGGAACGCCGGCCGCGCCCATCAGATCGAGGGTATCCATCATTTCATGGATGGGCGTGTAGTCGTCCCATTTATCGCAATATTGCGAGCGGCCGCGGCCGCGAAAATCGGGACAAAGCACGCGGTGACGTTTGGAAAGGTGCGTTGCCAGCGGTTCGAAGTCTTTTGAGTTGCGTGTCAGGCCCGGCAGACAGACGATTGGTACACCCTTCGCCGTGCGCTCACCATAGTCGAGCGCAAAGAGCTTTAGGCCATCCTGACTGGTGTAAAAGATTTCACGAATGGGCGGCTTTGCCATGTTTGTCTCCGGTCGCGTGGGTGAGGATCATGGTCGAGACGCGGCGACGCGGCAAGGCGCGATACAAGAAAGCTAGCGGACGGCGGAAACCTCTTCATCCTCCACGACCGGTGACATGGCGGCGGTGCCGGTCGGCGGCGCAGCTGGTGACGGTGCGGTAGACCCGCTGGCCGGCGTCGACGCGGGGGGAGGAGCCAGCGGCACACTGGACGGTCGTGGCGTCGGCGCGGGTGTCGCGAATGGCGTGCCGCTGTGGCGGCGCAAATCGCCTTCAATGCGTGTCTGTTGAGCCTCGCCGGCCAGACGGCCTCGATAGACCTCCAGATTCTCGATGACACGCTGCACGTAGTTTCGCGTTTCCGAGAAGGGAATGGTCTCGATCCAGTCGATGGGATCGACTGCACTGGAGCGTGGATCGCCGAACTGGTTAACCCATTGGCGTACGCGCGATCCACCCGCGTTGTAGGCGGCAATACTCATGATGTATGAGCCTGCAAAGTCGTTTTCGATCAGATCGCCGAGATGTGCCGCACCAAGCGTCGCGTTGTAGACTGGATCTGTCAGTTGGTTCGCCGCATAAGGCATGCCGATCTGCCGAGCGACAATACGTGCCGTGCCCGGCATCAATTGCATCAATCCGCGCGCGCCCGCCGGGCTCAAGGCTTTTGGATCGAACTCGCTTTCCTGACGTGACAGGCCGTAGACCAGCGCCTTTTCGACGGGCGGACCCCTGTGCGTCCATTGTGGCATCAGCGTTGTTGGATAGGCATGGTCCGGAAGAATGATATTTCGTGACGCGGCGGCCTTTGCGATGCGCAGCGAGAGTTTCTGATCATCGAAGCTGCGCGCAAGATCCGATAAGGCGGCCAGCTCCGCCGGATCGGTCAGTGTATCGGCCAGATGCAACATGACCGACCAGCGAGTTTGCACGCGATCCAGATCCTGAAGAATGCGGGCGGCCCGAACCAGTTCGCGGCTGTCAAAACGTTGCCTGGCTTTGGCGGAGTGCGCTGGGTTTGACGGCAAATGCAGTTTTCCATCGCCATCCTTGCCGCTCAACGCGGCGGTCGCAAGTTGGCCGTAGAAGCTGACAGGATAGTTTGCTGCCTGACGGTAGTAGCCGATTGCAGCATCCTTGTTGCCGGTAGCGGCAGCGGCACGCCCGCTCCAATAGTAGGCGCGTGCCTTGCTGATGGGTGTCGAAACGCCATCGCTGAGCCGCTTGAAGTGATTGAGCGCGACATCGCTCTTGTTGAGAAATTGCAGAGCGATCCACCCGGCCATGAATTCGCCTTCGGCAAACTCGACGCCCTCGGTCAGACCGTGTGCAGCGCTGAGCTCATAGGCTTGCTGGTAGAGGCCACCGGAAAGAGCCTTTCGCGCCAGAATCTTGCGCTCCACCCACCAGATGTCCGGGCGGATCATCTGGTGCGCCTCGGTCGGTGCGGTCAGCAGTAGCGGAAGGGCGGTGTGATCATTGCCGCGGCGACGTTCGTAGCGCACCTGGTCGTAAAGCAGGCCCGGATCGGCCCGCAGCGCGACGGGTACACGTGACAATGCAGCGCTTGCCTGGCTGGAGCCCGCATTCAACTGGATGCGCGCGTCTGCCAGCGTGCGCGCATCCTGTCCGATAAGGTTGGCGGCGCTTTTGGCATCTGTCGTGCGTTGCTCCCACAGGAGGCGACTGAGGCGTGCCTTCTGTGTCTCGGCGTCGAAGTGGCTGCCATAGGAAGCCAGGAGCTCCTTCTGGCGCGCTGCCGAGAAATCATGATCGATCCAGCCACGCCGGATCCAGGTCACGCCTTCATTGGTCTTTCCTGTGTCGATCAGCGCCTTGCCGTACCGAATTTTGCCTTCGCCGGTGACCGGTGTATTGGCCGAGAACCAGGCCAAAACGTCGTTGTTCGACATGGGATAAGCGAGAAGCGCGTTCTCGGCGCGAAGGGCGAGGGTGGCAAGCCGCGGCCAGTCGGGATTTTGTTCCCGGAAGGTGGTGATTTCGGCGAAGGTCGAGCCACTGTTTTCGGCCTGCAGGCGTGTCCAGCGGATCAGTTTGGCAGCGAGGGGATCTGAGATACGCGCCGCATGCTGCCGTACGGCGACCCAGTTTGCCCTGTCGGCTTCGGCAAAAGCGTCACGCGCTGCGGTGAGATCGGCAGCGTTGAGTTGCGATATGGTGGGTTTTGCGGCCGTTGTAGCCGAAACGGTGGCGGAGGACGCGGCGCTTAGCGCCGGTTTCCGAGCTTCAGGCCGGGACAGCGGCACCGTCGTTGCCGCAACGGTCGTCGCGGTCAGCATCAGGCATGCGAGGGCAATCGACGCTCCCCACCCGCACTTATTCAGACCAAATCCCGTGTCGTGTGCCACAACGTGTTTCCAAAACTCCAGAGGCACGCGGCCGGTCGAAGTAAGTCCCGCCATGGGGGCTCCTTACGGTCCGGGATTTCCGCACTGGGACATCTGTGGCGGGCAGCCTCTGCACCACGGATTATCCACTATCGAGACTACCTATGTGCTAACGCGCCCGGCAATAGACCACAAGCGCCAAGAGTGGCTGTTTTCTTGCCGCTGGCTTCGCTTATGGGTATCTTGCGCGCCTTCGGAGACAACCGAAGGAATTACCGCCAGCCGGCAGCCCGGGTGGCATTGGAGCCAAAGCCATGTTCAAGGGATCGTATGTCGCGCTCATAACGCCGTTTCGGGACGGCGCGGTGGATGAGGCTGCGTTCGTTAAACTGGTCGAGTGGCAGATCGAGCAGGGCACGCATGGGCTGGTTCCCTGCGGTACCACGGGCGAATCGCCGACGCTGAGCCATGACGAACACAAGCGGGTGGTCGAGTTGTGCGTCAAGACGGCCCGGGGCCGCGTGCCGGTGATAGCCGGGGCGGGATCGAACAATACGCTCGAGGCGATCGAGCTGACCCGGTTTGCCAGCAAGGTTGGTGCAGACGCCGTGTTGAGCGTGACGGGCTACTACAACAAGCCCTCGCAAGAAGGCATTTATGCACACTTCAAGGCGATCAACGACGCGGTCGATATTCCAATTGTATTGTACAACATTCCCGGCAGGACCATCGTCGATATCAGTCTCGAAACGATGGTGCGGCTTTTTGCGTTGAAGAATGTCATTGGCGTCAAGGATGCAACGGCCAATCTCGCGCGGGTCAGCCTGCAACGGCAGGCGATGGGACCAGATTTTTGTCAGTTGTCGGGTGAGGACGCCACGGCGCTCGGCTTCAATGCGCATGGTGGTGTCGGCTGCATTTCGGTGACGGCCAACATTGCGCCCGCGCTTTGCGCGCAGTTCCAGGACACGACGCTCGCGGGTGATTTCGGGAAGGCTCTCGACATCCAGGACCGGCTGATGCCGCTTCATCATGCGCTGTTCCTTGACCCCAACCCGGCGCCAGCCAAGTTTGCCGCCAGTCTGCTCGGGCTTTGTGCCAATGAGTTGCGTTTGCCGTTGACACAGGCATCCGGTGCCACCGAGCAAAAGGTTCGGGAGGCCATGCGGGCCGCCGGGCTGATTAACTGAGACGGCCGAAAGAGAGGCCGGAGAGCCATGTCCTCCAAGAGCGGTGGCGCCAAGAAAAAGGCCGGCGACGGTCGGAAGATCATTGCGGACAACCGCAAGGCACGCTTCAACTACAGCATCTCCGAAACATTCGAGGCTGGCATCGAGCTGAAAGGCTCGGAGGTCAAGTCGTTGCGGTTGGGGCAAGGCAGCCTCAACGAGGCCTATGCGCAAGCAACAAAGAGCGGGGAGATCGTTCTGGTCAACGCTTATATCCCCGTCTATCTGCAAGCCAACCAGTTTAATCACGAGACCCGTCGACCGCGGAAATTGCTGCTCCACAAGCGTGAAATCGAAAAACTTACCAATGCGATGCAACGGCAAGGCATGACTGTCGTGCCGCTCAGGATGTATTTCAACGAACGCAATATGGTGAAGGTCGAAATCGGATTGGCGCAGGGCAAAAAGCTCGCCGACAAGCGCGAGACTCTGAAAGAGCGAAGCTGGGAACGCGACAAGGCCCGGTTGCTTCGCGAGAAGGGTTAGTCGAGAAACTTCCTGATATCGCCGAAAACCGCGCGGAACATATCCTCGGTCAAGCGGCGCGTGTTGGTATTGTAGCGCGAGCAATGATAGCTATCGAAGAGGCGGAGATTGTCGCCTATGTCGTGCGCCGCCTGATGGCCGAACGCGGCCGATGAGCGTTTGAGTCCCTGCGCCGACAGCACTGCGTCGTGCGCGATGCGACCAAGCGCCAGTACGGCCTTGAGGCGAGGTAACGCTGCCATGCGGGCGGTCAGGAAGCCAAGGCAGGTCCGGGCTTCGGCCGGTGTCGGCTTGTTCTGTGGTGGGACGCAACGCACGGCGTTGGTGATCATCGCGTCGACGAGTTCAAGGCCGTCGTCCGGACGGGCCGCATAGACGCCCTTCGCAAACCCGAAATCCAGCAATGTCGCGTAGAGAAGATCGCCCGCGAAGTCGCCCGTGAAGGGACGGCCGGTGCGGTTTGCGCCTTGAACCCCTGGTGCAAGCCCGACAATTAGGAGGCGAGCATTCTCTGTCCCGAAGGAGGGTACCGGCGCGTTGAACCAGTCGGGATGTGCAGCGGCATTGTCGCGGCGATAGGCGACAAGACGCGGGCAAAGCGGGCAGTCGTGGGGCGCCTCTGCGGCGCTTGGCGTCAGCACAAGGGGCTTAGGCGCGCGCCGGCTGGCCGAGGCCATCATCGTCCTCGTCATCATACTCGTAGTCGACATCGTTACGCATCGTAGGTGCCGGACGGTCGGCGTGGGCGCGGCCGATGGTGTCCCGCATCGATTCGAGCTCAATGAACTGATCGGCCTGTCGGCGTAATTCGTCGGCGATCATCGGGGGCTGACTGCGCATGGTCGAGACGACCGTAACGCGCTTGCCTCGCCGCTGAACCGCGTCGACCAGGCGACGGAAATCGCCATCGCCGGAAAAGAGGATGAGGTGGTCGATCTTGTCGGCCAGTTCCAGCGCATCGATCGCCAACTCGATGTCCATATTGCCTTTCACCCGACGGCGGCCGTCGGGACCAGTGAATTCCTTGGCGGGTTTGGTGACGACCGAATAGCCGTTGTAGTCAAGCCAATCGATCAGAGGCCGGAGCGGCGAATATTCCTGATCTTCGAGCAGAGCCGTGTAGTAGAAGGCACGGATCAGCGTACCCTTGGCACGGAAATAATCGAGAAGGCGCTTGTAATCGATGTCGAAATTCAGACCTCGGGCCGCCGAATAGAGATTGGCACCGTCAATGAAAAGAGCCATGCGTTCATGCGCATAAAAGATCATCGAGAGACTCCTGTCTATTTATACGGTTGCGTCAAAAATTCGGCGATGGAATCGGGTGGCAGATCGCAACAATGCCAAAGCATTAAGGGCAAAGGCCGGAGTCCGGCAAGCCTTTCTGCCGAGTTTTCGTGAGGATTAAGTCCGATGAACGGTCTTGCCACCAGAGAGATAGGGCGACCATCCGCCGCGTCCACCAAGGTCCTGGTCGGACTGGGCGGCAATCTGGCGACCGCAGCGGGCGGACCACGACAGACGATCGAAGCGGCTCTGCAGATGATGCCCGCGTTCGGTATCCGGGTCTGCGAGCGGGCGCCGCTCTACAGAACGCCGGCGCTTTCGACTTATGTACAGCAAAAATACGTAAATACAGTGGTGGAGATCGAATCCGCGCTGCCGCCTGCGACATTGCTCGGACTCCTTCACCGGATCGAGGTCTTGTTTGAACGAGTCAGGCGTGATCGATGGGGGCCGCGTACGCTCGATCTCGACCTGCTGGACTATCGGGGCATGGTTATTCCGGCGGTCGGACCGAGGGGCCCCGAAGCGGGGGTTGGGCCGCTTCCGTTGGCTCTGCCGCATCCGGGATTAGCCGAGCGGGCCTTCGCATTGCTGCCGCTCCGGGACATTGTGCCGGGTTGGCGTCATCCCATGACCGGGGAGAGCGTCGAAACGTTGATTGGTCGTCTTCCAGCAGGTGCGCTACGCGAGGTCGAGCGGCTGGGGAGTTAAAATTGTCGCAGATTGAGTCCTAAATGCCTGTTCTTGCTTGCTTTCTGCTATTCTGCCCCCTACATAAAGGGCCAAATCAGGTTCCCGCCCATACTGGAGTTTTGCAATGGCCCGTGTGACCGTTGAAGATTGCGTCGACAAGGTTCCCAATCGTTTCGAGCTTGTCTTGCTCTCTGGGCACCGAGCCCGTGCCATGTCGGCCGGTGCGGAGCTTACGGTTGAGCGTGACAACGACAAGAATCCGGTGGTGGCGCTGCGTGAGATCGCCGAACGGACAGTCTTGCCGGAGGATTTGCGCGAAGATTTGATCGGCAGCATGCAAAGCCGTGTCGAGACCGAAGAGCCGGAAGTCGAGAACATGCAACTGCTGATCTCGGGTGAGGCGGCAGGCGAGGTGGCCGACACGTTTGGCGCGGCCGAAGGGTCCGCCGACCGCATGAGCGAGGAAGA
>NZ_JBBECC010000121.1:11205-23959 GCF_040882025.1 Parvibaculum sp. | reverse complement strand
AACGACCTCCGAGACGCGGATGCGCCCCTTCAGTTCATCGAGGAAGGACTTGGGGAAGGACATGGCGGGGCCTCTGGTGCCGGGAGAGGAAGTCTAGCCTATCGCGGGATACGGCCAAACCGGGACGTATCCTTTTGCCCTCCTTCTTCGTCTTATCATGCGAGGGACAATGAAACAGGGGAGGAGCCTTGTCATGCCGGACGGAAACGACGACGGCGAGATCGGCCGGATGGACGTGCGGAAACCCTGGATACGGTATCTGGCCGCCATCGAACCGCACCGCACGGCGCTCTTCCACCACTGCCGCTACCTCGCCAGAAACGTCTGGGATGCCGAAGACCTTGTGCAGGAAGCGATGCTGCGCGGCTTCGCCAATATCGCGCTCGAGGACTATGACGTTTCCAACTGGCGCGCCTATTTGATCCGGACGGCGACAAACCTCTGGATAGACCGCACACGCAAGGCCAGACCGCTCCCGCTCGACGGCCTTCCCGAAGCGGCGGCACCGGGAACCGCGGAAATGTCCGTCGAGCTGCGCGACGGCGGAAAGACGCTTTTCTCCCGGCTGGCACCGCAGGAACGGGCCGCCCTTGTCCTCAAGGAAGCGGGCGGCTTCACGCTTGAGGAAATCGCCGCCATGCTCGAAACGACGACCGGCGCCGTCAAATCGGCACTTCACCGTGCCCGCACGAAACTGGGCGAACCGGAAAACGAGACACCGCAGAACCGCCCCACGGAGGAACTGATCGACAAGTTCGTCGAGGCGTTCAACGCAGGCGATTTCGCCCGCCTTGCGGCGCTGCTGCTGGAAACGGTGACAGCGGAAGTCTTCGCGCTCGGCACCGGACGCGGACGGGAGGAATTGCAGAAGCCGGATCGCTGGCTACACGCCTGTCTCTACGGTCATCCAGGCGACGAGATGCCCACGCGCCGCGCGGAAAAGCGAATATATCTCGACGAGCCGATCGTCGTGGTCTGGAACGAAGCAGAAGACGGCGAGAAGATCGAGGAAATTTGGCGCTTCAGTGAGACGGAAGGCGCAATCTCGTATGTGCGCGACTATTGCGCCTGTCCGGAGGTGATCGAGGAGGTAGCAAGGTCGATGAACCTGCCGAGCCGGGTCACGTCCTACCGGGTTCATCTCCGCCCGCCACAGGACTGACGGGGAAGAAAGCTAGGCCAGCTTCGCCTTGACGATGGCGCCGGCCTTGCCGAAATCCATCTGGCCGGCATGGCGCTTCTTCAGCTCGCCCATCACGCGGCCCATATCCTTGATGCCCGCGGCGCCCGTTTCGGAAATCACGGCGGCGACGGCGGCTTCGGTTTCGGCTTCCGACAGCTGCTTCGGCATGAAGCCTTCGATGATATCGATTTCCTCGCGCTCCTGCTGGGCGAGTTCGACGCGGCCGGCGGCTTCATAGGTCTCGGCCGACTCGCGGCGCTGCTTCACCATCTTGGCCATGACTTCGAGGATCTCGGCCTCGCCCACGCCGGCATCGCGCCCGTCGGTGCGCCCCGCAATGTCGCGGTCCTTCAGCGCCGCCTGGATCAGGCGCAGCGTCGACATGCGCCGCTTGTCCTGGGCCTTGGTGGCCTCGGTCAGGCCCGCCTTGATGCGGTCGCGCAAACTGTCGCTCATCCGGTCGCTCCATGGTCGCGGCCCACGGCACGAAGGCCGGGGCCAGAATCGGCGCCACGCTAAACCAATCGCTCCGGCGGCGCAATTCAATGATGCGTTGCCGCACGCCCCATAACAGACTGATTTTATTGAATTATTTCCGTCGCGCCGCGTCTTGACGGAAATCCGTCGATCCCTTAGTGTCCGCCAAATTCAACGGGAAACCGAGTCTGTCGCCGGGGGCGTCCGCCCCCTGCCCGCTTGCGGGCAGGCCAAGACAGACACGCCCTCCCCTGGAGAGCCAGTATGAAGGTGTCGACGAAAGCCGCCACGGAACGGCGCGCGCCCGAGGGCCCGCAAAGTTCCGGGGAGGAGTCGGCATGAACACGCGGGCGCCCGAAGCAAAGAGCCAGACGATGAGCGATACCGAAAAGCCGACCGCCCTCCTCGTGCTGAAGGACGGGACGGTGCTTTCGGGACGCGGCATCGGCGCCACCGGCGAGGCGGTCGGCGAGGTCTGCTTCAACACCGCGATGACCGGCTATCAGGAAATCCTGACCGATCCGTCCTATGCCGGACAGATCATCACCTTCACCTTTCCGCATATCGGCAATGTCGGCGCCAATGACGAGGACATCGAGACGTCCAACATGGCGTCGGCCTCGGGCGTGCGTGGGCTCGTGATCCGCGCCGACATCACCAATCCCTCGAACTACCGCGCGGCTGGCCATCTCGACCAGTGGCTGAAGGCGCGCGGCATCATCGGCCTCTCCGGCATCGACACCCGCGCGCTGACGCGGCGCATCCGCGAGAAGGGCTATGTCGACGGCATCATCGCGCATGACCCTTCGGGAAATTTCGACATCCCCGCGCTGCTCGCAAAGGCGCGCGGCTGGCCGGGTCTCGTCGGCATGGACCTCGTCAAGGACGTGACCTGCGGCCAGTCATATAAATGGGACGAGGCGCGCTGGGTCTGGGGCGAAGGCCACAAGCAGGCCACGGGCCTGAAACATCACGTCGTCGCCATCGACTACGGCGTCAAGCGCAACATCCTGCGCTGCCTTGCGAGCGCCGGCTGCCGCGTCACCGTGGTGCCGGCCGAAACGAAGGCCGAGGACATTCTGGCGCTGGCGCCCGACGGCGTCTTCCTGTCGAACGGTCCGGGCGACCCGGCGGCGACCGGCGAATATGCGGTGCCCGAAATCAAAAAGCTGGTGGCGAGCGGCAAGCCCGTTTTCGGCATCTGCCTCGGCCACCAGATGCTGGCGCTGGCGCTGGGCGCCAAAACCGAAAAAATGCATCAGGGCCATCACGGCGCCAATCACCCCGTGAAGGACCACACGACCGGCAAGGTCGAGATCACCTCGATGAACCACGGCTTCGCGGTGTCGCGCGAAAGCCTGGGCGCCGATCTTGAGGAAACCCATGTGTCGCTCTTCGACGGCTCGAATTGCGGCATCAGGCTGAAGGGCAAACCGGTCTTCTCGGTGCAATATCACCCCGAAGCCTCGCCCGGCCCGCAGGACTCGCATTATCTCTTCGAGCGCTTTGTGAAGCTGATCGAGGAGGCGCACGGTTAAGTCATGCCCAAACGCACCGACATAAACAGCATCCTGATCATCGGCGCCGGGCCGATCATTATCGGTCAGGCTTGCGAGTTCGATTATTCGGGCACGCAGGCCTGCAAGGCGCTGAAGGATGAGGGCTACCGGATCATTCTGGTGAACTCGAACCCCGCCACGATCATGACCGATCCGGAACTGGCGGACGCCACTTACATCGAACCGATCACGCCGGAAGTCGTCGCCAAGATCATCGAGAAGGAGCGCCCCGACGCGCTCTTGCCGACCATGGGCGGGCAGACCGCGCTCAACACGGCGCTGGCGCTGGCCGACATGGGCGTGCTCGAAAAATTCGGCGTCGAGATGATCGGCGCCAAGCGCGAAGCGATCGAGATGGCCGAAGACCGCCAGCTCTTCCGCGACGCGATGGACCGCATCGGCCTTGAAAGCCCGCGCTCGCGCGTCGCCCACAATATGGAAGAGGCGATGGCGGCACTCGACATAGTCGGCCTGCCGGCGATCATCCGCCCTTCGTTCACGATGGGCGGCACCGGCGGCGGCATCGCCTACAACAAACAGGAATTCGCCGACATCATCGAAAGCGGCCTCGACGCGAGCCCCGTCAGCGAAGTGCTGGTGGAAGAAAGCGTGCTTGGCTGGAAGGAATACGAGATGGAAGTCGTCCGCGACAAGGCGGACAACTGCATCATCATCTGCTCGATCGAAAACATCGACCCGATGGGCGTGCATACAGGCGACTCGATCACCGTTGCCCCGGCGCTGACGCTGACCGACAAGGAATACCAGATCATGCGCAACGCCTCGATCGCGGTGCTGCGCGAGATCGGCGTCGAGACCGGCGGCTCCAATGTGCAGTTTGCGGTCAATCCGAAGGACGGCCGCCTTGTCGTCATCGAAATGAACCCGCGCGTCTCGCGCTCATCGGCGCTGGCCTCGAAAGCGACCGGCTTTCCGATTGCGAAGGTCGCGGCGCGGCTTGCCGTCGGCTACACGCTGGACGAATTGCAGAACGACATCACCAAGGTCACGCCGGCAAGCTTCGAGCCGACCATCGATTATGTGGTCACGAAAATTCCGCGCTTCGCCTTCGAGAAATTCGCCGGCGCCGAAAAACTGCTCGGCACGGCGATGAAATCGGTCGGCGAGGCCATGGCCATCGGCCGCACTTTCCAGGAAAGCCTGCAGAAAGCGCTGCGCTCGATGGAAACGGGGCTGACCGGCCTCAACGAAGTCGTCGTGCCCGGCATGGGCGAAGGCGACGACAAGAACGCGATCCGCGCCGCGCTCGGCCGCCCGACGCCCGACCGCCTGCTGGTGATTGCGCAGGCGCTGCGCCACGGCATGAGCCACGAGCAGATCCACGCGGCCTGCGCCTACGATCCGTGGTTCCTCGAACAATTGCAGGGCCTGATCGACGCAGAGGCGGAAGTGCGCGCAAACGGCCTGCCGAAAACGAAAGCCGATATGCGCCGGCTGAAGGCGATGGGCTTTTCCGATGCACGGCTTGCCGAGCTTTGCGGCATGGAGGAAGAAACGGTGCGCGCCGCACGCCGCGGCCTCGGCGTGCGCCCCGTCTACAAGCGCATCGACACCTGCGCCGCCGAGTTCGAAAGCCTGACGCCCTATATGTATTCGACCTATGAGACCGACTTCGACGGCAAGGCCGATTGCGAGGCCGATCCCTCCGACCGCAAAAAGGCGATCATTCTGGGTGGCGGCCCGAACCGCATCGGCCAGGGCATCGAATTCGACTATTGCTGCTGCCATGCCGCTTTCGCCCTCGACGAAATCGGCATCGAAAGCATCATGGTCAATTGCAATCCGGAAACGGTTTCGACCGACTACGACACCTCGGACCGCCTCTATTTCGAACCGCTGACGGCGGAAGACGTGCTGGAGCTGATCGACCTCGAACAGTCGAAGGGAACGCTTCTCGGCGTCATCGTGCAGTTCGGCGGGCAGACGCCGCTGAAACTCGCCGGCGATCTCGAACGCGCGAAGATTCCGATCCTCGGCACCTCGCCCGACGCAATCGACCTTGCCGAAGACCGCGACCGCTTCTCGGTCTTGCTCGAAAAGCTCGGCCTGAAGCAACCGCCCAACGGCATTGCCCGTTCGGCGGACGAGGCAAAGGCGATTGCCGAACGCATCGGCTATCCGGTCGTCATCCGCCCGTCCTATGTGCTGGGCGGCCGCGGCATGGAGATCGTGCGCGACGCGGCGCATCTCGACCGCTACATCACCGAGGCCGTGATCGTCTCGGGCAAGAGCCCGGTGCTGATCGACTATTATCTGCGCGATGCGATCGAGGTCGACGTCGATGCGCTGTGCGACGGCAAGGACGTCGTCATTTGCGGCATCATGGAACATATCGAGGAAGCCGGCGTGCATTCGGGCGACAGCGCCTGCTCGCTCCCGCCCTATTCGCTGAAGCCCGAAACCATCGCCGAGATCGAACGGCAGACGCGCGAGATGGCGCTGGCGCTGAATGTCGGCGGGCTGATGAATGTGCAATACGCCATTCAGGACGGCACGATCTACGTGCTGGAAGTCAATCCGCGCGCCTCGCGCACCGTGCCTTTCGTCGCCAAGGTGATCGGCGAACCGGTGGCGAAGATCGCCGCCAAGGTGATGGCCGGCATGCCGCTGGCAAGCTTCAACCTGAAGCCGAAAGTCGAGGGCCGCGTGGCGGTGAAGGAAGCGGTCTTCCCCTTTGCCCGCTTCCCCGGCGTCGACACGATTCTCGGGCCGGAAATGCGTTCGACCGGCGAGGTGATGGGCCTCGACAGGAGCTTCGCGGTGGCCTTTGCCAAAAGCCAGCTCGGCGGCGGCACCAAGGTGCCGGTCGAGGGCACCGTCTTCGTCTCGGTGAAGGATGCCGACAAGACGAAGATCGTCGCCCCCGCAAAAAAATTGATCTCGATGGGCTTCAAGCTGGTGGCCACGGGCGGCACGCAGCGCTATCTGGCCGAACAGGGGATCGAGGTCGCGACCATCAACAAGGTGCTGGAAGGCCGCCCCCATATCGTCGATGCGATCAAGAACGGCGAGGTGGCGCTCGTCTTCAACACGACGGAAGGCGCGCAGGCGCTGACCGATTCGATGTCGCTGCGCCGCGCCGCCTTGATGATGAAGGTGCCTTACTATACGACCGTGGCCGGTGCCCGCGCCGCCGTCGAAGGCATCGAGGCCATTCGCAAAGGCAAACTGGAAGTCGCCTCGCTGCAGTCCTACAATATGGGGCGAAATGCTGCGGAATAATTGTGTGCGGGAGGTGGCGGGTGCAAAACGCATTTGACCTGCCCCATCGCGCTGACCCACAATCGGCCCCTGTCACCCGCCGCTCGGGGCGCCCATCGGCGCCCGGCGGGATTTTTCATGATGCGGACCGCACCCGCCGGAGCTGAAATGCCGGGCGGGGCAAACTTTGAGAGAGATCGTCGAAAGAGATGGAAAAGGTTCCGATGACTTCCGAGGGCTACAAGGCCCTGGAAGACGAGATCAGATTTCTCAAATCCGTGGAGCGCCCCCGCATCATCAAGGCGATTTCGGAAGCGCGCGCCCATGGCGATCTCAGCGAGAACGCCGAGTATCACGCGGCGAAGGAACAGCAAGGCCTCAACGAAAGCCGCGTCGCCGAACTCGAGGACAAGATTTCGCGTGCCGAGGTGATCGACGTCTCGAAGCTCTCGGGCGACACCGTGAAATTCGGCGCCGCCGTGACGGTGGTCGACGAGGATACCGACGAGGAAGCGACCTACCAGATCGTCGGCGAACTCGAAGCCGACGTCAAAAAGGGCCGCATCTCGATCACCTCGCCGCTTGCCCGCGCGCTGATCGGCAAGTCGGCCGGCGACACGGTCGAGGTGGTGACGCCGGGCGGCGGCAAGAGCTATGAAGTCCTGAAAGTCGCGTTCGGGTAGGAAGTCTCCGCGCCTTCTATGCAGTTGGCGCGCGGATACTGGATCAGGCAGCCAGCGACAAAGCTCAGTATAAAAGCGGCGACGGACAGACGGTAAGTCAGTGCGAGCATGCGCACGAAGCGGCTCGGGCTGGTGCCGAGCGACAGCGGAAACACGATAGGGACCTTGTTGATCGCAAACCCGAACCGCTCAAGTTCGATTTTGCCGCTTCGGTGCAATGCATAAAGGCTCCATCCGCACAGCTGCGAAACGAGAAACGCGACAATGATCGGCGCCCAAAGAAACCAGTCAGGCAGTTGATCGGGACACGGCATTGGCAGCCCTCTCTCAGGAAAGTGCTACTCTTCTTCCAGTGCCTCGAGCGGCACACCCGGCAGGTGTTTCGACTGCCGGATGGTGAGCGAGGTGCGCACGCTGGCGACATTGGGCGCCGGCGTCAGCTTCTCGGTCAGGAAGCTCTGGAAGGTCGAAAGATCCGGCGCGACGCATTTCAATATGAAATCGATGTCGCCGTTGAGCATGTGGCACTCGCGCACGAGCGGCCATGTCGCGACTTCGGCCTCGAAGGCCTTGAGATCGGCCTCGGCTTGGCTGTGCAGCCCCACCATCGCGAAAACCGTGACTTCGAAACCGAGCGCGCGGCCCTCAAGATCGGCGTGATAGCCGCGGATCAGCCCCGCTTCCTCCAGCGCCCGCACCCGCCTGAGACAGGGCGGCGCCGAGATGCCGACGCGGCGCGCCAGCTCGACATTGGTGATCCGCCCGTCGGCCTGAAGCTCGGCGAGAATTTGCAGGTCGATCTTGTCGAGCTTTGCCCGCTTCATGGGCTCCCCGTCATTCGGATGGCTTGTGAATCGCGGCGTAATCCTTACTCTCAAAGCCGCCGCGATTCAGTAATAAAATTACCCAGTAGCGCACGATTATGACCGAAAACATCTCTCTTCGCGAGACCGCGCGCAATCTTCGCGTCTGGGTGCTGACCAACGGCATGGCCGGCATGGAAAGCCAGGTTATCGGCATCGCGGAGGCGCTGGGTGCGACACCGGAAATCAAGCGGGTGTCGCCGCGGGGGCTCTGGAGATGGCTGGCGCCATGGGGTCCGGCCGCGCCGCAAGCCGACATCGCCCCGCCCTGGCCGGACCTGCTGATCGCCTCGGGCCGCCAGTCGATCCCTTATGCGCGCATGATCCGCCGCCAGTCGGCCGGGCGGACCTTCACGGTCATCCTGCAGGACCCGCGCGTCGCGCCCCGGCATTTCGATTTCGTCTGGGCCTCGGTTCACGACCGGCTCGAAGGGCCGAACGTGTTCTCGACACTGGCCTCGCCGCATCGCGTCACGAAGGAAAAGCTGGCCGCCAATGCCGCCCGCTTCGAGGCGCAGGTGGCGCATCTGCCGCATCCGCGCGTCGCGGTGCTGCTGGGCGGAACGAACGCCGCCTACCGGCTGGATAAAGCGGCCGCAACCCGTATCGCGACGCAGCTTGCGGGCCTGATCGAACGCGAAGGCGCCGGGCTGATGGTGACGCCCTCGCGCCGCACCGGCGAGGCGCAGACACGGGCGATCCGCGCGGGCCTCGCGGGCAAGGCGGCTGTCGTCTGGGACGGCACCGGCGACAACCCCTATTTCGGCTTTCTCGGTCTTGCCGACGCGGTTCTGGTGACGGCCGACTCGGTCAACATGGTGGGCGAGGCGGCCTTCACCGGAAAGCCCGTGCATGTGATCGAACTGGAGGCAATCCGCGAGAACAAGGATGCCAAGTTTCGCCGCTTCCTGGATGCCATCTACAAGTATGGCGCGGCGCGGCCCTTTGCCGGCCGTCTTGAAAGCTGGGACTACGCGCCATTAAATGCTACCGATGAGATCGCGGGTGCGATCGCCGCGCGGCTGAAAGACCGCATGGCGCGCGCGGAAAAGGGTTAACCGGCGCGGCAATGGGACGCCGCGACATTTGTGCTGTTGCGAACCGCGCCAAGCCTTCAGAAAATCGCCGGCATGAGCCCGACGGGCTGGAATGAACAAAGGCACGGAGCCATGAGCCTCCTCGATATCGACATGTTGCGGGCAACGCCGCTGAAGACCGATCCCTACGAATATTTCGTGGTGCCGAACTTCATTCGCGCGTCTGAATTCGACAAGGTCGTTTCCGACTTTCCGCCGATCGCTTCGACCGGCTCGATCCCGCCCAGCGAACTCGACATCAAGGGCGCCTTCGAACAGCTCCTCGACGAACTGGAAGGGCCGGCCTTCCGCGAAGCCATCGAGGAAAAATTCGGCCTCGATCTCTCCTCGAACCCGACCATGATCACCGTGCGCGGGAACTGTTCGCGCAACAACGGCAAGATTCATACGGACACGGAATCGAAGATCATCACCGTGCTGCTCTATATGAATCAGGAGTGGGACAAGGATGGCGGCCGCCTGCGTATCCTGCGCTCCGCGACGGACCTGAACGACGCGGCCGAGGAAGTCTCGCCCAATGGCGGCACACTGCTCGTCTTCAAGCGCTCCGACAAATCGTGGCATGGCCATGAGCCCTTCGAGGGTCCGCGCCGCGCCATCCAGTTGAACTGGGTGCGCGACCAGGCCGTCGTGGCGCATGAGCAGCGCCGCCACCGTGTTTCGGCTTTTCTGAAGCGCCTCAACCCTTTCGGCTCGCAGGCCGCAACCGATGCCTATTAAGTCGCCTTCCGGGCGGAGCGAAGCTGCAACAAGGACCAGAGGCATGGCGCTTCAGATCGAAACCTTCAAGAATGCCGATCTGTCGCATGGCTGGCGGCCGGGCAACAATGCGGGCGGCGCAACGCTTTTCAAGGCGCTCGGCCATCCGCTGACGGCGCCGAAAGGCAACGCGCTGATCGCCGATCTTGCCAAGGCGGGCCCCGTCGCGATTTACGATCCCGTCGGCACCATCGGCAATTTCCACGCCTATTACGATCTGTCGCGGCTCGACATTGCCGGTTATTTCGTTCAGCGCGTCGAAGATCTGGGCGGTGCCTTTCTGGGTCACGACGCGAAGCCCGTAAGCGCCGTCGCGGCATCGGGCGCGAAGGCGGTTCTGGTCCTCACCTTCGACGCGCAGAAGACATTGCCGTCGATCGCGCATCTCTTTCCCGAAGGCGCGCGCATCGCGACACTCGACGACATCCGCCTGCCGGACGACATGCTGACCAACAAGGCGAATTATCTCGACCCGCTGAACTTCGCCACCAACTTCGCCTTGTTGCGCGACCGCAAGGGCGCGAACGGCGCCGATGGGCTGCACACCCGCGTCGCCAGCGCCAATTACTGGGCCCTGCACGGCGCCGAAAAGCCGGAGCTCTGGCTCTGCCTCTTCGACGAAACGGGCAGGCAACTGGCCGAATGGCGCGAGACGCTGCCGGCGCCCGGCGCGCCCTTCATCATCGACAGCGCCGAAGTGCGCCATCGTTTCGGCCTCGACGACTTCACCGGTTCGCTTTTCATTCATGCACTGCGCATCAAGGGCCACGATGTGGTGAAATACGCGCTCGATATGTATGGCGAGGACGGTCTTGCCTTGTCCTGCAGCCATGACGCCAATGCCTGGCCGGCGGACTATTATGCCGGCATGCCGGCGGGCGACGCGGATGAGCGCGTGACGCTCTATATCCAGAATTCGCACCCGATGCCCATCCCGCCGCGCACCGTCGGCCTCAACATCATGGGTGCGCAGGATGTGTCCTGGTATGAGGACGAAATTCCGCCCTTCGCAACGCGCGGCATTCAGGTGGACAAGCTGCTGCCGCAGGCCAAATGGCCCGATCAGATCGAGATCGTCGCCGGGCGCTATTTCGTGCGGCCGCGCTACGAGGTGAAGCGAGAAACCGGCCAGCGCCGCATCGCGCATGCCAATGTCGAGCGCACCGACCTGAAGCCCAACCCGGAAATCGCATCGCTCGAAAAGCATATGGGCAAAGGCTACATCATGCCGCTGCCGGTGCTGCCGCGCGACATTTTCAAGACCGTGATGCTGCCGACGCCGATGGCGCGCGACGAACACGAAATGCCGATCCGCGCCGAAATGATCGACGCGACCGGCGTCACCGTCGCGACGAAATTTCTCGGCCGCATTCCGCGCCGCGAAAGCGTCGAGGTCGATATCGAAGCCTGGATCGCGGAAGAAGCCGTGAAGCTGCCGTCAGGCTATGGCCATGTCGAATTCCTCTACGACTTCCGCGACGGCGGCGATGGCAATGGCTGGCTGCACGCGCTCGGCCGCTTCGAACAGAAATCGAGCGGCCACCGCGCCGAGACGATTTTCGGCGCGCATATCTACAACACGGCCGTCATCTACAAGGACGAGCCGCAGAGCTACACCAACAAGCCACCGGGCCTGACGACGCGGCTTTTCCTGCGTATCGGCGGGCCTGCGCTTGAAGAAGGCGCGCTCGACACCTTGTGTCACCTGATCTATCCGGCCTCGACGCCCTGGCACAGGAAGAGTTCGACCCTGCTGATCCTGCATAACGCCGAGGGCAAACCCGTCGCCGAAAAGAAAGTCGAAATCGCCTGCGGCGGCTCGCTGCACTGGCGGCTGACGGAAATGTTCGACGCCGAAGAGCGCGAACGCATGGGCGGCACAGGCTATGTCATCATCCGCGACACAAGCTGCCGCCTTTTCGGCTTCCACGGTCTCGTCAACGGCGACAAGAGCTTCTGCCTCGACCACATGTTCGGGTTCTGAGGGACTTGTCACCATGTCTCGTGGCTGGATCTACATCCTCAGCAACGAGCAACTTCGGGCCGATTTATTCAAGGTGGGCATAACCACTCGCAGCCCAGAAATTCGAGCACGCGAACTTCACAATACGAGCTCAGCATTTCCTTGGAGAGTGGAGTATGCCGCGCTCGTCGATGACTGCCGCTCGGTTGAGCAACAAGTACAACTTCAACTGAGAGAAAATCGTGTCGCGTCAAATCGCGAGTTCTATGAGCTGCCACTGCACAAACTAGTAGATGCCCTGAATAGAATTGCCGATGTTGTCGGCCGGATCGAGCCTACTAACTCAACACTGCCGCCCACCTCGATGGCGAACATGGAAACGTTTGAAGAGGAATGGGAGTCTGATGTAAGCACCGAGACTTCAAGCCCCTCAAGTATGGAGAAACAGCTTCAACAACTGCGATTTTGGACATTCTTCGTTTCTCGGAATCCAATACTTCAAAAGAAATACCCAAGATTCTACGCGAGGGCTTACGAGCACATTCAGTTACATGAACCAGCGTTGACTTTTGCTTCAAAGCCACATGGTGCATCATACTATTTTACAATCAAAAGCACGTCGATCCGCGCGGAACTGTTTTTTAATGCCTCGGGCAAGCAACTAAATCACAATATTTTCGATAGATTCCTTGCTCGCAAGAATCAAATTGAAGCGGATGTTGAAACTAAACTCGACTGGCGGAAACTTGTGCGCGGTCAAGAAGGCCACACGTGTGGCATAAAATATATTTTTGCAAATGGTGACTACCGACAACGTTCCGATTGGAATCAACTTGCGTCCCCTGCTACCGATGCATTTGTTCGGTTCGAGGCAGCACTTTCTCGTTGCTACTAACAGAGAGGCTTCTGCCTCGATCACATGTTCGGGTTTTGACGGCAGGCGCCACC
>NZ_JBBECC010000121.1:0-11195 GCF_040882025.1 Parvibaculum sp. | reverse complement strand
ATGCGGTGGCGCCCGTCTTGTCTCAGAGCCTGTCGAGCGTGATCGCGCCGGGGTCGAAGGCTGCCTTCTCCAGCAATTCCGCCGTGTAGCGCGCGCCCGCGTCGCCCGCCGCCTCCTGCGCCTTCATCAGGCCGTAAAGCGACCAGGCATTGTTCGGATGACGGACAAGCGCGGCGCGGAACTGTTCCACCGCTGCATCGGCGTCGCCCGCTTCGAGCAACACGGCGGCGAGCGTCTGCTCGACCGGATAGTACCAGTAGGGCGGCTCCGAATAGATGAGGCCGTCCTGAAGCACGAGCGCCTCTTCGAGCTTCGCACGCGCGGCATCGAGCTTGCCCTCGCGCTGGTCGATACGGGCGCGCAGCACCGTTTCGGAGAGAAGCAGAATATCCCCGGCCGGCACATTTGCGGCGGCGAGCGGCGCCAGCGCCTCGTCGTCACGGAGCGCAGCTATCGCATCGGCCTCGGCCCGCGCCGCCGCGAGATCGCCAGCGCGCGCGGCGGCAACGCCCTGCACATATCGCCAAATGCCCTTGACGAAGGGAAGATTGGCGGGCGGCTCAGGCATGTTGGCGATGTCGTCCGCCGTGCCGAACTCGAGGAAGGCATAATAGGGCGCGACCTTGACCGGCTGAACGATGGCAGCGGAGGTCACCGCCTCGAAGGGAATGAGCCCATCGAGCTTCCGGGCATAGTCGAGCGCCGTTTTGGCGTCGCCCGCCATCTGCGCCGAGACCAGCACGAAATGGACATTGTGCGGATAGTAGCCGTAGCGATAGATGTCGGAGCCCTGCGTCTTCGCCAGATAGGCTTCGTCCACGGCAACCGCACGCACATTGGTCTCGAGTGAATCGAGATAACGGCCGACGCGGAAGTAGATATGCCCCGGCATATGAACGAGATGCCCGGAGCCGGGCATCAGGTCGGCAAGACGTCCCGCCCCTTTTTCCGCGCGCTCGGGCATGGCGGAGGCTTCCATCAGATGAATTTGAAGATGGATCGCGCCCGCATGGTTCGGATTCGCGGCAAGAACCCGCTCGACCGCGGCGATCGCGCCGGCGATATGAGGCCTCGGTGTCCGGTAATCCCGCTCCCAGTAGTTCCAGGGCGACAGATCCATCTGCGATTCGGCGTAGAGCACCGCAATGTCCTGATCGCCGGGATAGCGCTTGTGAATTTCTTCCATGGCCTCGGCATAGCGCTTGTCGAGTTCCGCGCGTGTTGCCTCTTCATCCGCCACGTAGCGCAGCGCCAGCGCCTCGATCAGCGCCCGCTCCTTCGCGGAGACGTCGCCCGTGAGCGCCATCGCCTTGTTGATCGCGGTGATCGCGGGATTTTCCTCACCCGCATCCATCGGCGCGTTGATATTGGGCCCGCGTGCCTTCGCTTCGCCCCAGTAGCACATGGCGCAATCGGGATCGATGCGCTGCGCCTGTTGAAAGGCGCGAATGGCCTCCCAGTGATTGAACGCGTAGAGCAGGGCAAAGCCCTGATCGAAATAGACCTGCGCCTCGTCGTTCGCGGTCGTGATCCGGAACGTGCGGTCGCCGAGGCCCGACCAGAGCGGCAACGCGCCGGTGGCCGTGGTCTTTGCCTGCGCCGACGCCAGCGCAAGCTGAAAGGACGGCCTGAAGAACGCCGCGCGCTCCCGGCCCCCGCGTCCGCACTGGTTCTGCGCGATCAACCGAGGGTCGAACAGCGTCTCAATCTCGGCTTGCGAAAGCTTCGTCTCTTGCGGCAGGACGCTTGCGAACAAGGTGGCGCCCGCGACAGCGGATGCGCCGATGGCAATGAGCAGGGGGGATCTGGCCATGGTGTTTCTTTCTTCGTCTGAATGGAGCGAGCGGGCCGGAACCTACTCACGGGCAATCAAGCGCACAAAAGCAAACCCACGGAAACAGAGGAACGGTCACAAGAAAAGGAGCCTCGGTCAAATGCCGAAGCCGAACGGCCACGCCAGCGGCAAGATGCCGGCCTGCAGATTGGAAATCTGTTGCTCACGGAGCTTGTCGAATCTGGCAATCGCGCCCGAATCTGTCTAAATCCGCGGAAGCCTCGAATATTCCCGCCCCACCCACACCCCGCAAAAGCCTCCTGCCAATTTGTCGCAGCGCAGCAAATCCTCTTGAATATGGTTTAGAATGCGTCTAAATAGCGAGAAATATCAGGCCCCACTCATTCAGTTCAAAGGAGTTCCCCCATGGCCGTACTCGTCGGCAAACAGGCCCCCGATTTCACCGCCGCCGCCGTCCTGCCGGATGGCGCGATCGTCGAGGATTTCAACCTGCGCAACTATCTCGACGGCGCCTACGGGCTCGTTTTCTTCTATCCGCTCGACTTCACCTTCGTCTGCCCGTCGGAGATCCTTGCCTATTCGAACCGCGTACCGCAGTTCGAAAAGCTCAACGTCAAGGTGATCGCCGTCAGCGTCGACAGCCAGTTCACCCATGCCGCCTGGCGCAACACCGCGCCGAACGATGGCGGCCTCGGCCCGGTCAAGTTCCCGATGGTGGCCGACATGACCAAACAGATCGCGCGCGACTACGACGTGCTGATCGAAAAGGACGGCGTGGCGCTGCGCGGCACCTTCCTGATCGACCGCGAAGGCGTCGTCCGCCACCAGCTCGTCAACGACCTGCCGCTCGGCCGCAACGCCGACGAAGCGCTGCGCATGGTCGATGCGCTGCAGTTCCACGAGGAGCATGGCGAAGTCTGCCCGGCCGGCTGGAACAAGGGCGACGAAGGCATGAAAGCCGACGCCGCCGGAGTCGCCAAATATCTGGGCGCCCACGCAGAAGCGCTCTGAGGCGCCTTTTGGCGGGCCCGCAGGACCCCTATATAGTGGGGCGCGGGCCCGCCGCCCTGCCCGCCTTGTTCACAAGCCGAAGTCGAACGGAAACATCATGTCCGAAACGAAACACGCCAAGGTTCTCATCGTCGGTGCAGGCGCCGCAGGCTACACCGCCGCTATTTATGCGGCACGCGCGATGCTGGAGCCGGTCCTCATCCAGGGCATCCAGCCGGGCGGCCAGCTCACCATCACCACCGATGTCGAGAACTATCCAGGCTTCGCCGAAGCCGTGCAGGGCCCATGGCTGATG
Organism: Parvibaculum sp.; assembly: GCF_040882025.1. Classification (GTDB taxonomy): domain Bacteria; phylum Pseudomonadota; class Alphaproteobacteria; order Parvibaculales; family Parvibaculaceae; genus Parvibaculum. The sequence continues at coordinate 8,094 of NZ_JBBECC010000121.1, read as the reverse complement.
GAGCAGATGGAAGCGCAGGCGCGCCATGTCGGCACCGAGATGATCGCCGATACGATCGTCTCCGCCGACCTCTCCAGGCATCCGTTCGAACTCAAGGGTGACAACGGCACGCTCTACACCGCCGACGCGCTCATCATCGCGACCGGCGCACAGGCCAAATGGCTCGGCATCCCCTCCGAAGAGAAATTCCAGGGCTTCGGCGTCTCTGCCTGCGCCACCTGCGACGGCTTCTTCTATCGCGGCAAGGAAGTGCTGGTGGTCGGCGGCGGCAACTCCGCCGTCGAGGAGGCGCTGTTCCTGACCAATTTCGCCACCAAGGTGACGGTCATCCATCGCCGCGACACGTTCCGCGCCGAAAAGGTCATGCAGGAGCGCCTCTTCAATCATCCGAAGATCGAAGTGATCTGGGATTCGGCGATCGACGAAATTCTCGGCACCGAAAATCCGCCCGGCGTCACCGGCGCGCGCATCAAGAACGTGAAGACGGGCGAAACGCGTGAGCTGAAGGCCGACGGGGTGTTCGTGGCGATCGGCCATGCACCGGCGACCGAACTTTTCAAGGACCAGCTAAAAACCAAGGCCGGCGGCTATCTCGTCACCGCGCCCGATTCGACCGCAACCAGCATCCCCGGCGTCTTCGCCGCCGGCGACGTGACCGATGACATCTACCGCCAGGCCGTCACGGCGGCCGGCATGGGTTGCATGGCAGCCCTCGAAGCGGAACGCTGGCTGGCGGGCCGGGACGCCGAAAAGGCCGGCATCGGCCCCGACCCCATCGAGCGCGCGCGTCAGGCGGAGACCGCCTGATTCCCCGAAATATGCCGGAAAATGGCAGCTGTCCGGACAATTTCCGGGCGGCCGCTGTTCATTTTTATGCGCTTCCCAGACGGTTGGATTACACATAATCTCCGCCGCGATTTGGCGATGCGGACCAAAGTTCGCGCCGTCTCTGTCGTATTAACCGCCCCTGGAGAACCAAAATGTCCGCACCTGGCATTGTGTGGCCAAGGAAGACCCGCGAACTGCGCAGCCACCACTTCCATTCGGATATCTGGAACGATTTCCGCTTCCGCGACGACGACATCGTCATTTCCACCTATGCGAAATCCGGCACAACCTGGACCCAGCAGATCGTCGGACAGCTCATCTTCAACGGCGCGGAAGGTGTGCCGGTAAATGAACTCTCGCCCTGGCTCGACCTGCGTGTCCCGCCGCCGGAAGTGAAGCTGGAGCTCATGGAAGCGCAGACCCATCGCCGCTTCGTGAAGACCCATCTGCCGGTCGACGCCCTCGTCTATTCGCCAAAGGCGAAATACATCTATATCGGTCGCGACGGACGCGACGTTCTCTGGTCCCTCTACAACCATCACGCCAACGCGAATGATGCCTTTTACGAGACATTGAACGAAACGCCCGGGCTCGTGGGCGAAAAGCTCCGCCGCGTGACTACCGACGTCCGCACCTATTTCGACGAATGGCTGGAAAAGGACGGCTATCCCTTCTGGTCCTTCTGGGAAAATGTCTCGAGCTGGTGGGCGATCCGTCACCTGCCGAATGTTCTCTTCGTCCATTTCGAAAATCTGAAGCGCGACATGGAAGGTGAAATCCGCCGCATCGCGACTTTTCTCGATATCACCGTGGATGAACGGCAATGGCCGGCCATTCTCGAGCATTGCAGCTTCGACTATATGAAATCCCACGCCGATACGAGTGCACCGCTTGGCGGCGCATTGTGGGAAGGCGGCGCATCGACCTTCATCAACAAGGGCACCAACGGCCGTTGGCGCGACGTTCTGAGTGCGGAAGAAAGCGCAAATTACGAAGCACTCGCCCACGAGAAGCTGGGAAAGGATTGTGCTCATTGGCTGGCGACGGGCGAAGGTCTCGATATCGCTCGCGCGGCCTAACAAAGAACAAGAATATCTCGCAAGGCGCTCATGTCGGAAATGACATGGGCGCCTTCGCTTTCGAGCGCCGCGGCATCGGTCAGCGGATCGCCTGCATAGCCGATGACGGCCATCCCCGCCGCCACCGCGGCCTGCACACCGGGCAGACTGTCCTCGATGACGACGCAAGTCTCGGCCGCGTGACCCATGCGCGACGCCGCATGCAGAAAGAGATCGGGTGCAGGCTTGCCGCGCGCGACCATTGCGGCATTGAACATACGACCGTCGAAATAGTCGAAGAGGCCCGCGCTTCTCAGATTGCGATGAATGAAGGGCATTTCGCCCGATGAGGCGAGACAGAAGGGAACGCCGTGTTTGTGAATATGCGACACAGCCTCGGCTACGCCCGCAATGGGCGCAACACCGCTGGCAAAAGCCATTTCGGTGCGCCGCCACATTTCGTCCGCCCATCCCGCCGGAACGGACGATCCCAACCGGGCCTCGATGATTTCGACCGCGGACGCCATGGAGCGACCGCGAAAGGTCCGCAGGCATTCGTCGTAAGTAGCCGGATAGCCAAGCTCAATGACGGCTTCGGCAAAGATGCGGCCCGCAACGGGCTCGGTGTCGACCAGTACGCCGTCGCAATCGAAAATGACAAGGGAGGGAGAAAAGGAAAGCGCCATGCCGCGGACCATATCCACGATCATGGCGCTTGCCACATCAAATTCGATGTCGAAGCGTTACAGCCGCTCAGGCCGCAAGGCTGCGGAGCATCCATGCTGTCTTTTCGCTCGCCTGCATCCGCTGCACCATCAGGTCGGCGGTCACTTCGTCGTCGGCGTCGCTTGCCTGCTTGAAAAGGTCGCGGGCCGTCTTCACCACCTGCTCGTGACCCTTGACCAGATTCTTGACCATCTGCTCGGCGCCGGGCACGCCGTTGTCTTCCTGCAGCGAGGTCAGCTTGCTGTATTCGGCATAGGTGCCCGGCGCATATTCGCCGAGCGCGCGGATGCGCTCTGCGATTTCGTCGGTCGCCGCCCAGAGTTCGCGATACTGCTCCTCGAACATCAGATGCAGCGTGCGGAACTGCGGACCGGTCACATTCCAGTGGTAATTGTGGGTCTTGAGATAAAGCGTGTAGGTGTCGGCCAGCACGCGCGAGAGTCCCTCAGCGATCTCGTTCCGGTCTCTCGCCGCAATCCCTGTATCAACTTTCATGGTACACCTCCTTTCATGGGGGAACATGATCTATGTAGTGCAGAAACAAAGCCCTGCAAGTCATTTTATATTATTTCTAATCTGAGGCATATGCCATTCAGGCTGACACATCTATTAACCCTGCCCTAGACTGATCCGGGGCGCAGCGTCACGGAGACGGCCGATGGAAACCACATTCCACTTTCTCGACACCAAGCCGATCGAACTCAACCGACGTCAACTCGTGCGGGGTCTCGCGGCAGGCTACGTCGTTGCACTGACTGGCTGCGTGGAAAACCAGGCGCTTGGGCGGCAACAACTGCTGCTGGTCTCCGAAGCGCAGATGAGCCAGCTCTCAGCCTCTGCCTGGACGCAACTCCGCCAGCAGAAAAAGATCTCGACCAACAAGTCCCTCAACACGCGGCTGCAAACCGTCGGCCGGAAGATCGTCACCGCCGCCAACCTGCAGAACCAGCCCTGGGAGTTCACCGTCTTCCAGGGCAAGGAGGCCAACGCCTTCGTGCTGCCCGGCGGCAAGGTCGGTTTCTACGAAGGTATCTTTGCGCGCATGGAGAACGACGACCAACTCGCGACCGTGATGGGCCATGAAACGGCGCATGTAACCGCGCGCCACTCGGCCGAACGCTACAGCCAGAACATGGCCGCGGGTGTCGGCATGCAGGCGGCACAGATCGGCTTGCAGAGCGCCAATGTCGGCAGTCCGGCGGCCATCGCCGCCATTCTCGGCGCCGGTCTGCAATTCGGCATATTGCTGCCCTATTCGCGCCAGCACGAACTCGAAGCCGACCGCCTCGGCGTCGGTTACATGCAGAAGGCCGGTTACGACCCGCGCCAGTCGTTGCGCTTCTGGCAAAATATGTCCAAGCAACGCACGGGTCAGGCGCCGCCGCCGGAGCTGATGTCGACGCACCCCTCCGACGCCACACGCATGGCCGCGCTGCAGGCGCAGCTTCGCCAAATGGGCTATCAGGTGTGATGAAAAAGGCCCCGCGCGACAAACACGGGGCCTTTCATTTCAGGTGCGGCAGCGACTAACGCAGGCTGGCGCAGAAGCGCTGGATGCGTTCGCAGGCGTCCGTCAGTTCTTCCGTCGACGTCGCATATGAAATGCGGAAGAACGGAGACAGGCCAAAGGCAGCGCCATGCACGACGGAAACGCCTTCCGCTTCAAGCAGAGCGATAGCGAAATCCTCGTCGTTCTCGATGACCTTGCCGACGGTCGTCTGCTTGCCGATGCATCCCTCGCAGGACGGATAGACATAAAAAGCACCTTCGGGCGTTGGGCACTTGATGCCTGTCGCCTGATTGAGCATCGACACCACAAGGTCGCGCCGCTCCTTGAACGCCGCTGCGCGCGTCGGGATGAAATCCTGCGGACCGTTCAACGCCTCGACCGCCGCCCATTGACTGATCGAGGTCGGGTTCGATGTCGACTGGCTCTGTACCTTGGTCATCGCCTTGATGAGCGCTTCCGGACCCGCGCAATAACCGATCCGCCAGCCCGTCATCGCATAGGCCTTCGACACGCCGTTCATCGTCAGCGTGCGCTCGTAAAGCCCGGGCTCCACCTGCGCCGGCGTCGCGAACTTGAAGCCATCATAGATGAGATGCTCGTACATATCGTCGGTCAGCACCCAGACATGGGGATGCTTCATCAGCACATCGGTCAGCTTCTTCAGCTCGTCATGCGTATAGGCCGCGCCCGAGGGGTTGGACGGCGAGTTGAAGATCAGCCATTTGGTCTTCTTCGTGATCGCCTTTTCCAGCACATCCGGCTGCAACTTGAAGCCGTCCTTGAGCGTCGTCTCGACGGCAACCGGCGTGCCGCCCGCGAGCAGCACGATGTCGGGATAGGACACCCAGTAGGGCGCCGGAATGATGACTTCGTCGCCGGGGTTCAGCGTCGCGATCATCGCGTTGAAGATGATCGGCTTGCCGCCCGGCGCGACGAAAGCCTGGTTCGGCTGATAGTCGAGCCCGTTCTCGCGCTTGAACTTGGCGCAGATCGCCGCCTTCAGCTCGGGAATGCCTTCCACCGCCGTGTACTTGGTTTTGCCCTCGCGGATCGCCTTGATGGCGGCTTCCTTGATGTTGTCCGGCGTGTCGAAATCCGGCTCGCCGGCGGCGAGCGAAATCACATCGCGGCCCAGGGCTTTCAGGTCGCGCGCTTTCTGCGTCGCGGCAATGGTTGCCGACGGCTGAATGCGGTTAAGCGCGTCCGAAATAAAGCCCATGATACATCTCCATTGAGGGCGGACAGGAAAACGGGCGCAACCTAAGCCTGCCCGCCCGGCCGCGCAACCGCCTTGCTAGGCGCGGAGCCAATAAAGCACGAGCGCGACGGCGAGCAGCGCCGAACCCGCGACATCGGCCGTCGAAACCTTGGAAATCCAGCAGCTCGGATCGCCCTGAAGCCGGGCGAAGACCACGAAGGAGAGCATGCTGGCAAAGCCGAGAATGAAAGCCGCCGGCTGCAGCTCGCGGCGGAACGCAGCCACGATCAGAAAGAGCCCGATCAGCCCCAGCATAACCGCGCGGTGCTGCATCAGGGTCAGCAGATTGGCGTCGGCGAATTCAAGACCGTAGAGCCCGCGGAGCTGTTTCGCGCCCAGCATGCCGACCGCCGGATAGGCGTTCAGCAATCCGACGAGCACGAAAATGACGCCGATGACGATCTGGAACATTGGCTTCTCCTGTTCAGGGTTTCATGGCCGCCGCAAGTGCCGGATCGCCGCCCTCACGGGCGAGGCCGGCCACGGCGCCCAGACGATCGGCCTCGGCCATGTGCTGACCGAGCTTCCACTTGCCTTCGAGCCGCGTCACCGGCATCTCGAAAACAACCAGCGCCGACATCAGCTTCTCGAGTTCGCGTTCGGACAAACCCGCCATCGACCACGGCGCTTCGCGCCCGCTCTCGAAACGCGCGGTCAGCGCGGCAATGACAGATCGGGCAGCATCGGGGGCGTCGACAAGGCACGGCGCGCCATAGGCATGCACGGCAATGTAGTTCCATGTCGGCACGCGATCCGGCGTCGCATACCAGGCCGGTGAGATATAGCCATGCGGGCCCTGAAACACGGCAAGCGCCTGCCGGCACTCATCGAAATTCCGCCAATGCGGATTGGCGCGCGCGACATGACCGATCAGCACGGCCTCATCGCCACGCCGCTCCAGCAGGAACGGCAGATGCGTGGCAAAGGGCGCGTCCTCGCCGCCTGTGACCAGCAGGCCAAAAGGCGCGCGTTCGATCAGCGCCAGGCATTCGGCGCGATCCGTCTGCGCAAAGCGGGGCGGCACAAACATTTGTCGATCCCTTCTAGACGGCCGGCACCGCCGCGATGTCGCGCACCGGCTCGCCGAAGACCATCTGCATCGGCACGACCCCGGCCCAGACCGGCAGGTCCATGTCGTCCGGATCGTCGAGCGGCCCGCCGGTACGCACCTTGGCGGCGACCTCGACGAGCGGCAGCCGCAACACCTGCGTCGCCTTCAACTCCTGTGCATTGGCGGGTCGCGTCTCGGGCGGGCGACCTTGCCGGACACGGGCCGTGAAGAGCTCGAGCGCACGCGGCTTTTCGGCCTCGGCGACGGTTTCCGCGACGCCATGCGCCATCACCGAGCGATAGTTCATCGAGTGATGAAAGGCCGAGCGCGCCAGCACCAGGCCGTCGATCAACGTCACCGTCAGGCAGATTGGTGCGCCGCCGCCGATCATCCGCATCAGCCGGCTCTTGCGCGAGCCGTGCACAAGAACGTTGTCGCCGTCGCGGACATAGACCATCGGCAGCGCGACAGGTCCCGCCTCGCCCATGAAAGCGACATGCGCGACATAACCGGCATCGAGAATCCCGTGTACCGTTTCGCGGTCATAGGCCGCCCGCTTCGGCACCTGTCGCACCCGGTACGCCGCCGACGTTTCGTAATCGCTCATCGTCTTCGTCCTTTCAGACATCCAGCGTCCGCTTCGGCCGCGCCAGAAGCTCGCCGCCGCAATTGGGGCAGATATGTCCCATCGTCTCCGCACAAGGCGGGCAGAAGGTGCATTCGAAACTGCAAATCTCCGCCGCACCGTCTTTCGGCGTCGGCGCTTCGCATTTCTCGCAGGCGGATTTCATGTCGAGCATCGCGTTCTCCTCTCGATTCCGGCCCGCACCATTTACCTAAATTGGCCCTGTCAAAAGGTCCAATAGATAAAATATAATAGGTCCACTTTATCAGGAAGGATCGCCGCTATGCCCGCAAGCCCCCTGCCCCTCGGTACGCTGGCGCTCGATAACGACGCCGAAGCGCCGCTCTATCGCCAGCTCTACGATGCGCTGCGCGAGGCCATTCTCGACGGAAGGCTGCATCCGGGCGCACGGCTGCCCTCCTCCCGCACACTGGCCGGCGATCTGGGCGTCGGGCGGAACACGGTGTTGACCGCCTATGACCAGTTGACGGCCGAAGGTTATCTGGAGGGACAGGTCGGCGCCGGCACCCGCATCGCCGCCGTCCTGCCGGACAGCCTGTTGCAGCTCGACCGGCAGGCACGCAAACCTGTGTCCATCCGGCCCGCCCGCAACACGCGCGGCCTCTCCGAGCGCGGCCGCGCACTCTCGGCCACGCGCCGCGCGGCGCCGACCTACAAGCGCGGCGAGGGCCGTCCCTTCCTCCACGGCCTGCCGGCCATCGACCGCTTCCCGAACCTCCTCTGGAGCCGCCTTCTCGCCCGCCATGCCCGCGATCCGCGGCGTGGCAATCTCGGTTACGAGGTCGGCATCGGCCTTCCGGCGCTGCGCGCGGCCATCGCCGCTTATGCGGGCGCGGCGCGCGGCGTCGTCTGCACGGCCGATCAGGTGATCGTGACGGTGGGCGCGCAGGGCGCCCTCGACATGACCGCGCGGATGCTGCTCGACCCGGGCGACCCTGTCTGGATCGAGGATCCGGGTTATCTCGGCGCGCGCGGCGCCTTGATGGGCGCGGGCGCAAAGCTCGTCCCCGTGCCGGT
>NZ_JBBECC010000120.1:0-3705 GCF_040882025.1 Parvibaculum sp. | reverse complement strand
TCCGTTTCGATGACCGCCTGTTCGTGCAGCGTGCGGTGGACGGGGCATTTGTCGGCGATGGCGAGAAGCGCGGCGCGCTGTTCTTCCGTCATGTCGCCCTCCAGCCTGATCCGGCGGTGGAAGACGTCGATCTTGGGTCCGCGCTTCTCGCAGTCTTCGCAATCTTCCCTGTGGGATTTGTTGTGGGTCACGTCGCAGACGACATGGGCCAGCGCAATCGCCTTGCGGCGGGCATAGAGGCGGATCGTCATCGTCGTGCAGGCGCCCAGCGCCGCCGAGAGAAGCTGATAGGGGCTCGGGCCCAGATCGGTTCCGCCCATCGACACCGGCTCGTCCGCCACAAGCTGATGCCGGCCGCCGATGCTGATGTCCTGGCGAAAGCCGGACGCCTCCGCCTCGGCGACGCGCACCACGCCTTCGGGCGTCTCGGGCCGCACCGGCTCGGGGGCCAGGTCGAGGTAACGCGCGGACCATGACGAAATCAGCTCGGCCACATATTCGGCGTCGGCTTCGCGGCTGACCAGATGGTCGGCGTCGTCGAGCGAGACGAAACTCTTGGGATGGCGCGCGGCTGTGAAGATCGCCGCCGCATTGTCGATGCCGACGACCTCGTCGCGGGGCGCGTGCAGCACCAGAAGTGCGGCCCCCAGACGCGGCAGGGCATCGGCCAGCGATGCTTCGGAGATGTCGTCGAGAAACTGCCGGCGAATCTCGAACGGCCGTCCGCCGAGGCTCACCTCCGCCGAACCGTTGGCGCGGATCTCGTCGAGCTTGCCGCCGAAATTATGCGTCACATGCGAAGGGTCCATGGGGGCCGCGATGGTCACGACGGCGCGCAGGGAAGCGATTTGCGGCGCGGCTTTCAGCGCCGCCGCGCCGCCCAGCGAATGGCCGATCAGAAGCTGCGGGGGCATGCCCCGCGCTTCCATCCAGGCGGCGGCGGCAAGCAGGTCCGCCACGTTCGAGGAAAAATTCGTGCTGGCGAACTCGCCCGCCGAATGGCCGAGCCCTGTGAAGTCGAAGCGCAGGACCGCGATGCCAAGCGCCGCAAGCCGGCCGGAAATGCGGCGCGCGGCGGCGATGTCCTTCGAGCAGGTGAAGCAATGGGCGAGGATCGCGGCGGCCCTGACCGGGCCCTCGGGCTTGTCGAGCCGCGCGGCAAGCTCTGCCCCGAGGGCGCCGGCGAAGGTGACCTTTTCGCTGTGCACGTCGTTGCTCTCCGTGAAAGGGGCGGGCGGGATTTTTGTCCTGTCGCAGGGATAGCGCTAGACGCTAGCATTGCCGGCGACGACCAGCCACAAGGCGACGGCGATGAGGGCTGTGGCGGCGGCGAGGTTGAGGCCGCGGCCGGCCTTCGCGCCGGCAATGCCGCCCGCCCGCGCGGCGGCGAAGGCCCAGGCGAGCTTGACGCCGCCGACCGCGACGATGGCGATCAGGACGATGAGGGCGGCGTCGGCCGCGGTCATCGCGGCGAGGTCGAGAAAGGCCGGGAAGAAGCCGAGATAGAAGAGGATCGCCTTCTGGTCGCCCAGCGTCAGCAGGAAGCCCGCCATGAAGCTCGAAAGCGGCGTCGGGGCGGCGGGCGCGGGCCCGGCCGGCGCGGCGGCGTTGGCGCGGATGAGGCCGATGGCCAGCCAGACGAGCCAGAGGGCGGCCGCATATTTGAGCCAGTGGAAGGCCCCGCCCAGCGCGTCGGCCGCCAGCGCCAGACCGAAAAGAGCCAATAAAATGAAGAGGATATCGGCCGCGACGATGCCGGCGGCGGCGAGTGCGCCATGGGCAAGGCTGCCCGCGGCGGCGCGCGCGGAAACGATCAGTACACTGACGGATGGGACGGCGGCCAGCAGCGCCATGGCGCCGAAAAGCGCCGCCATGCCGCCGAAAGTCAGGGTGAGGCTCATGCCGGGCGCGACGCCGCCGGCGCCGTCAGGCGAGCGGCCTGGCGTGGTAGCGCGCTTCGGCGGGACGGCTTTCGTCGGGCTTGAGGCCGGCGTCGAAGCGGTAGAGCGTCGAGCAATAGGGGCAGACGATCTCGCTGTCGGCGCCCATATCGAGCCAGATATGGGGGTGGTCGAAAGGCGGGTTGGCGCCGATGCAGGTGAACTCGTGCACGCCGATCGAAATCATGCGCGCGCCGACCTCGTTGGAAAATTCCGGAACCGTTCCGCCGCTCATCTGGCTTGCTCCCGCTGGTGAATTCGGGCCGAAACTAGAGGGGTTGGCGGCTTCCGGCAAGGCCTGCCCAATCAATCCGTATGCGGACTATATGGCCGCAAAATAGCGGCAGCGGCGGCGGCAGCCGCGACAGGGCGCTGCCCTGGCCGCCGAAAACGCCCTCAAGTCGTTGATCCGGCAAGCTTTTCCGGCCGAAACGACAGCAGCGGCGGCAGCGCATACCCCCCCTCTGTCACGGAACTGTCATAAAACTGTCACAAACGGGCTTCGGGGACGATTTTGGACCCTTTTCACGGCGGTAGATTGTTGTTCGCTGCATTTCACCAGGGCCGGGGACAAGTGGCGGCATAAACGGCCTTTTTGCGCCCCGAAAGATTTCCCCACTTGAAATCGAAAATCGCCGGGACGGATTCCCGATCCGGGGGTCCGGCGGGGCTCCGGCGGCGGGGATGGCGCGACATGACGGCAGGGCATGTCATCCGTAGACGGATCGATTTTCCGTCCAGGGATTTCTTCCGGCCGGGCCGTTTTCACAGCGGCGCATCGCAGTTTGCCTCATTTCACATCCGGCGGGGATAAGAGAGGGACGGGACGCCTCCCGCGAGGCCTTCGGAACACGCGTTGCGGCATCGATTTGCCATCGGCGCGATTTCCCCCCTTGACGGAAATTTGCCGGAACGGACGACGCGACCGCCCGGATCACTTTTTGTTGCCGTGCGTTGCAGGGCGGGGACAAGTGGTGTTTTTGCGGGATAAGTCGCGGCTGTCACGGAACTGTCATAAATCGGTTCGGGGCACGGTCGAGCGGGATGCAATGGATTGCCCAACCCGATAGCCTTGCGCCAGACAATCTAATGATTCTGAAGGAAGATGCGTGGCTGATAGCGGGTTCGTTTTTCGGGGCAGTCTGTTTTCGCTCGATTTCATCGAGGACGGAGTTCGCCGCCTGCCGGAATGGGCCGCCGTGGCGGATGCCGAGATCGAAGACCTGCGCGATGCCCTCCTGGGCATCGTTTCGCGCTTTCCCGCCGACAAGAAGCCGAATGAAAGCCAGACCGAGGACGACCTGATCTGGCCGGTGCTGGCGCGTCTCGGCTGGGATGCCTCGCTGCGGCAGCAGAATCTCGCGGTCAAGGGCCGGGACGACGTGCCCGACGGCATCCTGTTCGAGAGCGAGGCCAGCAAGGCCGACGCCAACGCGCACCCGCAGGAATGGAAACGCTACGAATTCGGCCTTGCCATCGTCGAATCGAAAAGATGGGGCAGACCGCTCGACCGGCGCTCGGGTTCGCGGGGCGACGACAGCCTCGCGCCTTCAACGCAGATGTTGCGCTATCTCCGCCGCGTCGAAGACCTGACAACCGGCAAGCTGCGCTGGGGCATCCTGACCAACGGCGCGATCTGGCGTCTTTACTATTCGGGCGCACGTTCCGTCTCCGAACAGTTTTTCGAACTCGATCTCGCGGCGGTGCTTGGCCTTGAGGGGCAGGATGGCGGCCTGTTCGCGCTGGACGACGAAGCCCGGCTGCA
>NZ_JBBECC010000119.1:0-24087 GCF_040882025.1 Parvibaculum sp. | reverse complement strand
CAAGCCGGCTACCACATGGCGGATGGGGCCTGCCCGATCGCCGCAGGTAGTTGGGAGGCAATCAAGCGAAGCGCGGATACGGCGGCCGAGGCGGCACTGATGGTTCGCGAGGGTGCTTCCTGGGTCTATGCGCTGAGCCGTCCGCCGGGACATCACGCCTTTGCCGACATGGCCGGCGGCTTTTGCTACGTCAATAATTCGGGTGTTGCGGCGCAGGTGCTTCGGGGACGGCACGATCGCGTGGCGATCCTCGATGTCGATGTTCATCACGGCAATGGCACACAGGGCATGTTCTACAGGCGGGCGGATGTCATGACGGTGTCGATCCATGCCGATCCGGTCCGCTTCTATCCGTTCTTCTGGGGGCATGCTGACGAGCGTGGGGAGGATATGGGCCTCGGCTACAACTACAATCTGCCACTACCGCGCGGCACCGACGATGAGAGCTATGAGCCGGCGTTGGCTGCGGCGATGCGCCGTATCGAAGCATTTGCCCCTGGAGCGTTGGTGGTGGCTCTGGGACTCGATGCCTACAAAGAGGATCCGCAGGGTGGATTTGCGATTACGACCGGCGGTTTTGGCCGGATTGGCGAGATGATCGGGCGCCTCGGATTGCCGACCGTTCTTGTACAGGAAGGTGGTTATCTCTGCGATGATCTGGCTGCCAATCTGACCTGCTTTCTTGAAGGTTTTGGGACAACTCATAAATCCTGACGGGTGGTAGAGCTTGCCGGAGCGGGATTTGTGACCAACCTTTAACTTGCGTGGGTTGAGCGCGCTCCGGATCATGGTTCCGGAAAATAAGAGTGACGGAGCATAAGGGTCTCTAAGAGCGCCCAAAAAAGGGAGAGAAAAATGCACCGACAAACCGTTAGTGTATCCGCGACGACGAACGGCGGATCGCGGCTTGCATTCGTTGTCGCTTCCTTTCTCGTTCTGTTCGCGGCTTTGGTATTTGCGGCGGGATCGCATGCCGCGGATACGATGGCCGATCCGACCAAGCCCGATCCGTCGATCGAGGGCCAACCGAACGAGGCGTCCGGACAGGATCTCTATACGCGTGGCTTCTATCCGGAGGCGCTGGCCGAGTGGAAAAGAGCTGTCGAGATCAATAAGGATCCCGGTGCGGCGTTCCGACTTGGCGAGGAACATTTCGATGCCAAGGTGGTCGAGCGTGACGTGGAAACGGCGCTCAAATACTACTTCATCGGCGCACAGGGTGGCGACAAGCGGGCGCAGATGGATCTGGGCTCCATGTACGACAAGGGATGGGGTGTACCGCAGGACATGAAAGAGGCCGCCCGGTGGTTCGAAGCGGCGGCGAGGCAAGGCCTCGAAAGTTCGCAATACAACATTGCCACTATGTATGAGGATGGTGTCGGCGTCGAAGCGGACAAGGTCAAGGCGTATATGTATTACCAGTTGGCGATCGAGGGCGGATTTCCGCGCTTTGCGACCGAGGCGATCGAGCGGTTGTCGGAGTCCATGACGTCGGCCGAGATCAAGGAAGCTTCGGTGCTGGCCCGTAACTTCAAGCCGTTGACCCGCGAAGAGAGCGTTGCGGAGGTCGCTGCTGCGTCGACGGAAACGGATGTCAATTGACAAGGCCGGACATTCGACGAAACCGAAGCCCCGGAGCCGATCTCCGGGGCTTATTTCTTTTGGCGAGGGGGGCGAGGCGCTATCATTCGCGCGGCTGAAAAGGGAGGTGCGCGATGACGGATGTCTGGTCGAACTGGTCGGGTTGGGTGAAAGCATGGCCGCGGCACGTTGCTGCGCCGGCGACCGAGGGAGAGGTTGCCTCGATCATTCGTGACGCACCGTCGCCAATTCGTACCGCTGGACGGGGGCATTCGTTCACGCCGCTTGTCGAGAGCGATGGAACGATTTTGACGCTCTTCGGTCTTTCTGGTGTCGTTGACCATGATCCGGTGGCGATGACGGCGCGCATCAAGGCTGGCACGACCATTCGCGATCTCGGGCCGGAACTTTTTGAGCGCGGTCTGGCATTGCTCAATCAAGGCGATATAGACAGGCAGACGTTGGCCGGCGCCGTCGGAACGGGAACGCACGGGACGGGCGGCGGGCTCGGATCGCTCTCCGCCAGCGTCAAGGCTTTTCGACTTGCGACGGCGGGTGGCGAAGTGATTTCCTGCAGTCGTACAGAAAACTCCGATGTTTTCGACGCTGGGCGTGTGAGTTTCGGCAGTCTTGGGGTTATGACCGAAATCACCATGCAGTGCGCGAAGATGTACGCACTGGAGGAAACCGGCGGGCGCATGCCGATCGCCGAGGCGCTCGACAAGGCCGAGACGTTGCGCGACGAGGCGCGACATTTCGAGTTTTTCTGGTTTCCCTTCGCCGACCAGGCGCTCATCAAATTTTTGCGCGAAACCGACAAAGAGCCGCGCGTGCGTCGCCGCAAACCAGATGGCGAAATGTCGCGCGGCGACAAGATCATGCAATTGGCTTGCGAGACTTCCAGGACGTTGCCGTTTCTGCGCGGTCCCCTGCAGAAGTTTCTGACTTCGTCCAGCGGATCTCGCTATTCGAGCGGACCGAGCGACGGGGCCGAAGGGCAGCCCGCAAAATTGCGCTGGTCGCATGATGCGTTTCCGAGCGACCGCAATGTACGCTTCAACGAGATGGAATACGCCGTGCCGGCGGAGCGGGGCCCCGATTGCATTCGCGAGGTTGGCGAGCATATGCGCAAATGCGGAACCAACTTTCTCTTTCCGCTGGAGTTCCGCTATGTCGCCGCAGACGACGCATGGCTCTCGCCATTTTACCGGCGGGATAGCGCAACGATTTCGGTCCACCAATATCATCGTCAGCCCTACAAGGAGTTGTTTGCTGGAGTGGAGGATATTTTTCGCAGCTACGACGGAAGGCCGCATTGGGGCAAGCTGCACACGCGTGGTGCAAAGGATTTCGAGGCGCTATATCCCAAATGGGACGCCTTCCAGGCGGTGAGGCGGCAACTCGATCCGGCGGGTAAATTCCTCAATGCGCATCTGAAACATGTTTTCGGCGAAACGTGAGCGCTATTCTTGTTCGACGACTGCGACGGGCTGGCCTTCCGAAACCGCCTCTTCCTCCGCGACTAGTATCTCAAGCAGTCTACAATTGGACGGCGCGCAGACCGGGATTTCCATTTTCATCGATTCGAGAATCAGAATCGCGTCGTCCTCCGCCAGTCGGTCACCGGGTTTGGTCTCGATCTTCCAGACCTTTCCTGTAATTTCGCTTTTGATTGCAATGCTTGTCACGTTGCGTCTTCCATTATTCGGTGCAGGCGCCGAGCCGCACGAAGCCCGCTTCGAGATCGGCGATCAAATCGTCCGGGTCTTCGAGACCGGCGTGAAGCCGCAACATCGGTCCCTGCGTTTCCCATTTCGTGGCTGTGCGGATTTTTGCCGGGTCTTGCGGAATGATCAGGCTCTCGAAGCCACCCCATGAATAGCCCATACCGAAAAGCTCGAGCCCGTCGAGCATGGCAGCGAGCGCGGTCTCGGATGCAGGTTTGAGTTCAATGCTGAAAAGCCCGCTCGCGCCGGTGAAGTCGCGTTTCCAGAGTGCGTGTCCGGGATGGCTTGGCAGTGCTGGATGAATGACGCGCGCGACCTCCGGTTTTTTTTCGAGCCAGCGGGCGAGCACAAGACCCGTCTCCATGTGGCGTGCGAGGCGGACCGATAATGTGCGAATGCCGCGCAATACGAGATAAGCGTCGTCCGGGCCGGCGCAGAACCCGATGGCGCCGTGGCTGACAAGCGTATCGCGCCATGCTGCTTCCGTCGTCGTGATCGCGCCCATCATGACGTCGGAATGACCGCAGAGGTATTTGGTGACAGCCTGGATCGAAACGTCGACGCCATGATCGAACGGTTTGAAATAGAGCGGCGAGGCCCAGGTGTTGTCGAGCATCATGATTGCGCCGGCCTTGTGTGTGGCCTCGGCGATAGCCGGAACGTCTTGTATCTCGAAGGTCACCGAACCGGGGCTTTCCGCGAAGACGACCGCGGTGTTTGATTTGATGCGTGCTGCGATGCCGCTGCCCACACACGGATCGTAATACTCGACATCGACACCGTATCGCTTGAGAACGCGCTCGCAAAACTGGCGCGAGGGCTCATAGACGCTATCCGTCATCAGCAGGTGATCGCCGGTCCGGAGATGCGCAAGGAGCGCGGCGGTGACGGCAGAGAGCCCCGAAGGGGTCAGCAGCGTGCGATGGCCGCCCTCGAGTTCGGCAATCGCCTCCTGCAGGGCGGCGGATGTCGGCGTGCCGCGCCGGCCATAGGTGAATGGTTGATTGCGTGTCCGGACCGCGTCAAGGGTCGGATAAAGAATGGTCGAGGCGTGATAAACCGGTGGATTGACGATGCCGAAATTGGCCTCGGGGTCTCGGCCTGCGGTGACGATCAGCGTGTCCTGCTTCATCTTCATCCAGTCTCGTCCGTCAATTGGCGTCGGTCGATCATGCCCGCGGCCATTCGCGTCATTCAAGGGCCAAAATGCCTTTTGGCAAAAGGGAACCTGGCAAGATGAACTAGAGGGTTTGCGTGCGGGCCCCCGGCGGTTAGTCTCGACGAATCCAGCATAGCATTTTCATTGAATACACTGACAAAGGACGCTGAATGAGGAATCCCGTGGTCGCCCTTGTCCTGGGCATCCTGATCGGTGTCGGTGGGCTCTATTTTATGCTGCCCTACGATGCGGCGGCTGTGCTTGCCGGGCGAGGAACGGCACCGGCGGCTTCCGCGGATGCCGAGCCGGGTGCCGAGCGGGCGGGAGCAGGCGAGACGTTGCGGCGCGTCAAGCGGCGCGGCTTCCTGCAATGTGGCGTCAGCCAGGGGCTTGCCGGCTTTTCCAGCCCCGATGAGCGTGGCCGGTGGTCCGGTATCGATGTCGATTATTGCCGGGCGATCGCTGCGGCCATTTTCGGTAACGGCGAGAAAGTTCGCTTCCGGCCGCTTTCGGCCAAGGACCGTTTTACGGCCCTGCAATCTGGTGAGGTCGACATTCTGTCGCGCAACACCACATGGACGATGTCGCGCGACACACAGCTCGGCTTCGATTTCGCCGGCGTCACCTATTACGACGGGCAGGCATTCATGGTGCGGAAGAGTTCCGGCATCACAAAGGCAGAGCAGCTTGCGGGAGCGACGATCTGCACACAGACCGGCACGACGACGGAACTCAATCTTGCCGACTACTTTCGCGGCCGCGGGCTCGACTACCGGGTGCTCTCGTTCGAAAAGAACGACGAGGCGATCAGCGCCTACGATCAGGGGCGATGCGACGGCTACACGACAGACGCCTCCGGACTCTACGCCGAGCGGCTGAAGATGCAACGACCGGAGGATAATATCGTCTTGCCCGAGATCATTTCCAAGGAGCCGCTCGGCCCCGTGGTGCGGCAGGGAGATCCACAATGGGCGGACATCGCGCGCTGGACGCTCTCGGCGCTGCTGAATGCGGAGGAACTTGGCGTCACGTCCGAGAACATTGAAGAGATGCGTGAGAGCGACAATCCGCTGGTTCGCCGTCTTCTGGGTGCGGAAGGCTCGTACGGCGCATCGGTCGGGCTCGGGCCCGATTGGGTGATCGATATCGTGCGTGCCGTCGGCAACTACGGAGAGATTTTCGAGCGCAATGTGGGTGTCGATACGCCGCTCGGCATTGAGCGCGGGCTGAACGCGCTCTGGAATGACGGGGGCGTGATGTATGCGCCGCCGATCCGCTGACGGATCATATGTAAAGGGGCGGGGGAAGGGCATGCAGAAACCCGTTAAACGCGAATCCGGTATGGGGATCAGCTGGTACAATCCGCGTGTCCGCGCGATCGCCTATCAAGCGGGCGTATTGGCGGTCGTCATCGCCGTCGTCTGGTTTTTTACGGCAACGGCGCAGGAAAATCTCGAACGCCTCAATATTTCCACCGGCTTCGGTTTCCTCGACACAACGGCCGGCTTCGGCATCATCCAGACCCTGATTCCCTACACCGAGCAATCGAGCTATGGCCGGGCCTTTCTGGTCGGTCTGCTCAACACGCTCTCGGTCGCGGTCATTGGCATCGTGCTCGCGACGATGCTCGGCTTTGTCGTTGGCGTCGCGCGGCTATCGCGCAACTGGTTGGTTGCGAAGATTGCCGCGGTTTATGTGGAGGTGATGCGGAATATTCCCCTGCTGCTGCAACTCTTCTTCTGGTATTTCGCGGTGCTGCGGCCGTTGCCCGGCCCGGCGGACAGCATCGAGGCGCTGCCTGGCGTCTTTCTCAGCAATCGCGGATTGATCGTCCCCGATCCGGTTTTCGATGCGGGCGCCGGCCTGTTCTTTGGTGTGCTCACTGCGGCGGTCGTGGCCGGTTATGTGCTGGTCCGATGGGCGCGGGCGAGGCAGCGCGCGACCGGCCAATTGTTTCCGGCCTTGCGTGTTGCAGCGGCGCTGATCATTGTCTTGCCGCTTCTCGCGTGTGCCATCGGCGGAGCGCCCTTCCATCTGGAGTCCGCGACGCGCGGCGCTTTCGATTTCAGCGGCGGTGTGCGTCTGCTACCGGAGTTCGTGGCGCTGGTGCTGGGGCTCACTCTCTACACAGCAGCTTTCATCGGTGAAATCGTCCGCGCGGGCATCCAGTCCGTCGACCGAGGGCAGGGCGAGGCGGCAGCGGCGCTAGGTCTCAGGGACAACACAACGCTGCGACTCGTCGTGGTGCCCCAAGCACTACGTCTCATCGTGCCGCCGCTGACAAGCCAGATTCTCAATCTGACGAAAAATTCTTCTCTGGCCGTCGCAATCGCCTATCCCGACCTCGTCGCTGTTTTTGCCGGCACGGTACTCAATCAGACGGGGCAGGCCATCGAGGTTATCGCCATCACCATGGCGGTTTATCTGACCCTCAGTCTCGCGACGTCACTGGCGATGAACTGGTACAATGCGCGTATCGCGCTCAGAGAGAGATAGGCCATGAGCGCGATCGACATGATGGGCCCGCCTCAAAAATCCGGAAGTGTTCTCGGCTGGCTCCGGCGCAATCTCTTTTCGAGCATCGGCAACACCGTGCTGACGCTGGTTGCCGCCTATCTGTTGTGGCTCACCGTGCCGCCACTGCTCAACTTCGCGATTTTCGACGCCGTGTGGACCGGTGAGACACGCGAAGCCTGTCTGGGTGAGGGCAAGGGCGCCTGCTGGCCGCTGGTGTGGGCGAATTTTGGCCAGTTCATTTATGGCCGCTATCCGGAATCGGAGATCTGGCGGGTCAATATCGTGTTCGCGCTGGGCTTCATCGCGCTGGTGCCGATGCTCATTCCTTCCGTCCCCGCCAAGCGTTTCAACGTGATCTTTCTGCTCATCGTCTATCCGCTGATCGCGTTGGTTCTGCTCGCGGGCGACCGGCCGGGACTGCGGCCGGTGCCAACCAGCGAATGGGGCGGACTGCTGGTCACGCTGGTCGTCGCCGTCACCGGCATCGTCGTTTCGCTGCCGCTCGGCATTGTGCTGGCGCTCGGGCGACGCTCGTCGATGCCGGCGATCCGGATGTTGTCGATCATTTTCATCGAGTTCTGGCGCGGGGTACCGCTGGTGACGGTGCTGTTCATGGCGAGTGTCATGTTGCCGCTGTTCTTGCCCGAGGGTTTGAGCCCCGACAATCTGTTGCGCGTACTGGTTGGCGTTGCGCTTTTCTCGTCGGCCTATATGGCCGAGGTGGTGCGCGGCGGTTTGCAGGCCATACCGGCGGGGCAGTATGAGGCAGCCCGCGCCGCTGGTCTCAGCTACTGGCAGACGATGGGGCTTGTCGTGCTGCCACAGGCCTTGCGCCATGTCATTCCGGGTATAGTCAACACGTTCATCGGCCTCTTCAAGGACACGACGCTGGTGCTGATCGTCGGCATCTTCGATCTTCTTGGGCAGGTCAGGGCGCAGCTCTCCGACCCGAACTGGACCGTGCCGCAGGGTGCGCTGACCGGCTATCTCTTCGCGGGGTTCGTTTTCTGGATTTTCTGTTTCGGCATGTCGCAATATTCAAGTTTCATGGAGCGTCGGCTGAATGCCGGGCGCGGCCGCTAGGAGGGCAGAATGGCGGCGGATACCGCAAAAGCGATACGCGTCTCGGACAAGGTGATAATCGAGATGTCTGGCGTGAACAAATGGTTCGGCGATTTTCACGTGTTGAAGAATATCGACCTGACGATCAAGGAGGGTGAGCGGATCGTCATTGCCGGGCCGTCGGGCTCGGGCAAGTCGACACTGATCCGCTGTATCAATCATCTTGAAACGCATGACGCGGGGAAAATCGTCATCGATGGTATCGAGCTGACCGAAGACCTGAAACGTATCGACGAGGTGCGGCGCGAAGTCGGCATGGTCTTCCAGCAGTTCAACCTCTTCCCGCACATGACGGTACTCGAAAACTGCACATTGGCACCGCTTTGGGTGCGCAAGATGCCCGAGGCCGAGGCACGCGACATGGCGATGAAGTTTCTGGAGCGCGTACGCATTCCCGAGCAGGCCGACAAGTACCCGGGCCAATTATCGGGCGGTCAGCAGCAGCGTGTGGCGATCGCGCGGGCGCTCTGCATGAACCCGAAAATCATGCTCTTCGATGAACCAACCTCGGCACTCGATCCGGAAATGATCAAGGAAGTGCTCGACGTGATGGTCGAGCTGGCGCGCGAGGGTATGACCATGCTCTGCGTGACGCACGAAATGGGTTTTGCGCGCGAGGTCGCCAACCGCGTCGTCTTCATGGATGAGGGCGAGATCATCGAGCAAGCCCCGCCGGAGGAGTTTTTCAGCGCTCCGAAAAACGAACGGACCAGGTCGTTCCTGGCGCAGATCCTGGCGCACTAGGATCGCTGGTGCTTCAATCTATCTCCTCCAATTCCGCTTCCTCCTGCGCATAAGGCGTGAAGCCGTAGCGCTGGTAGAGGGGGAGTGCGCGAGGGTGGTCCAGCGTGCAGGTCTGCACGATCAGGCGTTTCGGGCCGCGCGCCCAGGCAAGCGCGATCGCCTCGCCGAGCAGGAATCTTCCAAAGCCTCTTCCGACATGCTCGGGCATTACACCAAGGAACGAAAGTTCGACGCGTTCGGGGGTGCGGAAGTCGAGCTCGAAAAATCCCGCCGGAATGCCCCCACAATAGAGGACGTAGATCTCGACTTCGTCATGCTGGACGATGGCCGCAAGCGCTTCGTCCGAAAGCCGTTTGCGGTTGACCCAGACATAGTGACGTCCGACCTCGTCGTAGAGGTAGCGATAGAAATGGACCGGCGGCTTTTCGGCGCGCATCAATGCGTATTTGCCGATCGGGCGCGGGACGGGAGGTAGCCGCGGCTCAGCCAGCATTTCGAGATGCGTGACGATCGTCTTGTGCTTCTTCCCCATACGCTTCCAGCCCGGTGATCAGTCAGGCTTCGACGGGCATCTCCATTACGGCGCCCCACTCGGCCCATGAGCCATCATAGACGGGGACTTGCGGCTTGCCGAGTACGGCGAGGCCAAGGGCGAGAATGGAGGCAGTGACGCCGGAGCCGCAGGTTGTCACCACGGGAGCAGACAGATCAAGGCCAGCGCGGTCGAATAGCGCGCGAAGCTCTTCGGGCTTTTTTAGTGTGCCGTCGGCGGCGATGAGTTCGGAGGCGGGCAGGTTGAGGCTACCCGGAATATGCCCGCTCCGGAGCCCCGGGCGCGGCTCGGGTTCGGTCCCGTTGAAGCGGCCGGGGCTCCGGGCGTCGAGCACTTGTTCGGCCCGTGTGTCGAGATTGGCCATCATGTGGGCGAGGTCGCGGATGAGGCTCGTATTGCGGCGGGCCGTGAAATGGCGGGCGCTATAGCACGGCCTCATGTCGTCGACCGGCCGATTTTCATCTCTCCACTTCCGGAGGCCGCCATCCAGTACCGCGACATCGTCGTGGCCCATGACGCGGAACATCCACCAGACGCGGGCGGCGCTGAAGAGCCCGGCGCCGTCATAGACGACGATGCGGGTGCCGTCTCCGAGGCCCAGCGCGCGGACGCGGGAGGAGAATTTCTCCGGTGCCGGCAGCATGTGGGGGTAAGGGCTCGTCTGGTCGCAAATTTCGTCGATATCGAAGAAGACCGCGTCGGGGATGTGCGCGCGTTCGTATTCGGCGCGCGGGTTGCGCTGCGCTTGCGGCAGGTACCACGAGGCGTCGACCACCCGAACGTCGGGCGCGTCGAGATGCGCGGCGAGCCAGTCGGTCGTCACGAGCGTTGAAACGGGGGCGGGCATTGTCGAAATCCTTGCGGTTGACGCTCAGAGCCAGTCCGGCGCCGGCAGGCCCTTTTCCTTCAGGAAGGCCGGGTTGAACATCTTGCTCTGATAGCGCGTCCCGTAGTCGCAGAGGACGGTGACGATTGTATGACCGGGGCCCATTTCCCGGGCGAGGCGGATGGCGCCCGCCACGTTGATGCCGCTCGAACCGCCGAGGCAGAGTCCTTCTTCCTTCAGTAGGTTGAAAACGATGGGCAGAGCCTCCTCGTCGGGAATCTGGAAGGCTTCATCGATCGGGGCATCCACAAGATTGGCCGTGATGCGGCCCTGACCGATACCCTCCGTGATCGACGTGCCCTCGGCTTTCAATTCTCCGTACTTGTAGAAATGATAAAGCGCCGCACCCATCGGATCGGCGATGCCGATTTTTACATTCCTGTTCCGCTCTTTCAGCGCCATGCCGACGCCGGCCAGCGTGCCGCCAGTGCCGACGGCGCAAATGAAGCCGTCGATCTTGCCGTCGGTCTGCTTCCAGATTTCAGGGCCGGTGGTTTCGATATGGGCGAGGCGGTTCGCGACATTGTCGAATTGATTGGCCCAGATGGCGCCATTCGGTTCCTTGGCCGCAAGCTCCTCCGCAAGACGGCCCGAATATTTGACGTAATTGTTTGCATCCTTGTAAGGGACCGCGGGCACTTCAATCAGCTCGGCGCCGCAGAGCCGCAACATATCCTTCTTTTCCTGCGACTGTGTGTCTGGGATGACGATGACGCTCCGGAAGCCGAGTGCGTTGCCGACAAGGGCGAGGCCGATGCCGGTGTTGCCGGCGGTGCCTTCGACGATGACACCGCCCGGCTTCAGCGTGCCGCGCTTCACGGCGTCCTGAATGATGTAGAGCGCCGCGCGATCCTTCACCGACTGGCCTGGATTGAGGAATTCCGCCTTGCCGAGAATTTCGCAGCCCGTTTCCTCCGAGGCGCGCTTCAGGCGCAGGAGCGGCGTGTTGCCGATCGAGTCGACCAATCCGTTCTTGATATCCATGAGACTTGGGGGCTTTGCTTTTGTCGGTGGCAGGGGAACTGGAACATACGGACGAGGGCCCCTGCGTTCAAGGTGAAACACGTGGCTTTTGTCTTCATGCGATGCGTGATTTGTTCATCATAAGCCATTGAATCATAAGGGTTGTTTTGGCGTCTGCAATGCGACCGTCCTGCGTCGCGGCGTAGGCCTCGGCAAGCGGCACGACGACGGCGCGAATATCCTCGTGCTCATGTGCGAGCCCGTGAATGCCGCCTGTGCCGGAGAGGTTGGCGGAAGCCGCATAGAGATGGGTCCGTTCGCCGTAGCCGCCGGGTGAGGACCAGACTGTCGCCATGTGGACCGGCGTTCCAATTTCGCAGTCGGCTTCCTCGCGCGCCTCGCGGATGACAACATCGGGTGGCGTCTCGCCAGCGTCGACAATTCCCGCCACCGCTTCGAAAAGCCAGGTTGCGCGATCCCACACGAGGCCGCAGGCACGAAACTGTTCGATGAGCAGCACGGCATCAAGTGTGGAATCGTAGGGCAGGACCATCGCGACCTCACCGATGGTGTAGATGTCGCGGGTCACCTCGTCGGACCATGTGCCGTCGAAGCGCCGATGCCGGAAAACCATGCGTTCGAGCATGCCCCAGCCGCGGCCGATGATCTCGCGCGATCGGATATCGACGTCGGCAAGGCTGCGCGGCGTCGGAACGAGACGTTTCTCCATGAGAAGCTCCGGGCTGGCGGAAGTCACAAGTCTAGCTCACCGACTCAAGGTCGCGCGAGCGTCACCTGCGTTACATCGATATTGCCGGAGCGAAAGCCCGCTTCGCAATATGAGAGGTAATACTCCCACATGCGGCGAAAGCGTTCATCGAATCCCTGGTGCTGGATGTCAGGCCATGCGGCCCGGAAGCGTTCGCGCCACTGGCGCAGCGTTTCGGCATAGTCGAGACCGAATTCCAGATTTCCAGCCCATGTCAGGCCGGCGCGCTGGACCTGTTGTTTCAGTGCCGAAGGAGAGGGCAACATACCGCCCGGGAATATGTAGCGCTGGATGAAGTCCGCACGCCGGCGGTAGGCGGCGAAGGAGCGGTCCGCAATAGTGATGATCTGCAACCCGGCTTTCCCGCCCGGCTTCAGGCAGTTGCGTATCTTGTCGAAATAGGCGGGCCAGTATTGTTCACCGACCGCCTCGAACATTTCGATCGAGGCAATGCGGTCAAATCGCTCATCGACGTCGCGATAATCCTGATAGCGAATGTCTACCTTGTCGCCGAGGCCTTTTTTTGCCATTCGTTCCCGGGCAAAGGCCAGCTGTTCCTTGCTGATCGTGATACCGGTCACTCTGCAGCCGATCTCGCCTGCCGCATATTCGGCAAAGCCGCCCCAGCCGCTGCCGATCTCGAGCAGGTGATGCTCGGGTTTGAGGTCGATGCCTTCAGCCAGGGAGCGGTATTTGTTGATCTGTGCGGCCGACAGATCCTGTTCCTTGTGCGCGAAGCGGGCCGAGGAATAGGTCATGGTGGGGTCGAGCCAGCGGCGGTAGAAACTGTTGCCGAGGTCATAGTGATATTCAATGTTGCGCTTCGAGCCGCTCTTCGAATTGCGGCGCAGCATGTGCCCCAATCGCGCGACGAAGCGGAAGACTGGATTACCGGTCAACTTCTCCTGCAGGGCATCGGCGTTGCCGAGAAAGAACTCCAGAAACGTCGTCACGTTTGGGCTGTCCCACATGCCGTCGAGAAAGGCTTCGGCGGCTCCGAGGTCGCCGTTGGTGAAGAAGCGCCGGGCGAGACCGAAATCACGAATGACCATCAAGGCATCGCTACCTGGTTCAACGCCACGAAAACGCAGGCAGCGCCCATCCGGCAGGACAACGGTCAGAGAGCCGCGCCTGACACGTAACAGCAGCCGGAAGGCGAGACGGGCAAGACGCGGAATACCGTCCAACACGGCGAGATTATCGACCGTTACATCAACCGGAACCAGCTGCGTTGCTGGCTCCATGGGCCTGTCATGCATGCCGCCCTGGGCAACAAGTGGCGAGTTCTGCATTGCTGCGAGATCTCCTCCTCTATTCAGCCGTCAAAAGCACTATAGGCCAATACCCGCAAAGCCCCAACGCTTCCCGGCGTATATGACTACGGGCCGAAACAGCGGTTGGTTCATGCTGTGAAGGGGATTTCCCTTGGGGCGTTACCAAAAGGGCGAGCGGGCCGGCGATTGGCGCAGCCCTCGGCTGCGCGGTTTCGAATGTGGCTCCCCGGGCCGGATTCGAACCAGCGACCAATCGGTTAACAGCCGATTGCTCTACCACTGAGCTACCGGGGATCACATCGAAATGGCCCCGAACGGAGCCGCCGATGAGCGGTGCATATAGCAAAGACATTTGGCCCATACCAGCCAAATGTCTTGTTCCGGCCACCTTTTCCGCTTATCTGCCTTGGCGGACGGGTCGCCGGGAGGGACCCTTACGAACCTCTCGGAGAGAGCAATCTGTCATGGCCGCTGTGCGTCTGGGCAAGCGTAAAATCAATATTCCGGGGACGCCGGCCATCCGAATTGTGATCGGCCTCCTCCTGGTGGTTTTCGGTATTTTCGGTTTCCTCCCGTTCTTTGGATTCTGGATGCTGCCGCTTGGTGTCGTCGTACTGTCGGTCGATTTGCATCCGGTTCGCCGGTTCCGGCGTCGCTTTGAGGTCTGGTGGGGTCGCCACCGGCAGCGCAAACGGGCCGAACGGCGCGCGGCGGGACAGCGGCAATGGCCTTCCTCAATCGATCCCGAGTGAACGGATCGGCCGGGCCAGCGCAAAGGGCAATCCGCTCAGCAGCACTTCCAGCATGCGCCGGTCCTGATATTCCCCATTGAGAGAAAGACGCGGCAAGCGGCAAGGTCGCCCGGCATGCTCCGGTTTGATGAGGCCTTTGCGAGTCGTCGTTGCCGAGCGGAAGCCGAGCGCTTCGGCGCGGGCGAAGTCGGCGTGGCCCGCCGACGACGGGTCGCCATAGGGATAGGAAAAATGGCGCGGGCGGTAGCCGAGTTCGGCCTCCATACGTACCAGGCCCTGTTCGATATCCATCCGAGCGCGCGCATCGGTAAGTCCTGCCTGCGCGAAATGTTCGGCAGTATGCGCCTCGACGCTTGCCAGCGGATGGGCGGCAAGCGTTCTTACTTCATCCCAGTTCATTGCCAGTTCGCGCGTCAGCGCTTGCATATCGAGCCCGTGTTCGGCGGCGAGGCGCTGCACTTCGGCACGCAGCAGGTCTTCCGGCAGAGCGCGCAGCGCCCAATAGATTTTGTTCCAGGCGGCGATCTTTTCGCCGGCGTCGCGCGTGAACATGGTGATCTCGCCGGTGGGTAGCGTAACGCGGATCGCGATGGCCGATGCGATGATGCGTTCAAGCGCAACCCACCATATTTCCGCCGTGCCATCCGGGAGGCCGGTCGTCAGGTAGACCGTAAACGGAACATCGTGACGTTCGAAAACGGGCAGGGCGTCGGTGAGGTTGTCGCGGTACCCGTCGTCGAGCGTGAAAACGGCGAAGCGCTCCGAACGGGTGCCTTCCAGCAGGCGCGTTACTGCCTCATCAAGGCTGATGCAGGCATAGCCGAATTCGCGGACGAGGCCGATTGTCTCCTCCAGAAATCCGGGTGTGATTTCGAGGAGCCGATTGGGTGCGAAGTCGCTGTCGTCCGGTGCGCGTACGCGATGCAGCATGAAAATGACGCCGATGCCCGCCAGCGACGTCGGCGCCAGCCGCGCCGCACCGCCGGCGTGGAGTGCCAGCAGCATGCGGCCCATGGTGGTCGGCTTTCGATATGTGTCCGTTTGCGCGCTTGTCATTCCTAAAACCTGCGGGAGAGCCGACTTCCACATTTTGGCGTGAAAAGGTTAACGCGATTCCACTAGCACGGCCCTTGCAGCAGGAGGGGGCAGCGGGAATGAGCGTCCGAAATCGAGAAAAAACGACGCCGCCCGCCGAACGACGAATGACAACCCAGCGTTGCGAGGCCCCCGATGACGCCGCTGACCAAGACGACTGCCGATATATGTGCCTTTCCGGTCCTTCCGGACGGAGACCAGCAGGAATCCGCACAAATTCTGACCGGTCCCTGGAACGAAAGCCCCAAGAGCGGTCTGGATGTGTTGCTTTCGGTCCATGAAGAATTCGAGCCGCTGAAGGCCGTTTGGCAGAAACTGGAACGCACCGGCGACTGCACGCCCTTCCAGACCTATGCCTGGCTCTCGGCCTGGCAGCGTCATATTGGGACAAAACAGGACGTCCGGCCGGCTATTGTTGTTGGATGGGACAGCAGGGGCGACGCGCTGTTCATCCTGCCGCTGGCCATCCAGGGGAACTGGCTGTGTCCCCGCCTGGTCTGGCTTGGCGGCGATCTCGGCGACTATCAGGCGCCGCTGCTGTCGAAGGAGTTTTCGCACCGGGTCGGCTCCGCCGGGTTTCCGGCGCTTTGGGCTCAGGCGCGCAAGCTGCTGCCGACCCATCACATTGTTTCGCTCGACCGGATGCCCGAGCGCGTGGGTGCGCAGGCCAATCCTTTCATGGCGCTGGATGGAAACCGCTTTCACCCGTGTTTCGCGCACAAGACGGTGCTGAAATCCGATTGGGAAAGCTACTATGGCGAGAAGCGCTCGTCGGCGAGCAGGAAACGCGACAAGCAGAAGCGCCGCAAGACCGAAGAACTCGGGCCCGTGTCTCTGGTGATGCCGACGACGGTCGAGGAGCGCCTTGAGACGCTCGACGCACTGATAGCGCAGAAATCCGTGGCCTTTGCCCGCATGGGTGTCGCCAATCTCTTCGACAAGCCGGGTTATCGCGACTTCTACCGTGATCTGGCGACCAGTGCCGATGCTGGCGATATGATTCACATTTGTTACCTCGATGTCGGCGGCGCGGTTGCGGCGGCGAATTGGGGCGTCAGCTTTGGTGGCCGCTATTCTTATGTTCTGGCCAGCTATGACGAGACAGCCGAAACGGCCAAATACGGGCCGGGCGTGATCCAGCTCATGGAGCTGATGGCTCATGCCACCGCGACCGATCATAGCGAGTTCGACTTCACGATTGGCGATGAAGCCTACAAGGAGCAATGGTGCGAGGTCGAGGTCCCGCTCTACGACCATATGGAGCCCAACAGCCTGATGGGCTGGATCGGTCTCGGACCCGAAATCGCCTACTCCGTGGTTAAACGTTTCATCAAGCAGAGCCCGGTACTTTGGCGGTGGTTTACCCGGTTACGTGCCACCGCCGGCTCATTGCGCACGACCGGAGCCTGAGGGCTTTCGACATGGACGTTAACGCGCTCCCCCGGCCGCTGCGGCGGATCGGCGAGGCTGTTGCCGCGAAGCTCGACGACGGACACCTCGCCGGCGTCGTGCGCGGAGCCGCGTTCGTGATGGGGATTCGCATTGCCGGAGCCGCCGTTGCGCTGCTCAGCCAGGTTTTACTGGCGCGCTGGATGGGCGCCTATGAGTACGGAATTTTCGCTTACGTCTGGGTTTGGGTGATCGTGCTCGGGATCGTCGTGCCGATGGGTTTCGGCACGTCTATCCTCCGCTTCGTCCCGGAATACCGCGCCAAGGCAAAGTGGCGCCGCATGGCCGGCATGCTGACGGCCTCATTCTATATTGTCCTGGCGCTCGGCCTTGCGACGGCATTTGTCGGTGTCGCGGTCCTTTGGGCGGCGCGCGGACACATCGAAAGCTATTACTTTCTGCCACTGGTCGTGGCGCTGCTTTGCGTGCCGGCCTTTGCATTGATGGACTGGCAGGAGGGCGCGGCGCGAGCTTTCGGCTGGGTCAATCTCGCCTATATCCCGTCCTATGTCGTGCGGCCGCTTGCCATCGTCGCGTTCGCCGGCGCCCTTCTGCTGTTCTCCGGCACACCGACCGGGTTGCAGGTAATGCTGGTGGCGCTTGCCGCCACTGTGCTGACGCTGGTCGGTCAGCGCGTGTTGCTGATGCGTCGCGTCGCGCGAACGATACCACAAGCCAGGCCCGTCTTTCATGTCCGGCATTGGGTCGCCGTCTCGGCGCCGCTGGTTCTGGTCGAGGGGTTGTTTCTCGTTCTCATCAACACCGACATCGTGTTGCTCGGCTATTTCGTTCATCCCGACGAGATCGGCGTCTATTTCGCGGTTACGCGCATCGCCAATCTGATGGCGTTCATCTGCTTCGCACTGTCGGCGCTGGCGGTACCAAAATTCGCAGAGCTTCACGCGGCCGGCAAGCACGATGAATTGCAGACCTTCATGCATGGCGTTATCCAGTGGATATTCTGGCCGACGCTCGCCGCGGGGTTGTTTCTGCTGGCGATCGGTGAATTCGCGCTCGGACTTTTCGGTGAAGGCTTTGCCGCAGGCTATTCCGTCCTCTGGTTGTTGATGCTCGGCTTCCTGGCACGCGCCGCTACCGGCCCGATCGAGTATCTGCTCAACATGACCGGCAACCAGAACGCGACCGCCATCGCCTATAGCTGCGCGGCGGTGCTGAACGTCGCACTCAATCTCGTGCTGGTGCCGCGCTTCGGCCTCGAAGGTGCCGCCGCGTCGACTGCCGTCTCGATCGTTTTTGCCACTGCCTGGCTTGCCGTCATCGTCCGTCGGCGGCTCGGCATTACCGCCTTTGTTTTTGCCGGCGTCCGGCATCGTCTGTTCGCAACTGCCTGAAAACGGCGCAAGGAAGGAATATGACCGATATTCGCCGGTATCCACTTTTGCCCAGCTTTGGCGGCGCGCGTGATGAGCGTGCAGCACCTCTCTCCGTCGAAACGCTGAACCATGCGGCAGGCTACGCCTATGACAGGCCGCCATCCGCCGACATCGTTGTGCTGGAGAGCGCCGACGCGATGACACCCTATCTCGGCAGCATCGACGAACTGGCGCGCGCTTCAGCCGACACCAATCCGCAATTTGAAAGCGCGACTCTGGCGGCCTCGATGGAGTATTTGCAGGGCAGAGTGGCCGCTCGCGTCGCGCTGGTCTGGAGTACGCCGGACAGTGATGGCAAGCGCCAGTTGCTCGGTGTCTTTCCGTTCAAGAGCCGTCAGGGACATTTCGGGATACCGGCGCCGGTCTGGTCGCTTTGGGAGCATATTCACAGCTACACCGTTACGCCGCTGGTGCGCGTCGGGCATGAGCGCCGCGCGATCCGGTGTTTTCTCGCCTTCGCCGATCAGTCCGGCGCGGCGCTGGTGCGCTTTCCGCTGTTCGAGGCGCTGGGCGCATTCGATACGGCGCTCGAGGAAGTCCTGCATGAGCGTGTGTGGCGCGAGACCGATAGGCATGAACGCGCCTTCCTGCAGTCCGATCTCGACGAGGACGCCTATCTGGCAACACATATCCGCAAGAAGAAGCGGAAGGAGTTTTCGCGGTTGTGGAACCGGCTGGCCGAACAGGGCGATCTGAAGTTCGTCGTGCATGACGGTGGTGACGACACGGCGGCGTGGGTGCAACGGTTCCTGATGCTCGAAGCTGCCGGCTGGAAGGGCAAGCGCGGCACCGCGATGAAAGTACGTCCGCATGAGCGGGCCTGGTTCGAAGCGATTTGTGCGGGCGCCGCAGCGCAAGACAAGCTTGTTCGTACGGAGCTGACGCTCGATGGCAAGCCGGTGGCGATTCTGGCGAGCTTCCGCGCCGGCGCCGGCCTCTACACGTTCAAGATCGCTTTCGACGAGGCATACGCGAGATATTCGCCGGGCACGTTGCTGATGCTGAGGTGTATTGGCGCTTTCCTGCGCGATGATCGTATCGCGTGGGTCGATTCCTGTGCCATGCCCGGTCACCCGATGATCGACCACATCTGGGCGCAGCGCCGCACGATGCGCAGCGTCACAGTCGCGGCGCGGCATCGCGCCGGCCCGCTTTTCCTCTCGTGGAGTGTCGCGGCGACGCATCTCGCCGAGAACGCGCGGGCAAGATTGCGTGTTTTCTATAACAAAATTCGCAAGGAAATAGAGAATGACCAAGCTGATTGAGATTGAACCGGGCTCGGTTTCTTCTTCGTTGCCGGAGGCAACGTTTCGCGTTCGCCACCATCTGGCCGATCATCCGTTGTTCCAGCTCGACCGCTTGGCGCGTCTCGCGGCTTCGCTGCCTGCCGACCGGATCGAATTCAACGGACCGGTCGAGCCGAACCAGGACCCGGACCTGACGCCGTCGAACGGCATGACGCCAGAAGAAACCGTGCGCCGTATCGAACATGCAAAATCGTGGATGGTCATCAAGAACGCCGAATCCGATCCCGAATACAAGGCGCTGCTCGACGCCTGTCTCGACCAGGCAGCGGAGCAGACTGACGGCTTGATGGGCGGTGCGCTCGACCGGCAGGCCTTCATCTTCGTCACGTCGCCCGGCAATGTGACGCCCTTTCATTCGGATCCGGAGCAGAACTTTCTGCTGCAGATTCGCGGCTCCAAGCGCATGTCGCTCTTCGATCACCGCGACCGGGAGGTCGTCAGCGCCGAAGACTCGGAACTTTTCCCCGGCAAGCATCGCAATTTGCCTTATTGCGATGAATTCGAGGCGAAAGCGACACATCAGCATATCGAGCCCGGCGAGGGCATCTTCGTGCCGATCTTCGATCCCCATTGGGTAAAGAATGGCGAGGCTGTGTCCATCTCATTTTCGATTACCTGGCAGACCGAGGAAACGCAGCGGTTGGTGAAGCTCTCCTACGTGAATGCGGTGCTGCGCAAATTCGGTTGGCCGCAGGCGCCGGCAGGTACCGATGAAACCTGGGATTGGGTCAAAATCGCCGCTTATCAGGCGTTGCGTCCGGTCTACGACGCGGCCAAGAAGCTGCTCGGCGATCGGCGCAAGGCTCTGGCTATCTTTCTGGGACGCAAGGCCACTGGAGCGGCGGCCTGAAGCGACCTAAGGCCTATCTGGCGGCGAGACGGCGGCGCGGTGCGCGTACCGGATATTCCTCGATCGCCGTGTCCGTGAAGCGGCGATAGCGCTTGAGATCGACCCGCGTCAGCAGGAGGCCGATGCGCCGGTTGCTGGCGGCCGAGAGCATCTTTAGGACACGCGCCACGACATGGCGGCTCGTCGAGGACCAGCGCACGACGAGAACGGTAACATCCGCAAGTTTGGTCAGAACCTGCACATCCGCGGCAGCCATGGCGGCCGGTGAGTCGACGATCACATAGTCGTAGGTCTGCTGAAGTGCCGCGAGCACCCATTGCATTTGCGGAGAGGCAAGGGCCGCCGTCGGATTTGCAAGCGTCGCACCGGCTTGTAGCAGATGTGCCGGGCTGCCGGGCTCTTGCCGGATGACGTGCTGGAATGCGGCACGACCCGTCAGTAACTCCGACAAGCCCGGAAGTGGCGCGGCGCCAAGTGCGATGTGGAGCGAGGGCGCCCGCATATCGGCGTCGATGACGATCGTGCGGTGTCCGCCCAGCGCAAAGACGCGCGCGAGGCTCGCTGCCGTCGACGTTTTTCCTTCGCCCGTTACGGACGACGTAACGAGAATGGTTCGCGCGCGCCGATTGCCGATACGCGCCATCAACACATTGCCCTGCAGCGCGCGGATCGATTCGGCATAGAGGCCGTTGGGATCGCGCAGTATGTCGGTCACCGGCGTCCGCGAACCTGAGCGGCGGTCAAGCTCGGGTATCAATCCGAGGAACGGCATGCCTGTCACGCGCTCGATTTGCTCACCGATCCGGAAACCGCGCGCAAAAACCTCGATCAGGAACACGACAAGGAAGGCGAGGATCAGTCCGGCGGCGGCACCGAGCATCAATGTCGAACCGGTTCGAGGCGATGTGGGACCGGCCGGCTGCTGAGCGCGGGAAACGATGCGTGCATTGGCGGCTTGCGTGTCGGCTTCGGCACGGGCCTTGGCTTCTTCGTAGCGACGCAGAAATGACTCGAGAAGCGTACGGTTGGTTTCGGCTTCGCGCTGCAGCGCTCTGAGCTTTACATCGTCCTGATTGAGTTGGGCGGTGCGACGCTGCGCACGATTGAGGTTGTCGCGCAGCGCCGCGACGCGCGCGTTGGCGACGCGCGCCTCGTTTTCCAGCGCCTCAATGACCTTGTAGACTTCCTTTTCGATCTGCATTTCGAGATCGGCGAGGTTCGCCAGCGACTCCATCATGCGGGGATGTGTCGGAAGCAACGTTTCTGACATTTGCGCGATTTGGGCGCGCAGCGCAACTTCCTGCTGGCGCAGGTTCTGGATCAGCGGTGATTGCAGTACTTCCGCAGCGGTGTTGACGGCATTGCCCGAGGCGATGAGATTGCGCGCATTGGACAGCCTGGCCTGTGCGCCTGCGCGATCCGCTTCGGCCGAAGAGAGCTGGCTGTTGAGTTCCGTCAACTGCTGTTGCGGCACTGTCGATCCGTTGGTCAGAAAAAGGCCCGATGCGGTCCGGAAAGTCTCGACCTCCGCTTCGGATTCCTGAACCTTGATGCGCAACTCGTCGATCTGCTGTGCGAGCCAGCGCGTTGCCTCGCTGTTGACGCTCGTATTCTCCTCGACTTGCTGCGCAATATAGAGCTCGGCCAGCCTGTTGGGGACAGTCGCCGCCATGCGCGGGTTCGCGGACGTAAAGACGATCGCTATGACACGCGAGCCGGACTTCTGGAAGACTTCCAGTCGCCCCAGCACCTGATCGGTGATTTCTTCGATATCGGTGATCCGCTCAGGATCACGCAGGCCGAAGGTGATGGCTATGCGGTCGAAGAAACCTGGCTGGCGAAGCGCCGGATTGAACTCCGGACTGGCGCCCAAACTCAGATCCTGGATAAGTCGTGCGATCAGACGGCGCGACGTCATGACCTGTATTTCGCTTTGCAACGTCTCGCTGTCCGGCAGCGGACCTTGCAATTCGGTATCGAAGGTCGAGATTTCGCCGGCGCGGGGCGACAGCATGACGCGCGTTTCGACGGTGTAGGTCGATGTCGCGGTCACAAGCCAGAACAGAACCAGCGCCATGAATCCGGCGAAGACGAGGGCGACGATTTCCTTGCGTGCCCAGATGCCGCGCAGGATGTCCCACGGCGAAATGTCGCCGCTTGCGCCGGCGCCGGGCGCGGCGCGGCGCCTGTCGCCGAAGGTCACAGCCTGAGTCATGTGGGTATCGGTCATCAAATCCGCCCGCAAGGTATGTGCAAGACGTGCCCGCCACGTGTGCGGAAGCTCGCAAATACCCCCATCCAATGCAGCTTGCAGTAGACGGCTTTTAGGTAACGGAAGCCTTAACGCGGGCCGCTGGCGCCGGGCAAAGCCGACGCCAGCCGCGACTTTTCGAAAGGATGACGGGCTGTATGCATCCCGATGATTGCGAAAAATTAACCCTTCCAGCGGTACCGTCCGAAAGGACAAATCGGTTGGAAGAGATGCGCGGATGAAGGCCGGGTTTTATTGTATTTTGGTGGCCCTTTCCATGAGCCTTACGGCTTGCGCGTCGTATGGTGTGGTCGACCAGCGACCGGTGACGAGTGAGTACGACGCTTACCTGCTCGACACAGGGGATCAGCTTCGAGTCACTGTGTTCGGTCAAACGGACCTCAGCGGCGATTTTACGGTTGACGGAACAGGCACGGTTTCGATGCCGCTGCTGCCGCCGATCGTTGCGCGCGGTCTGACAACGGACGAGTTCGAAGACGTCGTCGCGACCGAACTCGGTCGGCGCTTGCTTCGCAATCCGAACGTCAGCGCTCAGGTGATGCAGTTTCGACCATTCTTCATTCTCGGGGAGGTGCAGCGCGCCGGGCAGTACCCGTATGTCAGCGGTATGACGGTTCAAAGTGCCGTTGCCATTGCGGGTGGCTATAGCTACCGCGCCAATGAAGATCGTGTGCGGATCACGCGCAATCTTGGCGACCGCATTGTCGAGCTCAACGTCGATAGCAAGGCAATCGTCATGCCGGGGGATACGGTTCTTGTCAGGGAGCGGTATTTTTGATGCATCCCTCGACGCAGAACCGCGCACTTGCGCCGACAAAAGTGCTGCATGTAATGAGGCTGCCGACCGGCGGTCTTTTTCGTCACGTGCGGGATCTCGTGGCCGGTCAACAGGATGCAGGTATTGCGGCGGGCGTTGTCTGCGCCGTGCCGCCTGATGATGGCGTTTCAGGCGCGCGGCTTGCAGCGCTCGAAGCAAGGTGCGGCCTCGGCCTCCATGTCGTACCAATGCGTCGGTTGCCGGGGTTCGGCGACATTTCCAATATGCGCGAAATCGGCGCGCTGATCGCCCGGCTTCACCCCAATGTTGTTCACGGGCACGGAGCGAAGGGCGGCTTGCTGGCGCGTTTGGCGCCCGTGAGCCGCGACGCGATTCGAATTTATACACCGCATGGCGGTACGCTTCACTACAGCGGCATGACACCGCACGGCTTTGCGTTTCTCGCGACGGAACGGCTGATGCGGAGCCGGACTGATGGATTCATTTTCGAATCCGAATTCAGCCGAACGGAATTCATCGCAAAAGTCGGCAAACCGGGCGCCGCCGCCGCGGTCATCCATAACGGGCTCGCGAATACGGAGTTTTTGCCCATCGGTCACGCAGACGCTGCCGCCGACTTTCTGTTCATCGGCGAATTGCGCATGCTGAAGGGCGTTTCGACGCTCATCGAAGCGATGAAACTACTCGGTCGTCCGGCACGATTGAAAATCGTCGGCGAAGGCCCCGACCGGGCTCATTTCGAAGAATTGGCGCGCACGCTGCCACCCGGCATCCGCATCGAGTTTCTTGGCGCGATGCCGGCGCGCGCCGCGTTTCGGCTGGCGCGCATTGTCGTAATGCCATCCTGGAACGAGTCGCTTGCGTATGTTGGTCTCGAGGCCGCTGCCGCCGGAAT
>NZ_JBBECC010000118.1:0-3721 GCF_040882025.1 Parvibaculum sp. | reverse complement strand
GCGCGAAAAGCGCCTTGGGCAAAAACATAGCCGATGCGCGCCATGATCGAACGGCCTATGGCCGCACGCAAATATTCCATGACGAGACGCACGGTGCCTTCCGCCGTCTTCAGCGCAATGTTGCCGGTATAGCCGTCCGTCACCACCACGTCGACCGTTCCCTTCGCAATATCGTCGCCCTCGACGAAGCCGTGGAACTGCATCGGCAGCCGCGCGGCACGCAGCATTTGCGCCGCCTCTTTCACCTGTTCAGTGCCTTTGACTTCCTCTTCGCCGATATTGAGCAAACCGACCGACGGCCGTTCCAGATTGAAGATCACACGCGCAAAGGCCTCCCCCATCACGGCGAACTGAACAAGCTGAGCGGCATCCGGCCCGATCGTCGCGCCCAGATCGAGCACCACGCTCTCGCCACGCGCCGTCGGCCAGAGCGCCGCCAACGCCGGCCGCTCGACATTCGGCATCGTCTTGAGGATCACTTTGGACATCGCCATAAGTGCGCCCGTATTGCCGGCGGAGACAGCGGCCTGCGCCCTGCCCTCCTTCACCGCGTCGATGGCAAGCCACATGCTGCTCGTCTTGCGGCCGCGCCGGAGCGCCTGACTGGGTTTGTCCGTCATCGACACAGCGACTTCGGTATGAACGATCTCGCTCACCGAGGCGACACGCGGATGCTTCTCCAGCAGGGAGCGGATTTCGGCTTCATCGCCATAAATGAGGAAACGCACATCGGGGTGGCGGATCGACGCGACCTCCACGCCACCGATCACGGTGGCGGGTCCATGATCTCCCCCCATGCCGTCGAGTGCTATCGTCAATCCACGTGTCACCCGGAGGCCCCCTTCAGAATGCCCGTGCCCGTCGCCGGCCGGCGCGCGCCCAGAAGATACAAGGTTGCCGACCCCAGACAATAGCCGGAAATGGCCGGATATCGTGTCAACTCAATCATTTTTCTTGAATTTCTCAAGCACGGCAAAGGGGTTCGGCCGTTCTTCCGCAACGGCGCCCGGAACATCCGGCAGCGTATTGTAGGCCACGCCCGGCTTGCGGGGATAAGGATCGATTGCCAGCGCCAGCGCCTCCGCAACCGCCTCGCCAATGTTAATCGCACCGCCTGTCATCGGCTCCGGCGCATCCTCGCCCTCGGCTTCAATCAGTATCTCGCGCCCGTCAGCGCTACTCTCGGGCTCAATCAGATGCTCGGGCAGCCAATGCCGCGTAAAGCTCTCGTCGACCTTCTGAATCACGGGATCGAGCGTCACCACGCAGGACTGAGTGAGCACCGCTTCGAATCGGCAATCGAGGGTCAATCCATGCTTGCGAAATGGCCGGACGCTTGCCGTTCCCCGCAGATGTTGCAGTTCGAGAATGCCAAACCGTCGCGCCAACGCCGCACGCGTGCCTTCGTCGACGTCGAAATCGATTGTGATCCCGCTGGAAGGTACATCCTTCGCTGCCAGCTTGAGATCGAACTCCGGTGCACCGGCGAAGGAAGCTTGATGCGTCACAACTCAATCCCGGCAACAAGCCCGTCCGCGATACCCGTTTCCTCCGGCGGCGTCACGAAAACGGCACGCCCGGCCACGATGTCGCCGACGGGCTGAGAGGCAAGTGCGGCGTCGCACCTTCGAACATAGCCCGCTAGCATCGCGGCATGGGCCGTTGCGGCCGATTGCCCGAAGACATTACGGGTCAGGGCATCGGTCAACACCGCATCGCCCTCGGAACGGAGCCCTTCCTCATAGGCGCCGATTCGCCCATAAAAAGACGATGCCATGGCCTTGATCTTCTTTCCGACCGAGAGATCGCCAACCCCCATTTCGCGCAGGGTCTGGTCCATATCGTCGAAAAGCACATCGAAAAGCCGCTGACCGCGTGCCCGCCCCTCATCCCCACCTGCGCGCAACCTCCGCAGCACGAGAAAAGCATGGAGCGAGACCATCTCGAATCGGCCCTCGACCGTGTCCGGAACGCCGCCATGGAGGTAGAACGCAGGCAGACGCGCCTGAGTCACGACTGTCCGATACAACGAAAATGCTTCGTTCTCCCCGTCGCGGCGCCCGAAAATTCGTTTCCATATCATGGTTTCGCTCCGGCCCATGGGCACACGGCTTGCCCCGGGCCGCATATGTCGATTGAATTTACCGGGCGACAAGGGTAGGTCAACGTAAGAACTTTCGGTCCAAGGAGCCTCATCATGACACCGCCGCGTTTGCGCCGAACCGTCCGGACGACCATGGTCGCCGCCAGCCTGGTAGTGGCGGGAGCGGCGCTGGCTGCCTGCGCACCGGTCAAGGAAGAGCGCGGCTATATCTTCGATCCCAACGATTTGACAAAGATCGAGGCGGGCATAACGAGCAAGGAACAGGTCCGCACGATCATGGGGTCCCCCTCGACGACATCCGCAGTCGACGGCGAGGCTTGGTACTATATTTCGAGCAAATTCGAAACCGTCGCTTTTTATCCTCCGCAAGAAGTCGACCGCGCCGTTGCCGCCGTCTATTTCGAAAAGACCGACGTTGTTCAGGAAGTCGCCTATTACGGCCTTGAAGACGGGCAAATCGTCAATTTTGTCGATCGCACCACACCCACGCGCGGCAAAGAGCTGACGGTACTCGGGCAGCTCTTCGGCAATCTGGGCCGCTACAACGCGCCCGGCGCGGGCATTCCGGATGTCGGCACCGGCGATCCGTCGCGCAGATAGCAGACGAGCCTGACCGCACGCTAACTGATGGCCGTGGCTGGATTGTCAAGCAGTCTCTCGATGGCGCGTTCGGCGGCATCCGAGAATGGCCTCAGCGTCGTATCCACACCTTTCGATTTCAGCATCACACCGTCGGCATCGTTGCGCGCGATGGCGGCTATATGTCCGGCGAAGCCGCGGCCTCTGATTTCCTCGACAAGCGCCACGCGCGGATCCTGATGCGTGATCCCGATTTCATGCGGCGGCACCGCGATGATGACGTATCGCGCCGCGCCGAGCGGAAGCGATTCGTGCATATCCGGGTCGAACAGGTCGCCATACATGACGTTCGCGCCGCTGTGGCCCCAGTCCCGGATCACATCGGGGTCGAAATCGACGCCAAGCACACTGAGGCCTCGTTCTCGGAACCCCGCATAAAGCGAGCGCCCGTATCGGCCGAGGCCGAAAAGGATGATGTCATACCGGGCGGCAGACTTGCCGTCGGAAATCAACTCTTCGCGATGCGCAATTTTTCGCTCGAAAATACCGAGATACGGCTCGATAAACGTATAGAGCGGTTGGGAATAAAGGATCATATAGGTCGACAAACCGATTGTGATGACACCGACAAGCGTCACAAGACCGACCGCATCCTCATTCACGTGACCGAGCCCGAGCCCCAGTGCGATGAAGATCAGCGAAAACTCGCTGATTTGCGCCACTGTCAGACCGGCAAGAAAACCCGTGCGCTTTCGGTAACCCATCAGCCCCATGATGATCATCACAATCAGAGGATTGCCGATCAGCACAAAAAGCGACAGCAGCAGCGCCGGCGCGACGGCATCGCCGACGACGCGCAGATCGAGATGCGAGCCAAGGGAGATAAAGAAAAACACCAACAGGAAATCGCGCAGGCTTGTTAGCCGTGAACCGATGGCTTCGCGAAACGGCGTCGAGGCGAGTGCCACACCCGCAATCAACCCGCCGAGCTCCTTGCTGAAACCAAGATACTCGCCAAGCGCCGCGAAGGCAGCAGCC
>NZ_JBBECC010000117.1:0-3912 GCF_040882025.1 Parvibaculum sp. | reverse complement strand
GTGAGTGTGCCCACGCCGAGAATGACGAGGACGGAGGCGAGCACGGCGCCTGCGATCTTGTTGAATTCGAATGAGTCCATCGGCTCTTGCTCCGCCCGGTCGGTTTCGTGGTCTGGGGCCGTTCGCGACGCGATGGCCGGCCCAAAGGACCGGGACTGCGCGGCAAGGCACAATGCCCTGTCCGGCCCCCCGAATTGGCGCGGAGATTAGCCGCTTCCGCCGCCGCGCCGCAAGCCGTATAAGTGCGCCAAATCGGCTCTTTGTGCTTCTCGCCAGCCGCGGCGGCAGTCGAAAATGCGCTTGGCGGATGAAACCATGCGCCATGCGCATTCTGGCCCGGACGCGGGCAGGGCAAAGGCGCGGTTGCGGCGATCCGTCGCACCGGTGCGCCGGTCCCCGAACGGGCAGCGGAGGAAAGATGGCGGCTGTTGCAACGAGAAACACGGATGACAGGGCGGGCCATCCGCTCATTGTGATTCCCGCGCGCATGGCCTCGACACGCCTCCCGGGAAAGCCGCTCGCCGACATTGGCGGCGTACCGATGATCGTCCAGGTCTGGCGCCGCGCGATGGAAGCGGGTGTGGGCCGGGTGGTCGTTGCCGCCGCCGAAGCCGAAATCGCCGATGCGGTCCATGCCGCCGGAGGCGAGGCCGTGCTGACCGATCCCGGCCTTCCCTCGGGTTCCGATCGGGTCTGGCAGGCGGTCTGCGACGTCGATCCGGAGGGACACCATGGCATCGTCCTCAATGTGCAGGGCGACCTGCCGACGCTCGACCCGGCGCTGATCCGCACCGCCTATGAGGCGCTGATCCGGCCTGGCGCCGATATCTCGACACTGGCCGCCGAAATTGTCCTCGAAGACGAACGCACCAATCCCAATGTCGTGAAGGCGGTTGTCGCTTTCGTCGGCGCCTCCCGCGACGGCTTGCGCCTGGCGCGCGCCCTCTATTTCACGCGCGCCACCGCGCCCTGGGGCGAGGGCCCGCTCTATCATCACATCGGGCTCTACGGTTATCGCCGTGAGGCACTGGCGCGGTTTGTCGGTCTGCCGCCCTCGCCGCTTGAAAAGCGCGAAAAGCTCGAGCAATTGCGGGCGCTCGAAGCCGGCATGACGATAGAAGTGGCGCTCGTTGACACCGTTCCGCTCGGTGTCGATACTCCCGCCGACCTCGAAAAGGCCCGCGCGGCGCTTTCCCGGAGACCGATGCAATGACGGACGGTGCAACGCCGGAAAAGACCATTGCCTTTCAAGGTGAGCCGGGCGCCAATTCGCATATCGCCTGCCGCGAGGCCTTTCCCGATATGGTGGACTTGCCTTGCGATACCTTCGAGGACGTCTTCGCCGCCGTGAATGAGGGCCGCGCGCGGCTCGGCATGATCGCGATCGAGAACTCGCTCGCGGGCCGCGTCGCCGACGTGCATCACCTGATCCCCGGCGCCGGTCTCTATATTGTGGGCGAGCATTTCCTGCCCGTGCGCCACCAGCTTCTCGGCCTCAAGGGCGCGCGGATCGAGAATCTGAAATCGGTCCACAGCCATGTCCATGCGCTCGGCCAGTGCCGCCGCGTGATCCGCGAATTGGGGCTGAAGGCCGTCGTCGCCGCCGACACGGCGGGCGCCGCGCGCCAGATCGCGGAAGCCGGCGATCCGGCGCGCGCCGCCATCGCGACGGGCCTTGCGGCCGAAATCTACGGTCTCGACATTCTCCGTTCCAATGTCGAGGATGCCGAGCACAACACGACGCGCTTCCTGATCATGGCGAAGGAGCCGAACGACGCCGAGCCGGAAGATGAGCCGGTGGTGACGAGCTTCATTTTCCGTGTGCGCAACGTGCCGGCCGCTCTCTACAAGGCGCTCGGCGGTTTTGCCACCAACGGCGTCAACATGACCAAGCTCGAAAGCTATCAGCTCGAAGGCACCTTCAATGCGAGTCAGTTCTACGCCGACATCGAAGGCCACCCGGCCTCGCGCCATGTCCGCCTCGCGCTGGAGGAGCTGGAGTTCTTCACGACCGAGCTGCGTATCCTGGGCATCTACAAGGCCCATCCCTATCGCGCGACGATCGTTGCCGGCGATTGAGTCTTAGGCCGCTCCTTCCGCAAACGCCTTGATGAGTTGGTGCGCGATGGCGAAGGGTGGCGGAAACCACACCGTCCCGTCGCCCTTGCCGGCAAGCACCGCCTGCGCCTCCTCGCGCGTGAACCAGCGCCCTTCGGAGAGTTCGATTCCGTCGATCGTGAAATCTTCCGATTCCGCCACCGCATGGCAGCCGATCATCAGCGAGGAAGGATAGGGCCAGGGCTGCGTCGAGTGATAGGTCGCCGACGCGATCCGGAGACCCGCCTCCTCGTGAAGCTCGCGCGCCACGGCCTCCTCGATCGATTCGCCCGGCTCGACAAAGCCCGCCAGCGCCGAATGCATGCCCTTCGGCCAGATTTTCTGCCGCCCGAGAAAGCATTTGCCGTCATGCACGGCGAGCATGATGACGACGGGGTCGGTGCGCGGGAAATGTTCGGCCTTGCAGGAGGGGCAGACCCGCTTGTAGCCGGCTTCCGCCATCTCGCTCTTCGAGCCGCAAACCGAGCAGAAGCCGTGCCGGTTGTGCCAGTCGATCATCGACTTGGCCTGCGCCATGATCGCAAGCTCCGTCGGCGTGATCTCTCCCGCCATCGCCACCGCGCGCAAATCCTCGAATGCGCCGATGCCTTTCAGCGACGGGTGATTGTCCGGATCCTTGATCCCGCTCACATCGGCCGCGAACAGCGCCTTGCCGCGCTTGTTGATGCCGAGAAAGACGGTGGCGCCATCGCCCGCCAGCTCTTTCAGCAGGGCCGTGCGCATCCAGCCGATATCCTTGCCCTCGCCGGGGCCGGCCTCCGGCAGCACGAAGGGCTGCAGCCGCCACATCGGTACGAAGAGGCTGGTCGGTGCCGCGAGCTGCTCCTCGATCCACGCCTTGTCGGTGCGGCGGTAGCTGGCGCGGTCGAGCGGATTATTGGCAAAGATATTCGGATTTTCAGGCAGACCCATCGGCGTTTCCGGCTTGATGTCGTTGAAATTCGGGTGGCGCAGACTGGCACAGCAAGGGGATGCGCTCAATCGTGCGATTCTGGCTCCAAGCCTTGCATCCGCCGCCCCTTACCCTGATATAGTCCCCTCGGGAGGTTGGCGGCGGACGGGCCCCTCGCCAACCCGGTCAGATCCGGAAGGAAGCAGCCGTAACGAGTTTCGCTCGGGTCGCTTGTCCAGCCTCCCACCTGTTTTTACCTCAAGCCTTTCGATGGGAGCGCGCGGGTTCCATGAATGACAGCGTGGAAAATCTCGCCGCCAGCGCCCCCGGCGATGCCGAGGAAGCCCACCGTCCGGACCCGGCAACGGAGCCCGGCTTCGATCTCGGTGACGCGCCGGCGCCGCGCGCCAAAGCCTCCGGGTATCAGGTCCTCGCCCGCAAATACCGGCCTTCGGTCTTCGAGGATCTGGTCGGCCAGGAGGCGATGGTCCGCACGCTCTCCAATGCTTTCGACGCCGGCCGCATCGCCCATGCCTTCATGCTGACCGGCGTGCGCGGCGTCGGCAAGACGACGACGGCCCGCATCCTCGCCCGCGCCCTGAATTACGAAAAACCCGGCATCGACGCGCCGACCATTCACATGGACGGACCCGGCGTTCATTGCGACGCGATCATGGAATCGCGCCATGTCGACGTGATGGAAATGGACGCCGCCTCGCGCACCGGCATCGACGACATCCGCGAGATCATCGACAGCGTGCGCTATCTCCCCGTTTCGGCGCGCTACAAGGTCTACATCATCGACGAAGTGCACATGCTCTCGCGCCAGGCCTTCAACGGCCTGCTGAAAACGCTGGAAGAGCCGCCCGCGCATGTGAAATTCATCTTCGCCACCACCGAAA
>NZ_JBBECC010000116.1:0-25246 GCF_040882025.1 Parvibaculum sp. | reverse complement strand
CCTCCGCTACCAAATCTTCTTTAAAAACAAATACTTACCATTTTGCCGTCTTACGGGTGACGTCGGCGGCACTCCGGCATGGCTCCTGCAGCAACAGGTCCGAGAGCCCCTTTCGGGCGCAGATTTTCGCTGCCTTTGTGCCGGAATGGCGCGGGCGTGTTGCAGGATGGAGCAAATGAAGATTCTTCTTTCCCGAACCGGATTGACGCTCGGTGCGATCG
Source organism: Parvibaculum sp. (assembly GCF_040882025.1). GTDB lineage: Bacteria > Pseudomonadota > Alphaproteobacteria > Parvibaculales > Parvibaculaceae > Parvibaculum. Next base: position 25,025 of record NZ_JBBECC010000116.1, on the reverse strand, counting down.
CGGCAGTCGTTGCGGCGCTTGCACTTTATGCGTTTGTGGGTGCCTCGTCGGCCTATGCCTGCGCTGGCGGCAACGTGAACCAAAATTTCAATTCGAACTTCAATTCGAACTTCAATTTCAACAGCAATACCAACGTTAACGGCAACAGCAACTCGAACTCGAATTCCAATTCGTCGACGACCAGTCTGCGCGTCAGCGTCACAAGCTGAGTGCCAAAGGACCCCTCTGTCACCGAACTGTCAAAAAACTGTCACAAAAGCCGGAAGGGTGCCGCGTCACCATTTCCGGCTTTTGTCGTTGAGGCGGAGATAAGGCGGGGACAAGTCATGCCGGTATGCCCCTAGAAGGGGCAGGGATCGTGAAAGGTGCAAAACCGACCGTCCGCCGGGTGGCGAATCGTCAGTTCGGCGGCATGAAGCTGCAACCGGTCGGCCGCTTTCAGCGCTTCGTCATGGGCATAGAAATTGTCGCCGAGCACGGGGTGGCCCAGGCTCAGCATGTGCACGCGCAATTGATGCGAACGGCCCGTCAGCGGGCGGAGCATCAGGCGCGTTGACATTGCCTCGCGGTCCATCACGTTCCATTCGGTTTGCGCCGGCCTTCCGTTTTCATTGTCGATCATCTGTTTCGGACGGTTGGGCCAGTCGCAGGAAAGGGCCGCATCGACGCAGCCGCTCTCACCCATGACCCGGCCCCAGACGCGCGCGATGTAAATCTTCTGCGTCATGCGCCGCTCGAACTGCAAGCCGAGGTGGCGCTGCGCCTTGCGGTTGCGCGCCATCAGCACGATGCCGGATGTGTCCCTGTCGAGGCGATGGACGAGAAGCGCCTCGGGATCGGCGTCCCGCGCCCTTTTCTCCAGGCAATCGGCGAGGTCTGCTTCCTTGCCGGGAACCGTGAGCAGGCCGCTCGGCTTCGACAGGACCAGAAGGTCGTCGTCGCGATGGAGAACCGTCAGGTGCGGGTCCGTCGGCGGGGCGTAGTGAAAGGGGGCGGGGCGCATCAGGCGATCAATAATGCGGCGGTGGAGGTTCGGCGCCTTCGGGGGCGTCGGTGCGCTCCTCGACGGCCTGCACGCGACCGCCAAGCGCGCCGAGACGGCGGGTCAGGTCGTCGATCGCCTGCCATTGCCGGGCGACGAGTTCGTTCAGGTCCTCGATCTCGCGCTCGCGATGGGCAAGGCGGGCCTCCAGCGTGTCGATCCGTTCACTGAGGGACTTTACATCGGTCATCATTGTGCCTTGCCGACCAGTTTCCGTTTTTCGGCCGCGCTCAGTCTCTTGATCGCGTATTCCGCCTTGGAGGCCTCGGAGCGGTTGGCAAAGGCTTCCACCATCGCCAGCCGGACCGGCGGATAACTGCGTGTGAATTTCGCACCCCGGCCTTCGGCATGCAGCTTGTAGCGCGCCTCGGGATCGAGCGCGATGCCGGTGTAGAGCCTTCCGCCCGCGCATTCCAGAATATAAAGATACCAGGGCCTGTTCATGGCGAGTTCCGTTTTCACAGCGAGCGCAGCGGGGCTGTCAAATGCCATAATGGCGCAGTGACGGCCCCCGTCAAAAGGTGTTAGATGCCTGCCGGCCCAAGGGCACTCCATTCGATGAGACCTCGATGAAGAAAAGAAGAAGCGGTGCGCTGCGCGGGCTCGCGCAGGTGGGCACCCGCAAGAAGCCGGACGGAAGCACATTGGGCGAAGTCCTGGAGTCGCTTGGCGATCGCAGTTTCGGCTGGGGTTTCGTACTGGTCGGCCTTATCAACATGCTGCCGCTGCCGCCGGGCGCCAATCTCTTTCTCGGTTTGCCCGGCATTTTCATCGCCAGCCAGATGGCCCTTGGCCGACCTGCGCTGTGGTTGCCCGATCTCATAACGAAGCGAACTTTTTCCCGAAAGCGCTGGCGCGCCGGTGCGCTGAAGGCATTGCCGTTCGCCCGTCCGCTGTCGCGTATCATGCGGATGCGTATGCCGGGCGTGTTTCGGGGGCCGGCCGAACGTCCGCTGGGGGTGCTGCTGCTCGCAGCCGCGCTGGTACTTTGCCTGCCGGTGCCCCTGACGGGCTGGCTTCCCGCTATCTCGCTTTTCGTCGCCGGGCTCGGGCTTGTCGAGCATGACGGGCTTGTGGTCGGTATCGGCGCCAGCATCGCCGGCGCGGCGATCGGGGTGGCAATATTTGTCATCACCGCAATCTGGTTCGGCCTCAGCTATGCGGCGCAATAACGAAAATCATCCTCCCAAATCGTACTGACCGCCGCGCTCCACGCCGCGCTTGTAGGCCGGGCGGGCATGGATTGCATCGAGATAGCGATTGAGGTTGGGATAAGGCTTCATCAGGCCGAGCGAACGGGCCGCTTCCAGTATGAAGACGATCTGAAAATCGGCGCCGGTGAGCTCGTTGCCGACAAAGAAGTCCTTTGAGCCGATGGCTTTTTCCATATAGCCGAAATGATTGGCGATTTCGCTTTCGATGCGCGGGCGCAGGGGCGCGGCGGCTTCACCAAGGCGCATCGTATAGAGCGTCAGCATGACCGGCAGCATGGCCGAGCCTTCCGCGTAGTGCAGCCAATGAAGATACGGCACGAAATCGGGCGAGGTTTCGGCCGGCATGAACTTGCCCTTGCCGTATTTGCGGACCAGGTATTCGACAATGGCGCCCGATTCCGCAACCGGAGTGCCGCCATCGGTGATGACCGGCGACTTGCCGAGCGGGTGGATTTTCGTCAGCTCCGGTGGCGCCAGGTTGGTGGTCGCGTCGCGCTTGTAGCCAACGATCTCGTAGTCGAGGCCCAACTCCTCCAGCAGCCAGAGAATGCGCTGGGAGCGCGAATTGTTCAGGTGATGGACCGTGATCATTCGAGGGGGCCTTTCGGAGGGTGAGGACGCAACATTTTTCAGGCGTTGCGCCGCGACGAGGCGTATGGTTGACGGTGCAGGTATGCGCATCGATGCCGGCGCGGACAGTTCGCGCTCAGATCATGCGTTTTCAACAGGAGGTCGATTTTGGCCAAAGGTCAGAAGAAGAGCAACCGCGAAGCCAAGAAACCGAAGGCGGACAAGAACAAGAAAAAGGGCGCCGCTGCGCCAGCTTCGCCTTTCGCTGCCGCCAACAAGGCCGCTCCGGCGGGCAAGGGCGGCAAGAAATAAGGTTCCGGTCCGGCGTGCATGCATTGCGGCCTAGGACGTCCGCAATGCGTGCACGCTGAAGAGCTTCCGTTCGTCCATCCAGACTTCGAGCGGTTCCCAACCGGCATCGCGGGCAAGCGCCCGGAAACCCTCGACGCTGTACTTGTGTGAATTTTCGGTATGGATCGCTTCGCCCTCCGAAAAGCCGAAACGTTTCGTGCCCACGATCACCTCCTGCTCACAGAGGCTTACGAGGTGCATTTCGATGCGCTCGAGCTTTGCATTCCAGCGCGCCTCATGGTGGAAGCGGCCGAGTTCAAACGTTCCCCCCAGTTCCCGATTTATCCGTCGCAGCAGGTTGAGATTGAAATTCGCCGTCACGCCGGCCCCGTCATCATAGGCCGCGCGCAGCACGTCGACGTCCTTCACCAGATCGACGCCCACGATCATCACGGCGCCGCTGCCAAGCAAAGCGCGTGTGCCGGTCAGAAAGCCAACCGCTTCCGCACGGGTGAAATTGCCGATGGTGGAACCGGGGAAAAAGCCGGCCGTTGCATCCCATGTCACGCCCGAAAGCTCCGGCAGTGCGAAAGGCGCCGTGTAGTCGGCGCAAACCGGCGCGATACACAGATCGGAGAACATTTTCGCAAGATCGGCACTTGCCGCGACCAGATGCTCTCGCGAGATGTCGACCGGCAGATAGGCCGCCGGCCGATCCAGAGCCTTCAGCAAGAGACGAATCTTGATGCCCGCGCCGGAGCCGAATTCGACGAGGCGCGCTTTCGAACCCACAATATCCGCTATGTCGTGCGCGTATCGCTCCAGGATCTGCCGTTCCGTTCGCGTCGGATAATATTCCGGCAGATTGCATATATCGTCGAAGAGCCGCGAGCCGTGCCGGTCATAGAGAAACTTGCATGGCAGCGTTTTTTCAGGCCCCGAGAGGCCCTCGACAACGCTTGCCCGAAACTCTTCCAGCGACGGTTCGAGATCCTGAAGTTCCGCCAGACCTGTTTCAGTGCTCTTGCTCATGTATCCTCCGCCAGCCGGAGCCCGCTGAATTGCCACCGCGCGGCGGGTCCGAAGAAGTTTCTGTATGTCACGCGCTCATGGCCGGGCGGCGTTGCGCAGGAACGCCCCCGCAACACCATCTGATTGACCATGAACTTGCCGTTATATTCGCCGACCGCGCCATGCGCGGCGCGAAAGCCCGGATAGGGCAGGTAGCCGCTGCCGGTCCATTCCCAGACGTCCTGACAAAATCCGGGCACAAGAGGCCGGGGGTGCGGGTTCATGGCCGATGTTTGGCCATTTGCGGCCGCATGCATGCGGGCCGCCACTTCCCATTCCGCCTCGCTCGGAAGGCGTTTATCGGCCCATGCGGCATAAGCGGCCGCTTCGTAATAGCTGACATGCGTCACGGGCTCGTCTTCCCGGACAGGGAGGCGTCCATGCAACGTGTAGGTCGTCCATGCTGCGCCGTCGCGTTCCCAATAGGCAGGCGCTTCCCAACCGTTTTTCCGTACGGCATCCCAGCCGTCCGACAGCCAGAACTCCGGCTGTCTGTAGCCGCCATCGGCGATGAATTCGAGATATTCGCCGATACTCACCGGACGGTCCGCAATTCTCGCGTCATGAAGAAAGACGCAATGCTCCGGCCCCTCATTGTCGAACGCAAAGGTCTCGCCGGCGTGACCAAGCGTGTACTGGCCATTTGCGATTTCAAGCCAGCCCTGGCCCGGCGCGTTGTCGTTCGCCTCGGCGGCGGATTTTCCGGGGGGCAGGTAGAGGGGGCAGGTCGGATTCAAGGAGAAGGCGTGCTTGATGTCCGTCAGCAGCAATTCCTGGTGCTGCTCTTCGTGATTGAGTCCAAGCTCGATGAGCTGGGCCCATTCTTCCGCACCTGTGTCGATGAAGTTCAACATCGCCTCATCGACATGCGCGCGGTAAGCATCGATCTCGTTGACGCCAGGGCGCGACAGCATACCGCGCGCGGGACGCGGATGCCGCTCACCCACCGCCTCGTAGTATGAGTTGAAAAGATAATTGTAGGTTTCGTCGAAGACAGTATAGCCGCGAGCGTGGGGCCGCAGAAGAAATGTCTCGAAGAACCAGGTTGTATGCGCGCGGTGCCACTTGGCCGGGCTCGCGTCGGGCATGGACTGGATCGTCTGGTCTTCCGCGCTCAGGGGCGCGGCGAGCGCTTGTGTCGTGGCGCGGACGGACAGATAAAGCTTCCTCAGATCGGCAGAATTTTCAGTCCTGCCGCGAGGCTCCGTATTTCCGGGATTGCCGTTCGCATACGTTCTGGATTCAGCCATGGAAACCCCCTTGTATTCGGTCGTCCGGATTCATTTCCTGCATGAGCATGTAGGTATTTCGTCCGGATCTTGTAGGGTCAAATTCCTCGACCAGCGGATGCTATGTGAAGTTTATGCATGACGTACACCCCACAAACGAAAATGGCCGGGCGCGAAGCCCGGCCATTCGATCCGAGGAAGGATAAAGTCTTACGCCACCGTCAGGTTTGCAGCCGACGTCTTGCCTTTTTCGGTCACGAGTTCGTAGTTGACCTTCTGGCCTTCGTTCAGCGTGCTGAGGCCAGCGCGTTCCACGGCGCTGATGTGAACGAACACATCGCGGCCACCGTCGGACGGCTGAATGAAGCCGTACCCTTTCTGGCCGTTGAACCACTTCACGATACCTGTCGCCATCTCTTCAGTCTCCTCAAACGCATTTGCATGCGTCAATAACCACGCGCCTATCGCGCGGCGTCGTACAACCTGATCTTTTGGGAGTCTTGAAAGGGCCCGAAGGGCGGATCAGCCAAGCCAGGCCAAAATGTCGATTGCTCGTTCAGACAACAGGATAAGGGGCTTCAAGTCAACGGGTTTGTCCGCCGACAGCGGCCAAGGAACGGCGGAACTCTGCCGGAAAAGAGTTGATTTCAGCCGCGCCGGGCCAGCTTTTCCTGCAGTGTATCGAGCGCGCGATCGATCGCATCCTTGGCGTTCGCCGTCACGCCGCCACGTTCATATTGACGCTTCACAAGGTCTTCGATGCGGACGACCAGAAGGTCGATACTTTCGCCGTCCTGTTTTTGCGCATAGGAAGGCGTCGGTATGCGGTCCGCGTCCGCGTATTTGTCGAGCCAATCCTCGACGCGGCGCGCGGCATGGAGAACCCCATAAAATTGCCGCCCGGTTTCGCCGTCGCGATTGAAGAGCGAGACGAGCGCCGCGCCGAGCGAGATGGGAACCAGAACCACATCCTTGATGTTGTCGAGAATCAGCTTGCCCTGAAAGACGGCGACGTCGCGAAAGAGCGTCCAGCGGTCGATCCGGGCTTTCTCATCCCTTGCGGCGTTCCCGGCGGTGGCCGCGCCATCCGCCCTGTCAAAGGGCGGCTCTTTCACTTGTCGGCGCTTTTTCGAACAAAGGTCACGGCGTAGAAAGATTCGCCGTCGAAGAGATCCTTCGGCGCGCCGAGCCCCTCGATCATCTGGAATTTGCGCTGCACGATCTGGCCTTCCATGCGGTAGCCCTTCTCGCTCATGTTCCGGCGGTGGAACTCCATCGCGGCGGGGGTGAAATCGCGCGCGAGAACGGTAATGCGCTCGGGCTGGTCGCTGGTCTTCTCGTCGGCCATCGTTTGTCTCTAGCTCGTTTATTCGTCTGCAAGGGAGGCGCGCGCGAAGCGCGCCGCGGTTTTCGGGGGGCAGTATGGGGCGGGGGACAGGGCTTGTCGATAGGCCGGGCGCGTCAGAAAAGCGGCTGGGCGGGCCCGGTCAGGGAACTGACAAGCAGGCCGAGGCCAAGGAGAAGAATGAAGGCGCCGCCCGCGATCCGCAGGGTTCGTTCAAGGCGCTGCGTCCAGGGGCTGTCGATCCTGCCTGCGAGGCGAAGCGCGCCGTTCTTCGATGCGACCGTCAGAAGCGCCAGAGCCGAAACAGTGATCGCCGTTCCGACCGACATGGCGAAAGCCGACAGGACGCCAATGTGAAACGCACCCTGCGTTACCGAAAAAAGCAGCACCAGTATCGCGCCGCTGCAGGGACGCAGGCCGACCGACAGGATGACTGCGATCATGCCTTTCAGGCCATGCGCCTGACGGAGTTCGACCGGCGTCGGCAGATGCGCGTGATCGTGGCCGTGCTCGTGTGCATGGTCGTGCCGATGGTCATGCGCACGGGCGTGCGAAGGCTGAAACGCGCGCCATAGAAGCCAGGCGCCGACCCCGGCGATCAACAGAAAGCTTGCGCGTTCGACGATCGGCACGATATCGGCGGTGGCGCGCTGCGTCATGCCGAGCGCGACGGCAAGAAGGCCGACCACCAGGATCGCCGTCACGGCTTGCGCGAAGGCGGAGAGAAAGGCGATCACAATGCCGCGCTTCACTTCCCGCTCGTCGGCCAGCAGCCATGAGGTGACGATCACCTTGCCATGGCCGGGACCGGCGGCATGGAAGACGCCATAGAGGAATGAAATCGAGACGAGGCCCCAAGCGGCGGCCAGCGAACCCTGCAGATTGACGGCGCGGAGCGCACCGGCCATGGCACGGTAGTATTCCTGCTGCATGGCCATGATGTAGCGCATCAGCCCGGCAAAGAGGCCGGGTTCGGGCGGCGGGGCCTCGGCGCCCGGCATGGCGAAAGGGCTCTGGGCCAGCGCCTGTGTTGCGGCGAACACGGCGAAGGCCGTCAAGATCATCAGCACGGCTCTGGGGAAGCCGTTCATTGCGCAACCCGGCAAATCAGCGTCGCGGTGGCGGCGAACATCGCGCCCATTTGGGACTGGGCACCGGTGAAGGTGGTTTCGGGCAGCGTCGTCCAGACATTCTCGGCATTGGGCGTTTCAATCGATGCTTCGCAGCGATCGGCGGCGGCGCCGGCGATGCGCAACGGGTCCTTTTCGGTGTAGTCGATGGAGATGTAGTAGGACGGGTCGTAGACGCGGTATTTCGCCGGTGCGTCGGCTGTTGCTGCCCGCGGCTCGGCGATGGGCAATGTGAAGGTGAGCGTCAGGCGGCCGCTGTCTTCGTTCCATGCCGACCGGGCGTCGTGCGGTTCGCCGAAAGCGGCGGCCTCGCCGCCTTGCGTAACCTCGGTGAAGTACTGGAATTCCGCCAGGTTCGACATGTTGACCTCGGTCAGCGCCGCAAGGTCCTCCGGCTTGTAATCGCCACCCGGTTTTTCGAGGCCGTCAAGGGCAAAGGCCGAATAGAACTCGTCGAAAATCCAGGTGACGGTGACGGCGGCGAGGCGGCCCTCTTCGTCAACATGAGCTTCCGTCTTCAGGTCGACCCATACATGAGGATGCGCTGCAGCAGGGGCCAGCATTGCGAAGCCTGCCAGCAATGCGGCAACGAGCGGCAGAATACGCGCCGCCAAACCGGACCGAATCCTCAACATCGTCGAACGGTGCCCCGCAAGAAACTCATGGGCGGACACCCGGGCGAACCCGGATGCCCGCGGGATCGTCAGTAGCCTTCCAGCGATGCATAACGGTCGCGGTGGAAATTTCCGTCGCCGAAGCTTGCCGCCGCCACGCGGGCCCGCTTCATGAAAAGGCCGACATCGAACTGGTCGGTCATGCCCATGCCGCCATGCATCTGCAGGCCTTCATTGGTCATCAAGGTTGCAATGTCCGAAAGGCGGGCCTTGGTGAGGCTCGCGACCAGCGGCACATCGTTGCGTCGCGCTTCGAGCGCCGACAGCGCGTCGAGTACGACCGAGCGGCTGAGCTCGATTTCGGCGAAGAGAACCGCCATGCGGTGCTGCAGCGCCTGGAAGGAACCGATGACCTTGCCGAACTGCTTGCGTTCCTTGAGATAGGCGAGGGTCGTGTCGAAAACTTCCTGCACCAGGCCCAACATCTCGGCCGAGAGGCCGATGCGGGCGATGTCGAGCACCTGTTCCAGCACATCGATGCCGCCGTCGACCGAGCCGAGTACGGCGGTGGCCGGCACACTTACATTGTCTAACGAAATGTCGGCGGCATTGCGGCTGTCGACCATCAGCGTCCGCGTGACCTTGACGCCGTCCGATTTCGGGTCGACGAGGAAGAGCGTAATACCGGCGCGATCGTTGTCGTTGCCGCCGGTGCGGGCCGCCACGATCAGCTGGTCGGCGACATGGCCGTCGAGCACGAAGGTCTTTTTCCCCGAGATCCTGAAGGCCGAACCGTCGGCCGTGGCGCGGGTCGCGATGCGCGTCGGGTTGTGGTGCGGGCCCTCTTCGAGTGCCAGCGCCATGACCCGCTCGCCCGCCGCGATGGCCGAGAGGATGTCCTGGCGTTGCGTCGCGTTGCCGGCGAGCTGCACGGCCGAACCGCAAAGCAGCACGGTGGACACAAGCGGGCTTGCCGCCAGGGTGCGGCCGGACTGCTCGAGCACGAGACCGAGGCCGACAGGGCCAAAATCGGTGCCGCCGTATTTTTCGGAAATCATGATGCCGGCGAAGCCGAGGTCCGACATTTCCTTCCAGACCGCGCGGTCGAAGCCGATAGCGTCCTTCGTGTCGCGCAGCTTGCGCAGATTGGCGATGGGCAAACGCTCCTGAAAGAATTGCGTTGCGGTGTCGCGCAGGAGCTGCTGCTCCTCGGTGAGTACAAGTGCCATTTCGTTTCTATGTCTTTTGCTGTTTCTGTGAATTGGCCAAGGCGCGCCGGCGGGTGCGCCTGAATTCCCTTGCCGCGTTGTTCAATCGGGCAGGCCGAGGACGCGTTTCGACACGACGTTGAGCTGCACCTCGCTGGTGCCGCCCTCGATCGAGTTGCCCTTGGAGCGGAGCCAGGAACGGGTGACGCCGATTTCGTCGCCGGAAAAGCCTTCGCCTTCCCAGCCGAGCGCCTTCGTTCCCATGATTTCGAGCAAGAGCTCGAAGCGGCGCTTGTTGAGCTCGGTGCCGTAATATTTGAAGATCGATGTGGCGGCGCCGGGGCCTTGCCCCGCTTTCGCTTCTTCCGCCGAGCGTTGCATTGTCAGCGCGAAGGCCTTGCCGTCCATCTTCTGACGGGTGATGTGGTCGCGCAGCGAGGGGCTTGCCACGCGGCCGCCGACTTCGCCGTAATAGTCCTTGGCCGCCTGTTCGAGGCCGCCAAGGCCCGAGCCCGAGCCGACACCGCCGAGACCCATGCCCGAAATCATTTCGCGCTCGTGCTGCAGCAGGCGCTTGGCGATGGTCCAGCCCTTGTTGAGCTCGCCGACCAGATTGTTCTTCGGCACCTTCACATCGGTGAAGAAGGTTTCGCAGAAAGGCGAGGCGCCCGAAATCATGGAGATCGGGCGGGCCTCGACGCCCGGCGTCGTCATGTCGAAGAGCAGGAAGCTGATGCCGTCGTGCTTCTTCGAGGGGTCCGTGCGGACCAGGCAGAAAATCCAGTCGGCCTTGTCGGCATAGGAGGTCCAGATCTTCTGGCCGTTGACGAGGTAGTGGTCGCCCTTGTCCTCGCATTTGGTCATCAGGCCGGCGAGGTCGGAACCCGCGCCCGGCTCCGAGTAGCCCTGGCACCAGCGAATTTCGCCGCGCACGATTTTCGGCAGGTGTTCCTTTTTCTGCTCCTCATTGGCGAATTCGAGAAGCGCCGGCCCGAGCATCCAGATACCGAAGCTCGACAGGGCGGGCCGCGCCTTGATGCGGCGCAGTTCCTGCTGGAGGACCTGGTTTTCCTCTTTCGAGAGGCCACCGCCGCCATATTCCTTCGGCCAGGTCGGCGCGGTCCAGCCGCGTTCGGCCATGCGGTCGAGCCAGAGCTTCGCCTCGGGGTTCGTGAATTTGGCGTTGCGGCCGCCCCAGACGGTGTCGTCCTCGGAAGTCATCGGGGTCCGCATCGAGGGCGGGCAGTTCTCCTCCAGCCAGGCCCTTGTTTCCTGACGGAATTTTTCCAGCGCTTCCATGGAAGTCTCTTTCTTGAGGGGTTCGATTTCGATTGGCGACAGCATAGCAACCGGTCCCGGCGTGGCAACCGGCATTGGCGGGTGAGGGGCGCCGCTCTTCCGGGTGAAAGCGGCGTCCCGGTCAGGCCGCGTTGGGGCGGCCGGCGCCGCGCATTATGGTGCCCGGCGGCTCGCGGCCCTCGGCGAAGGCGTCGAGATTGACGGCGATCGATTGCCAGCGGCGGATGTCGGAGCCTTCCGTATGGGCCGAGCAATGCGGCGTCATGATCAGGTTGTCGAGTTCATGGAAGGGAAAGCGCGAGGGGCGCGGGTTTTCCTCAGGCGTGCCACCGGGAAGGGGGCGGCCGGGATAGATGTACCAGGTGTCGATGGCCGCTCCCGCAATCCGCTTTTCGGTGAGTGCCTTGTAGAGCGCTTCCTCCTGGATGACGGGCCCGCGCGCCACATTGATGATGAAGGCCGAGCGCTTCATGCCTGCGAAGGAGGCTGCATCGATCGCGTGGCGGGTTTCGTCGTTGAGATCGCAGGCAAGCAGGATGTAGTCGCTCTCGGCCAGGAAACGACCCATGTCGGCGCGGGTGCCGATCCAGTCGAGCGGTGCGGGCGTCTTGTCGCGCGGGCTGCGCGCGATGGCGACGACATGCATGCCGAAGGCGGCGGCGCGTGTCGCCGCCTCGCGGCCGATATTGCCGTAGCCGAAAATGCCGAGCGTCTTGCCATGGACCTCGCCATGGAGCGCTTCCGGGTCGCGGCTCGTGCCCTGATATTTCCACGAGCCGCCGCGAAAGCTCGCATCAAGCTTGCGAAAGCCGATTTCCCATTCGAGCAGGCTCGCAATCGAAAACTCCGCCATCGCCTGTTCATGGCCCTGCGCGTTGCAGATGTAGCAGCCTTGCGGCAGTCCTTCCGGTTTCAACCAGTCGAAACCGGCAAAGGGAAGCTGGAAGAGACTGAGCTTCCGTGCTTTCGGAATCAGACCGAAGGCGCCGCCTGAAACCAGCGCGTCGCTGCCGACGACGACCGCATCGGCATCGCGCATCAGCGCTTCGCCCTTGTCGAGCGGCTCGCCGGGAAGCCAGAGCCCCGTTTCCCATTTCGAGTTCAGGCGCGCTTCCATGTGGGCGCGGTTGTCGGCGCAGGTCTGGCCGAGCAGGGCGAGCTTCAAGGACATCGGGGCTCCGGCGGTTCAGGATTTCAGATAGCGCGCGACGTCCGGCCGCTCGCGCAGTTGCCGCGCCCATTTGCGCAACACACCGGCAAGGCGTGGTTCCTCGACGCCGAGTTGCGCCATAGCGACGCCGCCATTGACGCTTTCGCGATAGTCGGAAATCAGCCCGTCGCGGAGTTCGAAGCGGCTCATGCCGTCGATGACGACCTGATTGCCTTCATATTGCGGCAGTGTCGAAATGAATTTCGACAATGACCAGGCGTAGCCCAGATTGCCGTTGCAGACGGGATCGATCATGCGCCAGTCGTAGTCACGCGCGTCACGGTGGAAGAGTTCCTCCAGCATGTGGGCGATCTCGTCGCGGCCCTTGTGATCGCCGTAAATGTAGTCGTGATAGACGCCGTCCTCGGTGAAGCAGGCGGCGAAGGCCTTGCCGTCGCCGGCCGTGGCGGCGGCGGAGAAACGCGCGAGCAGGCTTGCAAATTCGTCACCGGTCATCGCGTTTCTCCCCCAGTCTATGCCGCGCCGAGTTCGCGCTTTGCGAATTCGGTGACGGTCTTGTAGTCGGCCTTGCCGTTCGGCGCGCGGAAGGGAACCGTGCCGATCAGGATGCGCTTCGGCGTCTTGTAGCCCGCCAACGCTGCCCGCACATGCGCGCGCAAGGCTTCCTCGTCGAAAGCGGCGCCATTGTTGAGCTTGACGACGCCGGTGACGGCCTGGCCCCATTTCTCGTCGGGCAGGCCGACGACAAGCGCATCCTCGATCGAGGGATGGGTCTTCAGCACTTCCTCGACTTCTTCCGGATAGACCTTTTCGCCGGCGGTGTTGATGCAGGCCGAACCGCGGCCGAGGAGCGTCAGCGTGCCGTCGGGTTCGACGGTGCACCAGTCGCCGGGGATCGCGTAGCGTTCGCCGCGTACGGTCTTGAAGGTGCGGGCGCTTTTCTCCGGGTCCTTGTAGTAGCCGACCGGGATCGGTGCGCCGAGCGCGATGAAGCCCGGCTTGCCGGAACCCGGCTCGATCAGCTCGTCGTTCTCGTCGAAGACCTTGCAGCGTTCGCCGATCTGGAATTTCGCGGTGGCGATTTCGCCGTCCTTCGTCATCAGCGACGATCCGAGGCCGACCGCTTCCGAGGCGCCGAAGCTGTCGGTCATGATGGCGTTCGGCATGTATTTCAGGAGGCCGCGCTTCACCTCGGTCGACCACATGACGCCCGAGGAGATGATGGTGACGATGCTCGAGAGATCGTATTTGCCGGGTGCTTCCTCGAGCGCGCGCAACATCGGTTTTGCAAAGGCGTCGCCGACGATCGCGACCTGCTGGACCTTGTTGCGGTCGACCTCCGCCCATAATTCGTGCGGGTCGAGCGACTGGTTGTCGAGCGTGACGACGCAGCCGCCGGAGACCATGTTGCCCATGGCGGTCAGGAGGCCGGTGCCGTGCATCAGCGGGCAGGCCGGGATCATCGGGCCGGCGGGGCCGGTTTCCTTGATCGCCGCGACAAGGGCGGGAAGCGATTCCGGCACGGGGCCGAGGCGGCGCAGCGCCGCGAGCTGCACCTCGCGCAGATCGTCGTGACGCCACATCACGCCTTTCGGCATGCCGGTGGTGCCGCCGGTGTAGATGAAGAGCAGATCGTCGGGCGAGCGCGCGATGCCGAGCGGCGCGCCGTCTCCGGTGTTTGCCAGCGTTTCGTAGCGTTCTGCGAAGGGCGCGATGTCGCCGCCGTCATTGACCTCGATGAAGGTCTGGACCTTGGTCAGGCGCGGCCGGATCTCCTCGATAATGTCGCGGAACTCGCTGCCATAGACGACCGTCTGCGCGTCCGAATTATCGAAGATGTAGAAGACTTCGTCGGGCTTGTAGCGGTAGTTGACGTTGACGTGGGTCAGGCGTGCCTTGAAGCCGGCGGCGAGCAGTTCGATATATTCCGGCCGGTTGCGCATGTAGAAGGCGAGCTTGTCGCCGGGCTTCGCGCCACGTTCGATCATGGCGCGGCCGAGATTGTTGGTGCGCTTCGTCGTCTCGCCCCAGGTGATGCGGCGGGCTCCATGAACGAAGGCCGGCGCGTCCTGCGGCAGCACGGGTGAAATGGCGTCGAGAATGTCGCCGAAGTTCCAAGGCATGTTTTCCCTCCCGGAAAGCGTGTTCTGGCGGCCCCCGGCGCGGCGACCGGGCAGGCTCAGTTCTTTTGCGGGCAATATAGGGAGGAAATCGCCAGCGGTCATCCGGCATGCCCTGCCGTTGCGGCAAGGGGGCTAGCAAGGAAGGCCGGGCATTTCGTCCTTGCTCGCCACCAGACATTTGGCGGTCGTGCCGCCGGCGCCGGCGCCGGCGCGGAGCAGGCGGTCGATCGCCTTCTTGAAGCGTCCGTCGACGCGGATGGCGACATTGGGATTGAGGTTGCCGCTATAGGGCCGGCCCGAGGGATGGGTGATCGCGTTCGATGCCTGCGAATTGACGGCGATCATGTAGCTGACGCCGCCGTCGCGCAAAATGAGGGGGCCGCCCGACCAGCCCGGCATCATGTCGCAATCATGGTTCAGGACCCGCGGGTCGAAGCGGTTGAGATGGGAGCTGCGCTTGCGCACCGGGCCGCAATCGTCGGACATCTGCAGCGGGCCGCGCTCTCCATTGTGGCCGGCGAGAATGAACCGGCTGCCCGCCTCCCTGAGGGCGACGGCCGCCTTGTCGTCCACCACCCGGGGCCGAAGCCGTTCGAGACCGTCGGACAGGCGGCGGTCGAGCACGGCCACGGCCCAGTCGTTGTGCCAGTCGCGGTCGCGATAGGGCGTGTGGCTGCCGCTTTCGATGAAAACGATGTTGGCGGCCTCTCGGGGGCTCCCATGGGGCCGGAACCTGCACCGCGTCAGGCGGCCGCGATGGCCGATAAAGACATGAGCGGCCGAGGCGATGACGTCGTAGTTGCGATCGGCCGGCAAGAGGGGCGAGGCAATCAGCACGCCGGTCGGGCGCCGTGTGGTGTCCTCGCAGACGATGACGCCGACACCGCTCAGGCCGTCCTCGGGGCGGATGTCGCGGCGGTCGTCATGGCTGAATATGTTGGCCTCGGCCATGTCCGTGAGGAGCAGCATCGAGATGCCGAGACCGGCCGCGCAGACCGTCAGCCAGCCTTTGCCGTTCGTCGGGCGCATTCAGTGCCTCCGTGGCGTTGGGGCTTGCCGGCGGCGAGATTAGCACAGGCGACGCTACGTCAATGAACAACAGCTTGTGATCGGGTGCGGCGGCGGACGGTCCAGGCGGCGATCCTGAGGCCCAGCGCCAGAAAACCGAGGCCGGTGATGACGATGAAGATGGCCCTTGGCTCGGGCGGCGTTTCGCTCGCAAGGCGGCCGACATAGGAATTCATGAAAATCAGCCAGACATAGGCGATACCCGTCAGGTGCAGGCGGCGCCAGATTTTGGGACCGAGCCTACGGACCGACCAGTCGTTGGAGGTCAACGCCATCAGCGCGATGAAGACATAGGCACCGCCGCCGCCAATGATCGTTACGAGGTCCGGCGCTTCGCCGATGGCGATGAGGAGCGACGTCAGCGCGCCGAGATGCAGGAAATGGGCGAGCGCGAAGGAAAGGCCGAGGTAACGCCGCTTGCGCTTCAGCCAGCGCGTCAGATTGTTGGGGAAAAGCTGCGCCAGGGCGCCGGCGGCGAAGACGGTAACGAAGATCAGGAAGGAAAAGCGGGCCGTGTAGCGGGTGACGTGAAGGAGACCATCCTCGCCCCAGCCCCAAATAGTGAGGCTGCCCGCCACAATGGCTGCAACCCCGGCCAGCACAGCGGCGAAGAGCCACCAGGGGATTTGCCTGCCGCCCATGCGGGACGATGCTGTGCCTGCAACCGCGCCGTCGGTCATTGTTTCGCCCCCGAATTTTTCATACAAGCTGTATGAGATACAGCCTGTATAATCCGAAAACGTGTTTCATACAAGCTGTATGAATGGAAACCATGACCCGAGCGTCGCCCGCCAAACGCCCCTCGAAAAACCGCGAGAAGCTGCTCGGCGCGGCGCGGCGGCTGTTCGGCGAAGCGGGCTACGCGGCAGTCGGCACGGAAGATGTCGCGCGGGCGGCGGGTGTCACGCGGGGCGCCCTCTATTACCAGTTCGTCGACAAGCGCGATCTCTTCCGGGCCGCCTTCGTGCAGGTTCTCACAGAGGCGGGGCAGGAGATTTTCGACGAAACGATGAAGCGCGTCAGGCATGACCACGAAGACCTGCAAGTCGGCACACAGGTCATGCTGGAAATTTTCGGCCGTCCCGATGTAAAGCAGATTGTGCTGATGGATGGCCCCGCAGTGCTTGGCTGGACCGCGTGGCGAGAGGTGCAGCGTCCATTCCACCTTGCCCTTATCGGGCATGCGCTTCAACATCTGGTGGATGAAGGGTTCATCGCCGATCAGCCTCTGGAGCCACTTGCCGATGTGATTTCCGGCGCCGCGATGCAGGCGGCTCTGGCAATTGCGAATGCGACGAACACCGATGAAGCACGCACGGTTTACAGCGCCAGTCTCATGCAACTTCTGGGGCGGTTGGCCGGCCCGTCGAATTTCTGAGGTTCTGGTGACAAAAAAACGGAACAGCCAGATCGCAGCGACGCGTTATCGCCCGTTCGGGGATCCAGCGGTCGCCGCGGTCTTCAAGCGGTATCCGCCGGATATTCGGCGGCGTCTGATGTCTCTTCGGCAACTGATCTTCGATACGGCGCGCAAGACCGAAGGTGTCGGGGAATTGAACGAAACACTGAAATGGGGACAGCCGGCCTACCTCACCTCGGCGAGCGGCAGCGGCAGCACCATTCGCATCGACGCCCTGAAGGGCGAGGAGGGCGGATACGCTCTCTATGTCCACTGCCAGACCAGCCTTGTCGACACTTTTCGGTCCATCTATGGCGATGTGCTGACATTCGGCGGCAACAGATCGATTCTCTTCGACGCGAAGAACACAGTTCCCGAGGCGCCGCTCCAGCACTGCATTCGGCTGGCGTTGACCTACAAACTGACGATGACAGGCTCAAGACGGAAATCCAGCGGATAGAAAAAGGGCGGCTTCCGCAGAAGCCGCCCCGGTTGTTGTCGCGACGTGCCTGTCACTCGGCCGCCGACATGCGGTCCAGCGAGTAGGCGCCGCCGCCCTGGCCGTTGAGCTGGCGCAGGAGCTTGATGCCTTCCTCGGCGATGTCGTCGCCGATCATGCGGTCGCCCTCGCCATAGAGTTCCTTCATGTCGATGAAGGCGGCGTAGTTCATGGCCGTGCGGTCGGTGATGATGCCGGCCTTCAGCAGCGTCTTGATCAGCACACGGAAGATGTTGGAGCTTTCCTGCATGCTTTCGCGGATGTTCTTGTCGGTCAGCGCTTCCATGTAGGCGCCCTGCACCCATTCCCAGTCGAGCCCAACAGCGTCGTAGATGTGCTTCTTCTGCTCGGGCGAGCCCAGATTGTAGAGCAGCACCTGGAAGACTTCCCAGGCCCAGTCCTCGATCGCGTTGCGCTGTTCGGGGTCGAGGTTCGGGATGGTGCGGTCGGCCCAGATCTTGCCGAATTTGTGGTGGAAGGCCTCGTCCGTCATCGTGAGCTGCATCAGCTTCACCATCAGCGGATCGCGGCCCCATTTGTAGAAGGAGGCGAAGGCGCCCATCGCGAGGCCCTCGACCAGCATCTGCATGCCGACGAGCTTCTTCCAGACGAGCGGCGTGTTGACGAGTTCGGTCAGGATGTCGCCGAGCGCCGGGCCGACGGGCACGGGCTTGCCCCAGCGGGCCTTGATGTAATTCGAGAAACCGGCCACATGGCGCGCTTCCTCGCGCGTCTGGTTGGCGGCGTATTCCTGCGCGCCCGGATCCTTCAGGATGTGGCAGAGGCTCGCCGACAGGGCCAGCGCGCCCGCTTCGCCGTGCAGGATCGAGGAGAGACCCCATTGCACGTCCATGTTGACGAGCTTGATCTTCTGCTTCTCGTCGAGCTTGTCCTTGACGGCCGTTTTCAGATCGGTGTTCTGCTCGGGATCGATGAGGTACTCGTTCTCCATGTCGAAAGGCGTGGAGAAATCGATGTACTTCGTGTCCATCGGATCCCAGAAATGATCGTGGGTCGCGGAGATGATCTTGTCGAAGGCGGTGGAACGCTTGCCGTAGCGGTCGACCTCCATCATTGCCGGGAAGTCGTCCGGCGCGACGGCCTCATAGGCCGAGTCCACCGTGATATTGGTCGTGATCTTTGTCATCTCTCCTCCTACCCTGTTGCGGAATACCGGCCTCCGGCACTCCACTCCGATGGCTTCCATTGAATATCAATATAGAGGCAGGGGTTAACGGATGCAAAAAATAATGACGCATCTGTCATTTTTTCGGAATAGTGAGCCGGGAGGCGACGGGCGGTTCAAGTCATTGAAATTCAAATGAAAAATTGGGGAGACGGGCAATGAAGAGTGGAGCGGTCGAGACGGCGCATGGCCGCCTGAGCTATCTGGACAGTGGCGGGGCAGGGCCGGCTGTCCTGTTCATCCACGGCAATTCTTCCTGCAAGGAGATATTCGGCCGCCAGCTCGATAGCGAGATCGGTGCGCGTTACCGCTGCATCGCTTTCGACCTGCCGGGGCATGGGCAAAGCACCGATGCGCCGGAGCCGGAGAAGACCTATTCGATCCACGGCTTCGCCGACGCAACGATGGCATTTGCCGCCGCGCTCGGCATCGAGCGCGCGGCCGTGGTCGGCTGGTCACTCGGCGGCCATGCGGCGCTTGAAATGATGGTGCGCTGGCCGGGAACGATTGCCGCCTGGATCACCGGCACACCGCCGGCCGGGCCCGTCGACATGCAGCAGGCGTTTCTGCCGTCGGAACACATGGCGCTGACATTCGCCGAAAGTTTCACGTCCGAGCAGGCGGCGATTTATGCGCAGGAAACGATCGGCGCGGGCGTGGCGCTGGAGCCGTGGATGATCGAAGGATGCCGTCGCGCCGACGGGCGCTTCCGTCCGCTGATGCTGCAATCCGTTGCGGCAGGGCTCGACATGGACGGACGCGAGATTGCGGCGACATCGCCGCTGCCGCTCGCCGTCGTATCGGGCGCCGATGAACCCTTCGTCAACAACGCGTTCCTGACAAGCATCAGCTACCGCAATCTCTGGGACGGCAAGGTGCATATTCTGGACGGGTTGGCGCATATGCCGTTCTGGCAGGCGCCGGAGCGCGTCAACCCGCTGCTGTCGCGGTTTCTGGCGGAGGTGACGTGAGGCGTCAGGCGGCTGGATCGCCGGCGCTGCGTGTCGCAAGCCGGCGTGTCGGCGAAGGGCCGCGATAACCAGGCGTTTCGACAAAATGGATCGGTTTCGAAACGGCCGCGACGATCGCCTCATAAAGAACGGAGGCCGATAGCGGTTTCGGGAGATAGTCGGTGACACCTTGGTCCCGCGCATGGACGATGCTCTCGCGACCTATATGACCGGAAATCATCAGGATCGGCACATCGGGATTGGCGCCTTCGGCGGCGCCCGCCGCGCGCATGCTGCGGGTCATTTCGTAGCCGTCCATCGGCTGCATTGCGCCATCCGTGATGACGATATCCGGCCGATGTTCGACGAAGGCGTCGAGACCCTTGAGGCCATCATGCGCCTCGACGATCTGTTTCACGCCCATCGACTCGAGCAGGGCGGCCAGCAACCGGCGCATCTCGGCGCTGTCCTCAACGACGAGAACCTTGAGCTTGCGGAAGAATTCGGCATCGGCCTTTGTCGGCACAGGTGTCATCCCTGATGCCTCCGTGCGGACGTGCTTGCCGCGATAAGCTTTTGCAGCGCGTTGAGCGTCTCGAGCGTGATTGCCGGGTCGGCGCCGGGGCTTTCGAGCGCTTCGCGGATGGCATCCAGATGGAAGTGAAAGACGGTGTCGTCCTGCCACGCCCGCGCGCCGGCATTTTCGATATAGCCGCAGAGTGAATTTGCGAAACGGCCGACCATCGGATGGCCGAACGTGCCGGCGAGGCCGCGCATGTCATGGACAATGGCATAGAGCCTGCCGCGCGCTTCCGTGTCGCCGCCGCAGGCGGGTTCGACCAGCGTCAGCAGCGTACCGAGCTGTTCACGGAGCGCATCGCCGTATCGCGCTTCGAGACCCTTGATCGTCGTTTGCATCTGGTCGAGGACGCGGGGATCGAGACGCATCGGCGCAACATAATCGGTGCCAAGCTTGCGTTCAGCTATCGACGGCACACGAACGAAACGCACCTCAGGCGGTGTCTCGTTTTTCGATCCTGTGTGACTTTTCTTGCTGCGGTCGGTCATCGGTCAATTCCTTAGAGAAGTGCCACGACACCACGACGGTCGATGCCGTCGAAAGGCTGATTGCGCCGGCGGCGGTCTGGGCCTCGATAGGTAGGTGTTTCAACGAACTGACGCGGCCGGTCGATCACCTGGATCAACCGCTGGTAAAGACTGCGGGCGGAAATGGGCTTGGAGAGAAACTCAGTGATGCCAATATCGCGCGCGCGTTCGATCGAAGCGAGATCCGTGTGACCCGAGATCATGATGATCGGGACCATGCCGAGTGCGCCGCCCGTGATGTTGCGCAGTCTTTCGGCGAAGACGAAGCCGTCGACAGGCAGCATTGCCGCGTCGGTGATGACGATGTCGGGTTCGTGCCGCCGAAACAGCTCCCAGGCCTCGGCGCCCTCGGCAGCCACATGGACGTTGGCAACACCCAAGGCCTTCAAGAGCGTCATCAGCAGATGACGCATATAGGCGCTATCGTCGACCACCAGGACGGTCAGTTTCTTGAATATCGATTGCGTCATGTCCCCACCCGGATATGAAACGGAAAAATAGCGGTCTGGCGGGTTCGCACCGCGCTCCGGCCATCCGTTTCAACCTTTACCGACGTCAACCTTAATGGGCGTTCCTTAAGAAAAAGGAACCGTCGGGGAAGCGAGATTGACAAATTTGTCAGGGAAACCGGCCGTTTTCCAGCTAAGCGCGTGCCGTTACGAGCCAGACTGCACCACCCATGACCACGCGTTCGGCGTCGGCGTGATGCGCAAGCGCTTCGCGCACGGCGTCGAGAGTTCTGGCGCGCTGGCTCTCGTTGAGTTCTTTGAAAATGCGTGCCAAAGGACCGATGTCCATCGTCTGTTGCAGAGCGTCGCCAAGGGGATCGGCGCCACCGCCGACAGCCAGCTCCGCATCGAACGGTTCGATTTCTATCGCCTTGTAGCCCGCATCCGTCAGAACACCGCGAAAGCGGTCGGGATCGTCGAAGGCAAAGGGTCCCGGCGCGCCGGGTATGGCCGGTTCCTGTTTTGGTATATGCGGCAATGCGGCGAAGAGCGGTATGGAAATCCAGGGGTTCTCCTTCATCGTCCGCCAACAGACGAAGGCGATATGGCCATCGGGCGCCAACGCCTTGCGCATATGTGTGAAGGCCGAAACCTGGTCGCGGAAAAACATGATGCCGAAACGCGAGGCAAGAAGATCGAAAGAGCCGGGTGCGAATGCATGTGTGGCCGCGTCTGCAAGCATGAATTCAGCGGTGCTCTCCAACGCGGTGGCGCGGTGCCGCGCCCGTGCAATCATGGGAGCGGAGATGTCGACACCGATCGTCCGCCCGCCCGCGCCGGCGCGGCTTGCCAGGTCGAAGGTGGTCGCGCCGCAACCGCAGCCGATATCCATGATCCGATCGCCGGACTCGACCGCACCGATCTGCAGCAAGGCATCCGAGAAGGGCCGCAGCATGCCGTCGAGCTTGTCCTGATAGCGCGCCCAGCGTTCGCCGGCGTCGCCGTTCCAGTACTCGATTTGCTCGGCATTGGGGCCGTCGTTCGACAGGCGTTTGTCGGCGGTGTGCGGCGTCATTTCTCGACCTCCCGGATTTTGAGGTCATGCTAGCACAGGATTCGCGACGGCCGGTACGGTCAGGCGTTTGCGTCGTCTTCCCCGGCGCGGCCGGTCCGCCCTTCGCCGTTCAGACGGTCGGCGAGCGCCCGGAGCTTTTCTTCGACCGCGCCCATGCCGAGTTCGTACTCGACATCGCGCCCGGGTGCGTCATCGACATCCACGGCGTCGATGCCGGTCGGGAGTTGCGTCTCGACCGGATGGGAACCGGCGATGGCGATCAGGCGAGCCAGGCGGTCGGCGATCAGTGCCGCGTGATCGGCGAAGCGTTCGGCGGCGCCGGCCGCCAGCGAGCGCGCGGCGTCGATTTCCGCGGAGATGGCGTCGATCTCGGCGTCGTCGGCAAAGGCGCTGCGCGGTGGCGAGAGGGAGAGGCCGCCCGGGCCGGTCGTCAGATTGACAATCGGGATGGAAACGCCGGCGCGTTCCTCGCCATCCAGCGCGATTTCGAAACTCGTGTGCTGTCCGCCGATCCGGCGGCCACAAATGAGATTGATGCGATTATGCGAGGCCGAACCTACTATGGCGTCGATCTCGGCGCGAAGGTCATCGTACCGGTCGGCCAGCAGTGCGCGGCGGCCGATATCGGCGCTTCGGCCGGCATCGGCCACCAGATCGGCGGCTTCGCGCATTCTTTCGGTTACGGCGTCGATAGCGAGTACGGCCGTTTCGATGGTGCTGAGGGCGGTGGCGATGCGCTGGCCGAGTTCGGCCGCCGTCAGCGAGCCCGACGCGGTGGCGGTGCTGCGCAAGGCGCGTTTGAGCGCCGCCGGCGTCACCCGCGGCGTTTCCTCCGGCGTCGGCGGTTCCAGTTTCCGCCGCGCGATCAGACGTGCAAAAAGACTCATATCGTTCCGCCTGTCCGGCGCAAAGGCGCGCCCCGGGGGAGACTATCGCGGTGATGGTTGACGAGGTCTAAAGGCGCCCGGAGCGATATACCGTGCTAGATTGGGGCGATGTCCGATTTTCGAGTCCTTCTCTGGAAGATTGCCCGGCCGCTGGCGCGGCTTTACTGGCGAATCCGGCGGCCGTTGACGGCTGGCGTGCGCGCGATGGTGTTCGACCGGGAGGGCCGTGTCCTGCTGGTCCGGCATACCTATATCGCCGGCTGGTACCTGCCCGGTGGTGGCGTCGAACGCGGGGAGACGATGTTGACCTCCCTCAAGCGCGAACTCGACGAGGAGGTGGGGGTACTGGTTCGCGGCGAACCGAAACTTGCCGGACTCTACGCCAATTTCCGCGAGTTCAAATCCGACCACGTCGCGCTTTATGTAATCGACCACGACACGTATGAGCACGTGCCGCGCAAAAGCGCGGAAATCGCCGAAGCCGGCTTTTTCGCTCCGGGTGAGTTGCCGGGGGATATCAGTGCCTCGACACGCCGTCGTATCGTGGAGGTTATCGAGGGGCACGGGCCGGACGAATTGTGGTAGCGCTCAGAGTGCCGGTGTGCGCTCGGCCCAGGGTTTTGCTTCCTCGAGTTGTGCGGCAAGACGGAACAGCGTCGCCTCGTCGCCGAACCGGCCGGTAAACATTGTGCCAATGGGCAGGCCGGTCGCATTCCAGTTGAGCGGCATCGACATCGAGGGCTGACCCGTCATGTTGGCGATGGCGGTGCCTGGCATGTATTCGTAGCTGACGCGCATATATTTCCCGACATCTTCCGACATCATGTCGAGCGATCCGAGGGGGATCGGCGGCACGCCGAGCGTCGGGCTCATGAAGACGTCGCAGGTTTCGTGGAAGGCGGCCATCTGGCGGCCGAGGCGGTGGATGAAGAGCGTCGCTTCGGCATAATCGGTCGCGTTGCGTGCTTCGGCACCTTTCGCGATCAGCCATGTGATGTGTTCGACATCGTTCGGCGTCACCTCGCGACCGAGCGCCATGGCGCGCTGGCGGAAGGTCAGCCCTGTGTTGGCGCCGACAATCGTCGCCTGATGGCGGCTGATTTCCTCGCGGTTGAGAACTGGGGCCGCTTCCTCCACATGATGGCCGAGGTTTTCGCAGAGTTCGGCCGTCTCCCTGACCGCGGCAACGACATCGGGATGGCAGACCGAACCGTCAGAGCGTTGCGTCGTGAAGGCGATGTGCAACCGGCCAGGCTTGGCGCCCACCTCCTGGAGAAAGGACCGCGCCTGAGCCGGCGCCGCATAGGGATCGCCCGGCGCATCGCCAGCCGTTGCGTCGAGCGCGGCGGCGCTGTCGCGTACCGTCCGCGAAACGACGTGAGAGATCGACAACCCCGCCCAGCCTTCGCCACGATCGGGGCCCATCGGTGTGCGGCCACGCGTCGGTTTCAGGCCGAAGAGGCCGCAGGCGGCGGCGGGAATGCGGATCGAGCCGCCGCCGTCGCTGGCGTTGGCAAACGGAAGAATGCCGGCTGCGACCGCAGCTGCGGCGCCGCCTGACGAACCGCCGGCCGAATGCGCCAGGTTCCATGGATTGCGTGTCGGCCCATAGAGGCGTGGCTCGGTGGTGCCGGCAAGACCGAATTCGGGTGAATTGGTCTTGCCGAAAATGACAAGGCCGGCTTTCAGATAGCGGTCGGTCAGCGTCGAATTGTGATCGGCGACATTGCCGCCGAACAATGCAGAACCATAGGTCGTCACGGTGCCGTCGAGCAGCAGGTGCAGGTCCTTCAACAAAAAGGGCACGCCGCTGAATATGCCTTCGGGCAGACCTTTTGCAATTTGCGCCCGCGCTTCGTCGTAGTGTTTCATCACGACGGCGTTGATTTTCGGATTGATTTTCTCGGTACGGGCAATGGCTTCGTCGAGCAGTTCGGCGGCGCTCACATCGCCGCGCTTGACGAGGGCGGCAAGGCCCAGACCGTCATATTTATCGTAGTCCCGGAAACCACCCATTTGCCGCTATCCCCTTTTTCCATCTTGCTTTTCTGCCCTCGATCTTAGGGAGGGTGCAGGTGTCCGCGCCATGATTTTTTTC
>NZ_JBBECC010000115.1:0-3935 GCF_040882025.1 Parvibaculum sp. | reverse complement strand
GCCGCGCTTTTTTTGCGGAGCGGCTCTCCGCGTTTGCCGCGATCCTCAACTGTTCCGCACACGTCCCACCCGCGCCCCGTAAACACCTCGTTAACGCTCCCCACCCAGAATAAGGGGCGAGGGGCGCATCCGCCTCCTTGGGGGCAACGCCTCATGCATGACACGCTGGCCGCATCGCAGGTTCCGTCCGCCGTCTTCGCCGAATATTCCGGCGGGCCGGAGGATGTCCGGCCGCATATCGCCCACCGCGGCGCGCTCTGCGATGCGCTTGCCTATTGGGAGGCGCTGCGTGGCCGCCGCCGTTTTCCGGCGCGCGCCGAATTCGATCCGATGGCGCTGCGCCGGCATCTCCCCGTCATCTATCTGCTCGAAGCGGCGCCCGACGGCGAATTTCGCTACCGCGTCGTCGGCGGGATGATTTCCGAATTCTTCGGCGCCGTCAGCCCGGTCGGCCGCACGCCGCAGGAGGTGTTCGGCGAAAACGCCGAAATCGCGCTCGCGCCCTATCGGCTGGTCTGCGCGCGCCGCTGCCTCTATATGCACCGCGCCTCGGCCGCCTGGCTCTACCGGAACCGCGCTTACGTCCACTACAATGTGCTGCTGCTGCCGATGGGAACGGATGAAGCGCGCGTCGACAAGATCCTCGCCGCCGTCGATTTCATCTCCGAAGAAGCGGCAAGGCGGGCCTGAGCGCCGCCGCTGCCCGCCTCAGCCGCAGCCCGGCGCCTTGCCCAATCCCCGCCGGCCTTCCGCCGCGAAGGGAAAATCATCCGTTCCCGGAATATTGTTCGCCTTCATCGACCAGACGGTCCACAAATCCTGCAAGGGTTCGTCGATCAGCCCCGCCGCCATGACGAGGCAGCGGGCGCGCTGGCGCGCCGGCGTCAGCTTCGCGAAGGGGAGGGCCGTGCGGTCGTGGCGGACGGCCGCCACCATCGCCGCCCGCACCGCATCGAGCCGCACGCGCAAATCTTCCGCGCGTGCCGCCGCTTCGGCCGTTGTCGTTTCGCGCGCCAGCGCCGCGCGGGCTTCCGCCATCGCGGCGCGGGTTCCGGCAAGTTCGGCCATCGCCGCCGCGTAGTCCGCCTCGCTCAGGCCGGCCGCCGCCGTGCCGCCGATCGTCAGTACCGCGAGCAACAGCGCCATCGCGCCGGTCGTCTTTCCGGAAATTTTCATTGCCCTGCTTCCCGTCGCGCCAGGGCGGTTTGCTCCACCGCCGCCTCGCGCCAGTCTGGCACTTTCTTCGGCTCCTTTGCCGGTGCTCTTCTCGGCGCCGGGTATTGTGCTTTCTCCGGTGCCTTTTTTGGCGCCGACCCGCGTGCTTTTGCCTGTGCTATTTTCGGTGTCCAACAGTGTGCTTTTGCCGCCTGCCGCCGAAATGTCACAGCGCAGCGCTGCGCTGTCGCCTTCGGGCAACAGCCGGGCAGGATGTCCGCGCCTCTGCCGCGCCGCCGCAAAGCGGGGAGAAAGCGTGTTATCCCGGGGATATCGCAGCGCCGAAAAGCGTTTGTGACAGTTTTTTGACAGTTTTGTGACAGAGGGGGGGTCCGCTGTCGAAAACCGCTGTCACAAATCGCCGCCGCTGTTCACCGGCGAACAGATGGCGGCCCATGCACGAACGGAAATCGGCGCTGGCCGCCGGCGTGTCAGTGCTTATGATGCGCGCCATTCGCATTGACCCGCACCGGAGTTTCGCCCATGACCGACCTTTCGACCGATGCCCCCGCGCCCGATTTCAAGGACGGGCTGGGCGAAGCCCTCGGTATCGTCCGTACCCTGTATATGGACGCCGATGCCGGCCGCGCCGCCATCGAATGCGAGGCGCAGATGCGGATGTGCCATTCGGGCGGTGTGGTGCAGGGCGGTTTCGTTACCGGCTGGATCGACGCGGCAATGGCGCGCGCCGTGATGTGCGCGACCGATTTCAAGTTCACGCCGATGTCGCTCGAAATCAAGATCAGCTTTTTCCGGCCCGCCGCGCCTGGCCTTCTCGTCGCCGAGGCCTGGATCGAGCGGCGCGGCCGCTCCACCGTTTTCGTCGAAGGGCACCTGCGCGACGCGAGCGGCGAAATCCTCGCCAAGGGCTCCTCCACCGTTCGCCTGCTGCCGCGCGTCGACGGCTGATTCGCGTGCGCGAAAGGTTGTTGCAGCGCAGCGACTTTTTCTCTTTTGCGTTATCTGGGAAATTTTCCGTAGACGTATTTTCCGTAAGTCTGCCCGTTTGTGCACTTCCCACACGAAGTTGTTGCGTGTGAGTCACAATCGGCAAAATCCGGTTGTCCTTGTTGACGGTTTCTCTTGAGCGGCGGCTTCGCGACGCCGATCATGCGTTCGGGGCTTTGGGGCAGGAACTGCAACGAAGCGAGGATACCCATGAAATCCATCATCAAAGATTTTTGCGTGGCATCTGTCTGCGCCGCCGCGCTCGGCCTCGCGGCAGGCGGCGCGCAAGCGCAGATGCCCGGCGGCCCTTATGTCGGTGGCGGTCTCGGCTGGGGCTGGACGGACGGCAATGACGACTTGAGCTGGAAGGGTCTCGCCGGCTGGCAGTTCAACGAATACGCCTCCGGGCAGGTCTTTTATGCCGAGCTCGGCGAGCACGGCGCGCCCGGCTTCCTCGGCGATGCCGACATCGATACCTACGGCGCCGAACTTCTTCTGTCCTTCCCGGTCGCGCCCGACCTTTCGCTTTACGGCAAGGGCGGTGTGCATCGCTACGAGATCAACACCCGCAACACGAGCTGGCTTGCGGGCGCGGGCGCGGAGCTCGGCCTTCAGGCCGGCTGGTCGCTGCGCGGCGAATGGACCCATTACGATCTCGATCCGATCGACAGCGACGACTTCACGGTTCAGATCGTCTACGGATTCTGACGGCGCGCTTCAGGGGGAGGGCCGTCCCGCTTCGGCGGGGCGGCCTTTTGTTTGCGCTCAACTGTTCGTGTATTCCGGTTTGCGCTTGCCGAGAAAGGCGGCGATCCCCTCGCGAAAGTCGTTTGTCTGGGCACAGAGGATCTGGTTGCGGTCTTCCATCGCCACTGCGGCCTCGATGCTTCCGGCATCGACCGACATGTTGAGGCATTCCTTGGTCAGCCTGAGGCCGAGCGGGGACGTCGTCAGCATTTCCTCGATGTAAGGTGCCGCGGCGTCCGCCAGTTTCTCGTCCGGCACCACTTCCGACACAAGCCCCACGCGCTCGGCGCGTGCGGCATCGATGAAGCGTCCCGTCATCATCAGTTCGGAGGCAACCGAAACGCCGACGAGCCGCGGCAGGAAATAGCTGACGCCGATATCGCAGGCGGAAAGGCCGATGCGGATGAAGGCGGCGTTCATGCGCGCGCTCGCGCCCGCGATGCGGATGTCGGAAGCAAGCGCCAGCGCGAAGCCGCCGCCGCAGGCGGGGCCGTGCACCAGCGAGATGATCGGTTGCGGGCAGCGGCGCATGCGCATCACGATCTCGCTGATCCGCCGCTGCGACACAAGGCCCGCCTGCGGACTCCCGCTCGCGCCGGTGTCCGGCCGGTTGGAGCGTTCCTTGAGATCGAGCCCGGCGCAGAAGGCGCGGCCGGCGCCCCTGAGCACGACCACGCGCACCGAATGATCCGTGTAAAGACGCCCGAAATAATCCTGCAGCTCGTCGACAAGCGCCGGGTTCATCGCGTTGAGCGCGTCGGGGCGATTCATCGTCACCCAATCGACGCCACCCTGTTTTTCGACGATCAGCGTTTTATAGGCGGTCATGGCGTCTCCTCCTCGCATGGCGGTTTTAATGGGAGGAAGCCTATAGGGGCCGCCGCCGCGCGCAACTGACGCAAGGGCATGCAAATGAAACGGTGCCCGCTCAGCCGACCAGCGCTTCCATTTCCTGCTGGATCGCCAGCGGCAGGTCGAGCCAGCGCAGTGCCAGCAGGCCGCCGCTTTCGAGGCGCATCACTTCG
>NZ_JBBECC010000114.1:0-3955 GCF_040882025.1 Parvibaculum sp. | reverse complement strand
TGGATTCACAACTGGAAGAAGAACGGCTGGAAGAACGCCGCGAAACAGCCGGTCAAGAATGCCGAACTCTGGAAGCGGCTCGAAGCGGCGCTCGAAACGCATGAGGTGAGCTGGCACTGGGTGAAGGGGCATTCGGACCACCCGGAGAATGACAGGGCGGATGCGCTGGCAAGGCAAGGGATGGGGCCGTACGTCGGGGGGTGAGGGGTGAGCGCTTCGGCTTCTGACCTACCTGAGACCTTATAGCGTCCGGCTCCTCGCACGGTAGATGCCGAACGAGAGCACGAGACGATGCCAGTGCGCGCGTGCGCCGACTTTAACTTCCGGCATAGCATCGCGGATGGCTCTATAATAGGCGGGCAGGTTTGCCATGAGCAGAAAACGCCGAAGAAAACAAAAATCCAGATATGGAGTTCCCGACGACTATTTCGCCGCGGGTCCGTTTGAATTCGCGCGATTTGGCCGGCTCGTAGTGAGTCGCTCCCGCGCCAGTATCGCCGACTGGGAAGCTGCAAACGCAAAGCTCGCCGCCAATCTGCCGACGATCAGGGTAGAGATCGATGATCTGGTCACGCAGATTGCCGAGCAAGTTTCTCGGCTTCCCGGCGAGCGCCTTCTTCATCGCGCTTGGTGGGAGCTCGCGATGCTCAACATCACGCGCGACAATCAAGATGATTCCGAGTCTCCGGCGCCAAGGCGGATGATCGATTATATCCAAAGCGTTGTCGCCTCCGTCAAACCTGCGGATAACGTTGCGCCTGAAGTCAGTGACGAAGAGTGGGCGTCTCTTTCTGACCGCGTCCAAACCCTCTTTACGCGTCTGACTCTCGAATATCAAATCGCGCTGACGGCCTTTAAAAGAAGCGAAAACAAGGACCTTGACATGGAACTCGAAGAGTTCCGGTATCGGGCCGAAGTGATGTGGATGAGTATTCGTGGCGAACGCTATCACTGTCACGAGAAGCAGGCGCTTGAAGATATTCTGATCCCTCACTCCGACGTACTAATCAAACTGTTCGGGATCGACGCAAAGACACTGATCGACGAACTCGACAAAATCATGGCCAAGCTTTCGCGTGGCTTACACGACGCACTGGCCGAGTTCGATAGCCTTCAGAAAGAAACCTTGATGCGAGTGTCTAAGCTCGCGGAAGAAACCAGCTCTCCGGATATAGAAGCGCTTCGGAACAAAGTGCTTGAGGACCCTGCACTGGAAGCTAGGGGCCAGCGCGTCGGCGGCGAGCTCTTCGGCCTCGACCTATTTGATGTCGGGAAGAACACGAACATTCCGAAAGCGCTGCTCGACGAACTGACTTGGTCTCCCGGTGAAGAGGAAGATTTCTTCTCTCCGGGTCCGTTCTGCGGGTGGCCCGTTAGAGTGTGGCCTACCATGAAGCGCCCCTTCATCAAGCTGCAGGGTCGCACGTTGTGCTTCGACATGTTTGTGCTGTTCGACGGTTTCTATCGCGTCATGCAGCGCATCATCTTCCGCCTAACGCCTGACTACCGGACCGATTGGAACAAGCGCCAAAAGACTGCCTCAGAAGAGATACCATTCAAATACCTGTCGCGGCTCCTGCCGGGTGCACAGGTTCTTCGGCCTGCCTATTACCGCTGGAAATCCGGTGATGGGCCGACCCAGTGGCACGAAGCCGATGGCCTCGTCATTTACGACGACCACTTGATCGTTGTCGAAGTGAAGGCCGGTGCGTTCACCTACACGTCGCCGGCAACTGATTTGCCGGCGCATATCGCGTCGCTTGAGAACTTGGCGCGAAATCCAGCCTCTCAGGGCAACCGCTTCGTCGACTATCTGGAGAGCGCACCTGAAGTTATTATCGCCGATAAAGATCACAATGAAATCGGTCGGCTGAAACGTTCCAGTTTCCGGCACGTCACCATCTGTGCCGTGACGCTCGATCCGTTTACAGAACTGGCGGCTCGGGCGCAGCACCTCAAAAACATCGGAGTAGATCTCGGCAAACGGCCTGTCTGGCTGCTTTCGATCGATGACCTGCGAGTCTACGCGGACCTTATCAACGATCCACTTATATTCCTGCACTTTGTTGAGCAGCGGATGAACGCTGCCCAATCCGAGCTCGTCGATCTCCTCGATGAAATGGATCATCTCGGTCTCTATGTGAAGGAGAACAACTATGCCATGTATGCCGCCAATCTGATTGGGCCTAACACTGCGAAGCTGCAATTTGACGGCTATCGTACGCCGATCGATGAGTATTACTCAGCTGTGATTCGAGGCGAACCCGCGGTTGCACCCCGCCAGGAGATGCCGAAGCGGATTGCCGAAATATTAGAATTCCTGAGTAAGTCGCAGAAGCCAAGGCGCTCGGAAATCGCCAGCTTTCTTCTGGACGCGGCCGGCGATCACCGCGCGACCATTGCACGCCTTATCGACGAGCAAATCAAAGGCAACGCTGAGATCGGACGCCCGAAGCCATTTTCGACATACGGCGATCACGCTTTCACGCTTTGGGTCTGGTCTCCGCCGGTTCAGCGAGATGCAGTCTTTGCCTTGAAACACACGATGGCTGTGATCGCTGCTGCGCATGAAGATATTCGACTGATGCTCGAACTCGAATGTGATACGAAAGGAAGAGTCGTCGACATCCATTGGTCACATGCCAGACTCGATGGCCTCTCCGAAGGCGAACGAGCCGAGATCGAAGAGGCTGGCGCTAGATTGAGACGACAGCGCGTGGCCGCTGCGATGAAAGACCACAAGGTCGGCGTCAACGAGCCCTGCCCATGCGGCAGCGGGAAGAAATTCAAGAAGTGCTGCCGCGTATAGATGCCGCCACTCACGGCGACCACCTAAAACTGCGCGCTCGGCATAATGTAATTTTGTGCCTTCCCAAACTTCTCGGACCAACCTCGACGCGTTCACGTGGTCGGTGCACTCTGGCCGCCAGCCGGCCGGGACGAGCGTCCGTTCATGCTGCAAAGCAGACTTCCTAGATTGGCGGGTCCGCTCGCGGGCAAGCCGTCCGTGTGCAGCGCTTGTGACCGCCTCGGTCACTTCGCCGACGCCGGCATGTCGCAATATCTCCGGGATGCCGAAGCCGGGTCGTGGTTGTGCTGATGTCCATTCCGCACGAATTTCGTTCGTCGTTGCGAGCGCAAGCGAAGCAAACTAAAGGCGGCAGGCGCTGAGGGTGTGGCTTTCTGGATTGCTTCCCCCTTCGCTCCTTCGGAGCTACGGCGGACAGGTCGCTTCGCTCGCAATGACGATGTTGGGGGTGGGCGGTGGAAAGGAAGTGAACGGGGCTGCGCGGGCTATCTTCTCCGGCCCATCACACCTTCTCCGTTTCCTTCGGGGCCGAGACGCGGCGGGGTTTTTTCTCCGCTTTGGGTTTGGGCAGGAGGCGGAAGCGGGACTGGCACCATGCGAAGTCGATGCCGACATCGAGCAGCGCGTCGGAACGCCCGCAGGGGCAGGCAAATTCCATGACGGCGCGCACACGATAGGTCTCGCCGGCCTGCAGCGGCACCGGCTGGCCCGTGACATGGTTCGGGGCGGCGTTGACGCACAGCACGATATCGCCGGGTCCGACTGCGTCGCTCATGGCTTCCATCCCTTATCGGAAATGAGAATAGCCTTCGGCACGCAAGGGGGGAAGACCGGCGCGGCAAGTGCTGGAGGTTGCGGCTTTCCGGGTTGCTTCCCCCTTCGCTCCTTCCTCCTGCGCTCCTTCGGAGCTTCCACCTTCGCCAAAGGCTACGGCGGACAGGTCGGAGGACAAGTCGGAGCTACGGCGGACAGGTCGTTTCGCTCGCAATGACGAATTGGGCGTGTAGTGCCGATTATGCGCCGAGGTTCCACGCTTACCCCTCCCCGAAAAACTCTATGCGAATTTAGACCCACCCCCAAGGGGCGGGTGGGAAGGGACGGGCGTCGACTTCTCAGAGCTGCTTCAGCATGTTCTCGGCGCCGGAG
>NZ_JBBECC010000113.1:0-25907 GCF_040882025.1 Parvibaculum sp. | reverse complement strand
TCGGCGATGCGCGTCTTGCCGGAGGCGAGCTGCTTCAATATCTGCCGCTCGCGTTCCTCGCGATGGGCGATGAAGGCGCGCACAAAGGGCTTCGGGTCGCGGATCGCCGGTCCATGCGTCGGCCAGTAGATTTCATCGTCGCGCGCGAGCAGCAATTCGAGCGAGGCCATGTATTTCTTCATGTTGCCGTCGGGCGGGCTCACCACGCTGGTCGACCAGCCCATCACATGGTCGCCGGTGAAGAGCGCCTTCTCCTCGCGCAGCGCAAAGCACATATGGTTCGAGGTGTGGCCGGGCGTGTAGACGCATTCGACGCTCCAGCCCTCGCCTTCGAGAATGTCGCCGTGACGGACCTCGACATCGGGCTTGAAGTCCATGTCGCCATCTTCCTCGACCTGCACGCCGTCGGCGCCGTCCTGGCCCACGCCCTCCTGTCCCGAACCATGCGGCCCGAAGGCATAGGTCGGCGCGCCGGTCAGCGCCTTCAGGGGCTTGGCGGCAGGCGAATGGTCGGAATGGGTATGCGTGATCAGGATGTGCGAAACGGTTTCGCCCTCGAGCGCGGCCAGCAGCGCCTCGACATGGGGCATCAGCATCGGACCCGGATCGACGACCGCGACCTCGCCATGGCCGATGATATAGGTGCCGGTGCCCTTGTAGGTGAAGGCGGAAGGGTTGTTGGCGACGACACGGCGGATCAGCGGCGAGACCTCGTCTGAGGCGCCGTAGTCGAAGGTGATGTCGCGAACGTAGGGAATCTCGACGGACATGGGGCTGCTCCCGGTTGCGGGCGGGAGAATGGACCGTCCGGCCCTGCGCTTCAACCCGTGCCTTACCCCGTTCGTCGGGAGGGCGTGCGGCGCCCGACGCCGCTGTCTTGCGCGAGCCGCGACAGGTTGGCGCGCATCCGGATCATCATCTCGATGAAATCGTGGCGTTCCAGCTCGCTGAAGCCCGAAAAGGCCGCGTCGAGAATCTCGTCGCCTGCATCCCACATCTGGTCGAGCAGCGGCTGGGCCTTGTCGGTGAGGAAAAGTTGTTGCGCGCGCCTGTCCTTCGGATCGGGGCGCCGCTCGACAAGGCCGAGCGCTGCGAGCTTGTCGATCAGCCGCGCAACGGTGATCGGCTGCACTTCGAGGAGATCGGCAAGGCCCACCTGGTTGAGCCCCTGATGGCGCGAGAGATGCGCCAGCGCGCCCCATTGGGCCTGTGTGAGGCCGCTGACGCGATCGGTGAAGGCGACGCGCATCAGCCGCGAATTGTCGCGCAGCAGGAAGCCGGTGGCCCGTTCCGGATTCTGGTCGGGGTTCGGGCCCGCAATCGGGGCCGAGGCGGCCTCCGCGGTTTCGAGGACGCTCCGGGCGCGTTTCAGGTTCGGCATCGAAATACCATGCGCTGCTTGCTAAGGGTCTGACTGCTAATAAGCAAGGCTTATCATATCGGCCGGACCTGACGCCGCGCAAGGGCGGGATAATGCCTCCGGGCAAGCATGAGTGCCGCTCGCCCGGAGGATTTTCTCAATAGAGGCCGACGATGTAGACGATCAGCCCGGCCGAATAGACCCAGAGCAGCGTGTAGCCGGCGGCGGCAAAGGCATCCGAGAGGTTGAACTCGGCGCGGGTACGCGCTGCCTGGGTCCTGATGGCCATCCAGAGGCGGCTTGCGCGGGCGGTGAGGCCCGTGGCGATGGGGCTGGCGTCGGTGACAATGGGGGAGACGTGGTGCTGGGCGGTCGTCATGGGGCTTGCCTCTCACAAAGATGATACGAGAGCCCGGCCCGGTCGTTTCCATCGGAAGGGGGTCTGAATCTGCGTTTCTTGTTGAGACAAAGATATGTTGCATCGCACAAACTGACAAGATGTCAGGTATGAAATTTTTGCAATGCACCGTTAATGTTGCTGCGATGCAACATATTTTCTGGCGGAAAGCGGGGCTTTAAGGGTTTCGAACGGTCCAGGACGCTCAGATTTGCCGTCCGGCTTTCTCCCAATAAGGCTCACGCAGCTTGCGTTTGAAAATCTTGCCCGAATCCTCGCGCGGCAGCTCGGTCCGGAATTCGACAAGCCGCGGCACCTTGTAGCCGGCAATGCGTTCACGCAGGAATGCCCTCACATCCGCCTCCGTGAGCGCCGCCCCCGGCTGCTGCTGGACGACGGCGCAGAGCGCCTCGCCGAACTCGTCGTCCGGGATGCCGAAAACGGCGCAGTCGCCGACGCCCGGCATCTTGTGAAGCTCTGCCTCGATCTCGGCCGGGTAGATGTTGACGCCGCCCGAGATCACCATGTCCTTGGCGCGGTCGCAGAGATAGAGAAAGCCGTCTTCGTCGAGATAGCCGACATCGCCGAGCGAGATGAGACCCGCCTTTTCGGCGCGGCGGCGTTTCTCGTCGTCGCCGTGATAGGTGAAATCGGCGATCGACGAGACGCGGCAGACAATCTCGCCGGTCGCGCCCTTCGTCAGCTCCTCGCCATTCTCGCCGAGCACCAGAATTTTCGCGCCGTCGACCGCCTTGCCGACGGTGCCGGGATGGGCGAGATATTCGGCCGAATTGCAGAAGACGACCGCGCCGGTTTCCGTGCCGCCGTAATATTCGAAGATGACCGGCCCCCACCATTCGATCATCGCCTGCTTGATATGGACCGGGCAGGGTGCCGCTGCATGAACGACGAAGCGCAGCGAGGAGAGGTCGTATTTCTTCTTCACCTCGTCCGGCAGTTTCAGCAGGCGCACGAACATGGTCGGCACCATGTGCAGATGCGTGACCTTGTGTTCCTCGATCATCCGGAGCAGCTCTTCCGGATCGAAGCGCGGTTCGAGAATGAGGTTGGCGCCGACACGGAACCCGAAAAGCCCATAGGCATTG
The DNA here is from genome assembly GCF_040882025.1 of Parvibaculum sp. Lineage (GTDB taxonomy): Bacteria > Pseudomonadota > Alphaproteobacteria > Parvibaculales > Parvibaculaceae > Parvibaculum. The sequence continues at coordinate 23,044 of NZ_JBBECC010000113.1, read as the reverse complement.
GGCGCCGAGTGATACATCGGTCCGGTGACGACGGTCACCATTTCGCTCGGGTTGCCATGTTCGGGCGTGAACCCCATCACCTGGCTGATGATCCGGAGCGTGGCGGCGGCCTGTTCGGCGGTCGGCGGCGCGCGGCGCACGCCTTTCGGATGGCCCGTGGTCCCCGACGTATAGATCATCGTGCCGGGCGGTTCGGCGGGACCGGCTTCGACGGGATCGAATTTTTCGAGCCAACGGCTCCAGTCCTCGGCGCCCGGCGGCAGCGCGGCCGCTTCGGCCGATATTCCGTAGGCGGACATGATTTCCGGCGGCGTTTCGACGACAAGGACGGGCACGTCCTTCGGGATGGCTTTCTCGACACCGCGATAGAGGTCGGCGTGGATGACGATCGCCTTGGCGCCTGAATTCTCGAAGATGTAGCGCGCCTCGTCGGGCGAATTGTGCCAGTTGACCGGCGTCGAATAGGTGCCGACGAGGCCTGCGGCGACGGAGGCTTCGAAAAAGGGAAAGTCGTTCCGGAGATAGACGGCCACGACGTCGCCCGGCCCGATGCCGAGGCTTTTGAAACCGCCCGCCGCCCTGGCCGCGCGCAGGGCAAGCGCTGCATTTTCAGCCACGCGGCCGCCCGACCGCACAGTTGCTCCGCTCATCGTCTCCTCCCCGGATGACATTATCTTTGAGCGCGAGTGTAGCAGGGCGGTGACGGCCGGAAAGAAGAAAGGGGGAACGGATATGGGCCGCGCCAAGGCGTGATTGTCGTCTTATCGCCCCATCATTGCCGAACTATGGACACAACCCGCCAGCAGCCTTCCATAACTTGTTCGAATCCGGATGACGCTGCGTCACCGCGGTTCGATCGCGTCAGATATGGCCAACAACAGAGGAAAGGAAGACGGACATGAACCTTCTTATTCTGATTCTTCTGATCATTCTGGTTATCGGCGTTCTGCCGACATGGCCCTACAGCGCACGTTGGGGCTACGGCCCGAGCGGCGGCCTCGGCACGGTGCTGATCGTGCTGCTGGTACTCGCATTGGCCGGCGTCATCTAGCCCGTTCCTGTCCGTTCAAGAGTTTGAGTGTGTTTCCCCTGAAGCATGGAGGTTTTTATGTTGCGCAAAACGATTATCGGTATCGCCGTCGTCCTGCCTTTGATGGGTGCCCTTGCGGCCTGCGACGACCCCGGCCCGGCGGAAGAAGCGGGCGAAGCGCTCGACGATGCGGGCGAGTCCGTGAAGGACGCGTTCAAAGACGACGGCCCGGCCGAAGAAACCGGCGAGGACATCGACGACGCGACCGGCAACTGATCGCCGCACGCATTTTTGTTGGGAGGGCTCGCCGAAAGGCGGGCCCTTCTTTTTCAGCTGTAGCGTGCCTCGCGCTTCTTGCCCGCATTGCCGGCTTTCACCTCGCCGAGCGCCCATTCGAGATCGGCGAGATAGGTGCCGGTTACCTGGGCATGGAAGGGCGACAGCATCAGATGCAGGCCCTTCGGCTCGGTGGTCAGGCTCGTGAACCAGCCGCGCTCGAAAAGCTTGCCCCAGACCGCGAAGGGGTCGACTTCATCATGGGTGAAGGCGATGAGCCCGAGCTGCGGGCGCCCCAGAATGCGGAAGCCGAGCTTCGTCACGCCCGCCTCGATCGCCTCGCGCGCATCGGTGACGAGCTTGTGCTTGGCGCGGTATCCTTCGACGCCGAGAAAATTCATCACCGCCCAGGCGGCCGCGATCGCGCCGCCGGGCCGCGTGCCGGCCAGCGTCGGCGTCACCATGCGCCCGCCCGGCCAGTCGGCGCAGTCGAAGATCATGTGTGCCCGCAACGCGTCCGAGCGGAAGAGAACGGTCGAGGCGCCCTTGGCGCAATAGCCGTATTTGTGAAGGTCGGCCGACATCGAATGGACCGCCGGCACCGCGAAATCGAAAGGCGGAATATCGGCGCCATTCATGCGCACGAAGGGCGCGATATAGCCGCCGACGCAGGCATCGACATGCAGCCAGACGTTCTTGCGTTCCGCCATCGCGCCCAGCGCTTCGATGGGATCGATCAGACCATAGGGAAAGCAGGGTGCCGAACCGACCAGCATGATGGTGTTGGCGTCGACCGCCTGTTCCATCGCCGTGACATCGGCGAGAAGATCGGCGCAGGGCACGCGCCGGATTTCGATTTCCATCATCTTCGCCGCCTTGTCGAAGGCGGGATGCGCCGACCACGGCGCGACAATGTTGCAGGGCCCGGCGACGCCTTTTTCCTTCCGCGCATAATCGCGCGCGGCCTTGACCGCCATCGTGATCGAATCCGTTCCTCCCGACGTGATGTTGCCGGCCGCGCCCTCCGGCGCATGGAGGAGCGAGAGGCCCATTGCCACGACCTCGTCTTCCATCTGCTTCAGGCTTGGAAACGCCATCGGTCCGAGGCCGTTCTCGGACATGAACATCGTATAGGCTTCCTTCTGAACCTCGGCGACATCGGGTCCGGCATTGAAGATATAGACGGCCGTCTTGCCGTCGCGCCATTTGACGTCGTTCTGCGCCCGCGATTGCATTTCGCTTTTCAGCGCTGCCCAGTCGGTGCCCTTTTCCGGCAGTGTCATGCCCATCTCGGTTCTCCCCTCGGTTGAGGGGAAGAGACTAGCAGATCGGACGCAGGTGACATCAATGATGTGCGTGTCCGCCTTCGCCATGATGCAGCCTCAGCGAGGGCGCCGGATGGGGCAGCGAATGCGGATCGGCACCGGGGACAGGAAGCTGGTCCCAGGCGATTGCGCCCGTGGTGCAGGTCTGTGCCACCGGGAAGAACAGCATCATGATCTCCGGATCGTCCGGCAGCTTCGCCTGGAAGGCAAACTCGTCGAAGCGGTCATCGGCGAGCGGCCCGCCCTCCCATGTCACCTCGACGACGCCTTCGGTGAGGGGCTTGCCGTGGTTTTCGTAAGTCCCGGCATATTTCGCGATGCGCGTCGTTTCGGTCCAGCCCGGCTTCGGCTGCGGTTTGACCGATATGACGCCCTCGGGAATGCGGATCGAGACACGCGTCGTCGCCGCGCCGTCGCAGCCATGCGGTACGCGAAAGACGGCCTTGTAGTAGCCGCCGGCGCGCGCCTCGCCCGTTTCGAGCGTGACATGTGCGGCGGCGGGAGCGGCCAGCGCCACCGTCAACGCGACGATCAGAATACTTCTCTTCATGTTCATCTCCCTAGAAGGCGACCTTCACACCGGCGAAAAAGCTGCGCCCTTCGCCTGGATAAAAGACATTGGTTGGCGCAAGTGCTGCGTCGGTGATGGTGTTGTAGGTTGAGACGTAGCGCTTGTCGGTGAGGTTGCGTGCATCGAAGAAGAGGCGCACGCCTGTCGCGACATCGACGCCGCCGTCGATGCCGAGCGTTGCATAACCCGGCGCTTTCAATCGGTTGGCGTAGTCGACATACCCGCCATCCGGCACCCATTCGAGCTTCGGCGCGATGTCCCAACCGGTGCCCGAGCGGTAGCGCAGCGCCGCCGCATAGACATGGGGCGGCATGCCCGCAAGCTTGTTGGAACCGTAGGCGGGATCGCCGTCGAAGTGGAAATCGCTCCAGGTGTATGCCTGTTCGAGCAACAACAATGCACCCGCCGGCAATACGAAACCGGTGGCGGCGGCGACATCGAAGGTCAGCGATGCCTCGACGCCTTGATGGATCGTGTCGCCGGCATTGAAGGTCGCGGCCGGGATGCCGGCGCCCGGCGTGTAGCCGATCAATTCGCTTTCGACCCAGGCGCGGTAAAGCGTCAGATCCCAGGCGACAGTCTTCGTTGCACCACGCGTGCCGATTTCGACGGTCACGCCGCGCTGCGGGTCGAGCGGCACGAACTGGAAGACACCACCCTGCACCAGTTCGGAAAAGGTTGGCGGCTCGTAGCTGCGCGACACATTGGCGAAAGCCTGCGCGTTCTCAGCGAAATCCCACAACACACCGGCCTTCGGGCTCACCGAACTGAACGTCGTTTCGTCGCTCTGCGCCGGCGCCATATGGTTGGTGAACTTGCGCGTCGAATGCAGCCCTTGCGCGCCGCCGACCAGCGCCACCGTCGGCGTGACGTAGAACTGGTTTTCGACATAGACGCGCAGATTGGTCGATTCCTGCTTGCCGGACGCCAGCAGCGCGCCGCGCGAGCCGGAGAGATTGGTGTATTGCTTCGCATCGACCTCGCCCCATGAAGCGTCGCTGCCGACGGTCAGCACGTTGCGATGGCCGGCAAGCGTTCCCTCGTCGCGGTATCGCGCGAACAAGCCCGCAACGGGCCCGCGCTGGTCGAGTACGCGGAAGATCGGGTGGTAAAGCCGCTTGTATCCGCCATAGCCGCCGAATTCGAGCTTCGCACCGTCGCCGAGATCGAGCGCCGTCTTGTTGGCGACGCGGAACGAGCGGACGTTGCGCTGTTGGTTGCCGGTGACGTTGGCCGGGTTTGCCATTTCCGGCGTTTCGCGCGCCTGTTGCAGGGTCAGCGTGCCGGGCAATTCCTGATCGACCGTATTGGAAATCACGTAGAAGCGCGTCTCGGCGCGGTCGTTGAAGCGGTGCCCGAGATTGGCCGAGAAGCGGATGCTCTCTTCTTTTTCCTGTGCGCGGAATCCGTCGACATGATTGCCGGTCATGGCGGCGAAGATGTCGGTCGGGCCGTAGACGCGCGCGGCCTGCGCATGCAACCGTGCCGAGCCGTGGGAGCCGCCTTCGAGACGAACGAGATTGGCGGCCGGCGCCGTCCATGCCGTCGGCGTCACGATGTTGATGGCGCCACCCAGCGTCGACGAACCGAAGCGCAATCCGTTGCCGCCTTTATAGACTTCCATGTGCTGCGCGATCAGCGGGTCGATCTCCTGAAAATCGGCCGCGCCGTCGGCAAGGTTGAACGGCACGCCGTCCTGCAGGATTTCGAGGCCGCGCATATGGAAATTGCGGCTGAGGCCCGAGCCGCGCACCGAAAGGCGCACTTCGGCGCCGAAGCGCTTGCGCGCATAAACGCCGGGCGTGAAGTCCATCACGTCTTCGAGATTGTGGGCATAGGTATCCTCGTAGTGCGCGGTTGGCACCACGGAGACTGCGCCCGGAATGCGCGACATTTCGCGTTGCGCCTCGGTGACGCCCGGCACGGTCAAAGTGCCCGGACGCTGCGGCGCGGCGGGCAGGCCCGACAGCGCGTTGACGTCGCCCTCGATGCCGCCGGGATGGACCGTGATGACGGGAACACCGGTGACGGGATCGAATCCGTCGGCAAAGGTGGACGAAGAGGCAAAAAGAAAGGCGAGCGCCGCGGCGCCGCGCGAAAGCGAAGATATGTAGGACATGAAACCTGCCTGCACGGATGCGCCCGGCCATGCGGCGGGCGCCCAGTCGAAAATCGGGTGAAGATCGTCGCGAGGTCAGGTCGCGGGCGGCGCGCGCGGCTGAACGTTCGTCGCGATGAGTGCGGCGAGAACGCGTGCGGCAGGTGCGGCAATCGCGGGCAGTGTCCAGCCCGGTGCGGAGAAAGCGAAGCTGGAAGCCAGCGCCGCCCCGCAATGATGCAGACAGGAGTTGCAGTCATGCGACGTGCCGGATGAGGCCGGCTCGACGGGGTTGCCCTCGGCATCGAGATAGATCGTCTTGCTCTCGCCGCCGGCGCAGATGACCGTCTCGAAGAGGGTCTGCGTTGCCGGCCCCGCAAGCTGGAGCGCGGTCGGCAGGACGATATGGGCGATGAGCGCTGCGAAGGCGAGCAGATGCGCAAGCCCCAAATGGCGCGCCCCCCGCTCTCTATATGTGCCAGCAGTCCCCATAGATCGCAGTCTAGCCCCGGCGCCGCGCCCGCGCCATGCCGCCGTTCAGAACATCTTGTCGCAGGACCGGCGCTACTTGCCCTTGAATTTGGGCATTCGCTTGTCGAAAAAGGCCTTCACGCCCTCGCGCACATCGGCGCTCGGATTGGCGATCATCACAGACAACGCAGCGTCGCCCAGCGATTGTTCGAGTGTCAGGCCCTGGCCGCGCATCATCATCGATTTTGCGAGTCGGACGGCGAGCGGCGCCCGAACCGCAAACTCGCGGGCAAGCTCCATCACACGGGCCTCGAGCCCGGCGGCCGGCACAACTTCGGTGACGAGGCCCAGGTCTTCGGCTTCGAGCGCGCTGTAGACCTCGGCCAGCATGGTCATCTTGAGGGCCAGGTCGAGCCCCATGAAGCGCGGGAAGAGCCAGGCACCGCCCTCATCCGGCAACAACCCGAACCGGCCCGACGTGTCGCCGAGTTTCGCCGTATCGGCCGCGATCCTGAGATCGCAGGCGAGCGCCAGTGTGAGGCCGCCGGCGACGGCGGGCCCGTTGATCATGGCGATAGTCGGTTTGTCGAGCCGGGTGAGAGCCAGAATGACGCGGTGCATCCCGTCGCGCATTTCGCGGCCATGCGAAAGCTGCGACGCCATCAGTTCACCATGGTGTTCGTCGGCACCACCGATGTCGCCGCCCGAACAGAAGCCGCGACCGGCGCCGGTGAGGATCAGACAGCGAAGATCGTCGTCCCGCAGATAGGTTTCGATCGCCTCCACCAGCTCCTCACAAAGGCGCGTCGTATAGGCGTTCATCTGGGCCGGCCGGTTGAGCGTCACCCGGGCGATGTGCGGCTCGGGCGTCTCGAACAGAATTTCGCGGAATTCGGCCATCTTGCATTTCCTCCCCGCGCCGCTTCTCGAAAATCTCCTGCGCTTCTGCCTATACTGACCCAAACGGCATCGCCAAGAAAGCCGACAAGAAAGCCCGAGGGAGGAAAGAATGAGCGGCTACGAAGACCTGACATATGAAGTGACGGACCGTATTGCGCTGATGACGCTGAACCGGCCCGACAGGCTCAACGCCTGGACGGCGGCGATGGAAAAGAGCCTCAAGCGCGCCATGGCTGCCGCAATCGCCGACGACGAGGTGCGTGTTGTCGTGATCACCGGCGCCGGCCGCGGGTTCTGCGCCGGTGCCGACATGAACCTTCTGCAATCGATCAAACCGGGCAAATGGGAGGATCGCGAACTGGCGAGCGCCGCGCGCGAGGAGGCGTTCGATTTCAGCAGCGGCCTTGGGCCGGATGTGAGCGCACATTACGGCGGCCGTTTCGGCTATCTGATGCAGGCGAAGAAGCCCATCATCGCCGCGATCAATGGTCCGGCGGCCGGCCTCGGCCTCGTCGTTGCGCTTTATGCCGATATGCGCTTTGCGGGGTCGGAAGCGAAATTCACGACCGCTTTCGCAAGCCGCGGCCTGATCGCCGAACATGGCGTCTCCTGGCTGTTGCCGCATCTGGTGGGCCCGGCCCGCGCGCTCGACCTGCTGATGTCGGCGCGCAAGGTGTTGGCCGCGGAAGCTGCCGAAATGGGCCTCGTCAACAAGGTTTTCCCGCAGGAAAATTTCATGGCGAATGTGATGGACTATGCGCGAATGCTGGCGGCGACCGTCTCGCCGCGCTCCATGGCCGTGATGAAGGCGCAAATCTGGAAAGCTCTGTTCCAGAACTTCAACGATGCGCTCGCCATTGGCGACAGCGAAATGCAGAAGAGCTTCGGCAGCGAGGACTTCAAGGAAGGCGTCGCGCATTTCGTCGAGAAACGGGCGGCGAATTTTACGGGACGCTGAGAGAAATCTGAGAGTGAAGAGGCGCAGGAAGAAATTCCCGCGCCTCTTTCGTTCGGTCCGGGTGTTCGGCGTCAGAAGGTGACCGCGATCCCCGCAAGTGCTTCGATACCCGGTGCTTCGAGGCCGTGCGCCGGTTCGTAGGTCTTGTCGAGCAGGTTATTGATCCGCGCCGTCAACCGCACCTTGTCGGTGAGGCGGTGCGAGGCGGCAATGTTCACGACGGTGTAGGGCGCCTGATAGACATAGAAGCCGAAACCATCGCGCGGAATGTCGCGATCGGGGTCGACCCATTGGACATTGGTCGAGAAAACCGTGCTGTCCCAGGGCCGCCAGCTTGCCGTGAACCCGATCTCGTGGCGCGGCCGGCGGGTAAGCGCGCCGACGACCGCCGTCGTATTGGTGTCGAGCGACATCCATGTGTAGTCGATGCGTGCGGTCAGCCGGTCTATCGGATTGACTTCGATGAAGCTTTCGAGCCCTTTGACATCGAAACGCTGGAGATTGGCCGCGGTGGAATCGCCAGTGAGCGGATCGAAGACGATTTCGATGGCGTCCTTGACACGGTTTTCGAACCAGGTCGCGCCGGCGCGCGCTTTTCCGCCGGCGAATCCCTGCTCGACGCCCACTTCCCAACCGCGGCTCGTTTCGGGTTTGAGGTTCGGGTTGCCGGTATATTCTCCGGCGGGGAAACCGAGAAAGGCGCTGAACTCGTTGCCGAAACGCTGATAGAGCGACGGCGTCTTGAAGCCGGTGCCATAGCTTGCGGTCAGGCGCGTGTCCGTCTCCGGATGGTAATAACCCGGCGCGAAAGTGTATGACGTGTGGTTCTTCAGGCCGTCCGGCATGTCGTGATGCAGGCTGATTGCGGCGAAGAAACGCTCGCCGAACGTCATGTGATCGGCGGCATAGACGGCGAAGGCGTCGGTGTCGGCATCCGATGTCGATGTGACGACGAAGCCGCCGAAGTCGCGCAGGCCGCTCGACGAATAGTCGTCCCGCGTATAGCTGCCGCCGAAGGTCAGAAGGTGCTGCGGGTGAATGTCGAGGGCATTCTCGAAACGCGCCTGCAGCGTCCGGCCCTTGTATTCGACATCGGCGAGATATATCGAACCGCCGGGATCGGGATTGTCGGAGATGCGGGACTTGTATTGCGTGAGGCCGACCGAGAGGCGCGGGCGCCATTGGCCGTCGAGAAACCGGCCGGAAATCTCGCCCGAGGTCAGTAGCCGCTTCGACTCGTAGGTGCTGTCGAAATTCTGGAACACCGGCACGAAACCCGCCGTCGCGCCGTCATCGTCGATGTCGGTGTCGGAATCCGTGTACTGGGCGAAGGCGGATGCGCTGAGATGCTCGTTGAGCTTTGCGCCGACGCGGCCTGACGCGGAAACGACCTCATTGCCGTCCTTCTCCTCGCCGCGCGCGTCGCGAAGGCGAACCGGCGTCGCATCCGAGCCGTTGGTCGCTTCGCGCGAGAGCGAGAGGAAATAGTCGACATCGCCGGCTGCGCCGCCGGTGCTCGCATGTGTGTTGAGTGTGCCGAGCGTTCCACCTTCGACCCGGAATGCCGTGACCGGCTTTTCGCCGCCCGTTTTCGTGATGATGTTGACGACGCCGCCCATCGCCTGGCTGCCGTAAAGCGCAGATTGTGGCCCGCGCACAACCTCGATGCGTTCGACATTGTCGAGCGGAATATTGGCGAGATTGGCCGCGCCGCCGGGCGAGGCCGGGTCGGCGACCGGCAGCCCGTTGACCATCACCAGCGTCTGGTTGGAGCTGGCGCCGCGCGTGAAGATCGACGTCTGCGAACCGCGCGAACCGGACTGCACGACATGCAGGCCTGGAACGGATTTCAGCGCGTCGACGACGTCGCGATACTGAAAGGTCTCGATGTCCTCGGTGGTGACGATCGTGTAGGAGCTGGCAACCTGCTTGGTCGGCAGCGGCTCGACGCCGGCCGTGATCAATACTTCAGGCGCGACGGGTGTGGTGTCGGCTTGCGCGGCGCTGGCCGCGAAAACCGGTAGGACGAGAGCGGTCAAAGCCGCCCGGCTTGCGTTGTTCATTGGAATGAGCCCTGTCTCTGGCGCGGCCAACCCCGGCCGCATGGCGCCGGGAGAAGGGGGAGACAGGAAACGGAAAAGTCCGGACGCGAACGACGATGCGGCAGGACACAACCGTCCCGCTGGCGCACCCCGGCCCTCGGCAGATGACGAACCCGGTGGCAGGTCTCCTGGCTCGCGGGTCGTCGGCCTCGTTCCGTCTTCCCGGCCGCCACTCCCGAAAGAGCGCAGCGCCAGTGACATAGGTGGAACGCAGCCTCGCCGCTTACAGTTGCGGGGGCAGCCAAGGCATCGGCTTCGCGTGAAACCTCACCCTGTTCCCTCTTGCCTCCTTGCGGCCGCCACGAAGGACGACCGCTCGGAACCATCGAGCGGGCGCATCATAAGACGGGAAAAGTTTGTGTCAAACCGCCGGTTTTAATTCCGGATTTACGCCTTGGCGCTGGGGCGCGCCGACGCTGCGGCATGCCAGCGCAGCAGGTCGGCATGTTCCGCCTTCGGTTCCTGCTTCACCCATTTGGCGAAATCGACGCAAACCAGTGCCGTGATGTCGGCAAAGGAAAAGCGGTCGATGGCGATGAAGTCGCGGCCTTTCAGACGCTCGTCGAGCATATCGAAAAAGCGTGTGAGACGCAGCGCGCCGCGTTCGGCGAGCGCCGGAATTTGCGGCAGGTCGAGCGGGCCGGGCAGGGCGCGCCCGACCATGCCCTTGGAAGTGTTGCGCAGCACCTCGGCGATCGGCATGAAACCGTCGAACTCGATCCGTGCATTCCATGAGAGTACGAGACCCTTCTCCTCGGGCGATGTACCCAGAAGCGCAGGCTCGGGCTTCACGGCATCGGCCCATGCGGCGATGCCGATATTTTCGGGGAGGATGGTTCCACTCTCGAGTTTCAACGCCGGCACCGTGCAGGCCGGATTGATGGCGCGGTAGGCGTCGCCGAGCTGCTCGGCCTTCATCAGGTCGATCTGGACGGTCTCGTGCGCGATGCCTTTTTCGGCGAGAAGAATGCGCGCGCGGCGCGGACTCGGTGCGGCGGTGAAGTCGTAGAGGATGGGGGCCATGTCGTTTCCTCGGTTCGTTTGCTTTGCCGGCACGATTCATAGACCGGTTTTGGCGAGAGCCAAGCGATATGTGTCGAATGATAATGTGCGGGAAAGGCGCCGCCGCCATACCTCTGGGCGGGTGCGGTCGCATTGGTCGGAGTGGCAGGATTCGAACCTGCGACCCCCTCGTCCCGAACGAGGTGCGCTACCAGACTGCGCCACACTCCGTGTCCCATGCGAGGCGGCGTTATAGCCGCCAAAACGGGGCCCCGCAAGGGCGATTCCCGGCCGCATCGGGTGCCCGGCGCGCCGGTTGCGGCCCCCCACCGATGCCGGTATGTTCCGCCACATTTCGCGAGGCTGATCCTGTGGGCCTCCGGAACCTGCTGGGGCGTAGCCAAGTGGTAAGGCAGCGGATTTTGATTCCGCCATTCGGAGGTTCGAGTCCTCCCGCCCCAGCCAGCCAGTCCGGTCTCGCCGGCCGCCGCTGATGCATGCCGGAGAAAAACGACAAACGCTCTGAAATTCAGATCCGGACGACGGCGCCCAGCACCATACTGATATGGCCTTCGCCCCAAAGGGGCAGAAGAAGACGCGCATAGTCATTCGACCGGAAATAGGTCGGCGCGCCGCTTTCAACGGTCACGCTTGCCTGGCTTCGGAAAAAATCGAGCGGCGGGTTTACATCGACTTCATCGGCGAAGCGGCCATTGAATTCCCTGCCGTAGTGCGCGGAAATCTCCTTGCCGACAATCTCGAAGCGAAACCGTTCCGGCTTTGCGAAAGCGGTGGCGAGCATCAGGCGGTCGGCAAGCGCGGGCAGGTCCGAAAACGTCACATCGTCCCAGTACGGCATATTGCTCGCCTGACCGCGGATCAAGCGCTGCCAGTATGCGTGGACATCTGCGAGGTCGGGTTCCAGCTTCGGGGGAAGGGCGTAGGGGATCGCGGAATTGGTCATTGTTCTCTGCACTTTATAGGGGCTCTGTCACGAGACTGTCACAAAACTGTCAAACCCGGAAATGGCGAACGCGTGCAGGAAACTTATCCCCGTTTTTCCGATGAGGCGATGGGCGCCGCCGGCATGCGTTATGCCGGCGGTACCGCCCTACCGCGCAACATGCGCGCAATGCGAGACGCCGAAGGCGTCCTCGACGGTCATCGTGACGTCGTAACCATCGCGATGGCTGCGATTGAACTCGGTGACCGATACGACGGCTTCGCCGGCATTGTCGATTTCGAAATCGCCGCCCTGCGAGACACTCGAGCTGCCGCCGGAGCCGGACCGTTCGAGCGAAAGCTGATAGGCGCCCGACGCGCCGGGCGCGCCATAGACGACACTCTCGAGACGCAGGCCGCCCGGAACCTCGCTGGCGCGGATTTCGCACTGAACGGCGGCCGGCGCGGCGGAAGCCGCCGCAAGGCCAAGCGCGAGCGGAACCAAGGCGAGAGACTTCCAGAATTTCGTCATCGTCGTTCTCCCTGTTGAAGAGGCGACGCCGGAGGCGGCCCCATGGCCGCCTCCTTGCGCGGGCCCCGGGGTCAGTAGCCGCCCTGAATGACGACCGTCGTGTTGCCGTGGCCGGTCTGCATGGTGTTGGCCTTCTGGCCATTGCCGACCTGGATCGTGGCTGCCGTGTTGTGCGAGCCGAGCTGGTCGGTCGTCGCCGAGTGGTTGTTGCCGATCTGGGCGATGCCGGAGGTGTTGTGGCGGCCCGTCTGGATCGTCGTCGCGGTGTTGTTGCGGCCTTCCTGGCCGGTCACCGCGTAGTTGCCCTTGCCGTACTGATCGGTAAGGGCCGAGTTCCGGTTGCCGAGTTGCTGCTGGTAGAGGTAGTTCCACTGACCGCTCTGCACGGCCTTGGAATAGTTGGCATGGCCCTTCGTATGGAGCGTGCCCTTGTTGCCGTGGCCGTTCTGGGTGAACACGCCGGTGTTGTTCCAGCCCTTCTGATAGACCGAAGCGCTGTTGCCCGCGCTCGCGCCGGTGGCGCTTGCGGCGATCAGGGCGGTGAGGGCGGCGCCTGCCAGTAGAAACTTCTTCATTTTGCATCTCCTGCTTTGGATGGCCCGCGACGAGGCCGGTTGTGGACGATGCCTTTTTAGCCGGACGTTCCTGAGTGGTGTCTGAAGCCGGCGTTCATGCGCGGTTCACCGGCAAGCGCGTTTCGGCAGTGTGTGAATGAACGCGCGCGCATGCGCCGCCGAGGCTGAACGGCGGATGAATGGAAACTTCAGCGGCCGATCATCGCCACAACGATAGAAATGCAGGCATCGTCATTCGCCTGCGCGGCGATGTGTCTTGCAACAGGAGAGAAACATGAAACGGTTCCCGCTCACCTTGTCCGTCGCCTGCCTGATTGTGTCGCTCGCGGTGCCGTCCGCATGGGCCGGCAGCTTCGCCGCCGTCAATCAGTCGGGAAGTTACAATTATACAATCGTGCAGCAGAAGGCCGGCAGGACCAAGGTTCTGACAAGACAGATCAAACCGAGGCGTTACGCCAATTTGAACCGGACGCTCACCAACAGAACCGCGAAGGCATCTCTTCGGCACGAGATACTGGGGGGAATGCTGAGCGGGCTCGGTTGTGGCGGCGGCCATGGCGGCAACGCCGTTGCGGTCGGCCAGCATGGCACCGGCAACAGCGCTTCGGCGGTGCAGGGCGGCACGAACAATCTCGCGACGGCCTTCCAGGCGGGATCGAACAACGCCTCTTACATTGTCCAGACGGGCGGCAACCACACGGCGCATACGACGCAGACAGGCAACAATAACGTCACCTTCGTCACGCAGCGTTGCTGAAATACGCTCTAGCGGGTTGCCCCCGTCACGTCCTGCACCTGCAACTCGTAGAGCGTCTTGTAGACGCCGCCCAGGGCCATCAGTTCCTCATGCGTGCCGATCTCGCGGACTTCGCCTTGCGTCAGCACGACGATGCGGTCGGCCTCGCGGATCGTCTGCAGCCGGTGCGCGATGATGATCGAGGTGCGGCCTTCCGTGACCTTCGAAAGGGCGTCCTGGATCAGGAGTTCGGTCTCGGTGTCGATGCTGGCGGTCGCCTCGTCGAGGATCAGCACTTCCGGGTTCATGGCGAGCACGCGCGCAAAGGCAAGGAGCTGGCGCTGGCCGTGGCTGAGGTTCCGCCCGCGCTCGGTCAGCATCGTATCGTAACCCTGCGGCAGCATGCGGATGAAGGGATCGGCATGGACAAGCCGCGCCGCCGCCCGCGCCGCCTCGCGCGTGATGGCCGGATTGCCGAGCGCGATATTGTCGTATACCGACCCTGAGAATATATGGAAGTCCTGCAGCACGACGCCGATGCGGCGGCGGATTTCGGCAGGCGCCACATCCATGATGTCGATGCCGTCGATCAGGATCGAGTTTGCCGGCACGTCATAGAAGCGGCACAGCAGGCGAACGAGGCTTGTCTTGCCCGAACCGGTCGGTCCGACAATGGCGATGCGCTCGCCGGGCGCGATGTCGAAACTCACATCCTTCAGGATCGTCTGTCCCGGCCGGTAGCCGAAGGTCAGCCGGTCGAAGCGAACATGCCCCTGAAGGTCCTTCGGCAAGGGTTTCGGCTCGGCGGGCTCCTTCAAGGCCTCGTCCCAGTCGAGCGCCTGGAAAATGCGCTCGCAACTCGCCATGGCGCGGAAGACGACGTTCCATTGTTCCCCCATCGCCACGATGGGACGGAACATCATGTCGGCGAACTGCGCAAACAGAATGACGCTGCCGAGTGTCGCCGTCATCTCGAACACATGGTTGCCGCCGAACCAGACGATCGCCGCCATGGCGAGAAAAGCCATGCTGTCCATCGCGGGGCCGTAATAACTCTCGATCAGGATGGCGCGGTTTTCCTGGTCGCGATTCTCCCGGTTGATCTCCGAGTAACGTTCGAAATTTATCTGTTCGCGTCCATAAAGCTGCACGACCTCGATGCCGGAGAGGTTTTCCTGCAGGTTCTCGTTGAGGCGCGACATCGAGGAACGGATACCGCGATAGACCTGGCGGGATACCATGCGGAAAATCAGGGTCGCCAGCGCCGCCAGCGGCAGGAGCAGCATCAGCTCCATCGTCAGCGTCGGATTGAGCGCCAGCATGATCGAAACGGCGACGAAGAACGGCACGAATTCGCCAAGCAGCACGCCGAAGCCCGCCAGCAGTTCGAACAGCGTTTCGATGTCGTTGGTCAACCGCGTCATCACCCGGCCAACCGCGACCCGGTCGTAGAAGCTCGATGGTAGGCGCTCGAGATGGGCGAAGAGGTCGCGCCGCAAATCGCGCAAGCCATTGAGAACGGTGCGCGCCAGCATCACACGAAAGCCGTGACCGAAGCCGGCCCAGAGGAGCGTCCAGAGCCCATAGAGAAAACAGGCGGCGACGATCGGATGCAGGGTGAAAAGATCGGCAAGAAAGGCATTGAGCGCCTTCTGCCCGAAATCGGGTGCGCCTGCGTCCGCTGTCGGCAGCAAGATGCCGTCGACGACGACGCGGCTGACGACGACAGGCGCGAGAACCGCCGCACTTGCGGCCAGCAACACGAAAAGAAGCGCGATATAACCTTGCCGCCGGTAAGGCCTCAGCCAGTGCATCAGCCGGCCGATCAGCCGGAAGTCGAAACCGCGCGCCTCCATCTCGTCGTCGAAGATGGCATAGTCGCGTGCCTGCTTTTCGGGATGCGTCGTATCGCTCATATTTCGCTCCCCGTCAGGCTGCCGAGGCTCTGCGCCAGTTCCTCGCGCCGGCCCTGCTGCCGTTCGAGCGTCGCATAGAGACCGTTCCTTGCGAGCAGTTCCGCATGGGTGCCGACTTCGGCGACGCGACCTTCTTCCAGCACCACGATCCGATCGGCATGGCGCGCGGTCGAAACGCGATGCGACACCATGATGGTCGTGCGGCCCTTTCGCAGCGTCTTCAGGCGCGAGAGAATGAATTCCTCGGTTTCCGTGTCGACCGAGGAGAAACAATCGTCGAGAAGCAGCACCGGCGTTTCCCGGATCAACCCGCGGGCAAGGCTGGCGCGCTGCTTCTGTCCGCCCGACAGCGTCACGCCGCGCTCGCCGACCATGGTTTCGAGCCGGTCCGGAAAGCGCCGGATCGTCGCCTCGAGATCGGCGCTCTCTGCCGCGCGCCAGACCTCTCCGGTTTCGCGCGTCGGATTGTCGTAGGAAATGTTCTGCGAGATATGCGTGGCGAAAAGAAACGGATCCTGCGGCACCAGGGCAATCTGCCCGCGCACCTGCGCAAGCGGCAGCATGCGGATGTCGCGCCCGTCGAGATAGACCGATCCCGGCGGCGGATCGAGCAGACGAACGATCAGGCGCAGCAGCGTCGACTTGCCGGAGCCGACGCGGCCCAGCACCGCGATCATTTCGCCCTTGCCGATTTCGAGCGAGAGGTCGTTGAGTGCCGGCCAGCCGTCGCCGGAACGCGCCGGATGCACATAGGACAGATGATGCAGCGTGATCGCGCCGCCGATCTCGTCGAGCGGCGCCGCATCCGGCGCATCGCGGATTTCAGGCTCGCGATCGAGAACCTCGAAAATCCGCGCCGCCGCCGAACCGCCGCGCTGGAACAGCGTCACCATCACGCCGCCTTCCTTGATCGGCGCCAGCATCATGTTGAGATAGAAAATGAAGGCGGTGAAGGTGCCGAGCGTGATCGTGCCTTCGATCACCTGGAAGCCGCCATAGCCGACGACCAGCAGCGTGGTGAAGCCGGTTGCGACCAGCATCGCCGAGGTCAGGCCGGAATTGAGGAACATCAGCTTGTAGTAGTCGCGCGCATAGGCATCCGACGTCGCCTCGAAGCGGTCGATCTCGCGGCTCTCCTGCGCATGGGTCTGAATGGTGCGGATGCCGTTGAGGTTTTCCTGAACCTGCGCCGAAAGCGTCGAGAAGCCCTCCTGCACCAGCGTCGACTGGCCGAAAATCCTTCTGGCGAGCCGCCAGCCGATAAAGGCGAAAACGGGCAGCGCCGGCAAGAGCACCAGCGTCAGCGACGCCGACTGGTTGAACATGAAGATGAAAGCGATGAGACCCGAAAAGCCGAGCACGAAAAGAAGCCGTGTGCCCATGCCGATGAGTTGACGGATCAGCATGATGTCGTTGATGGCGCGTGCCATCAGATCGCCGGTCGGGAATTGTGAGAAGAAACGCGGCCCCATCAGTTCCAGATGCCAGTAGAGCCGCTGACGCAGATTGAAGGCGACCTCGACGCCGACCTCGCGCACATAGCGCCGGCCGAAACTGAAAACGACATAGCGGGCGGCCATCAGGCCGAGAATGGCGAGCGCCGGCAGCGCAAGCCGGCGATCGCCTTCGGCGATGCGGTCGATCCCCATCTTGAGAAAAAGCGGCATGAACGCTTCGAGCAGACGGCCGAGATTGATCAGCGACATGCCGCCCCAGAAGCGAAGCTTGTGCTGCTGGACCAGGGGTACGAGCCGCCACAAAGGGGTGCGGTCCGGGGGCTTGCGCGGCGATTCCACGAGCGAAAGGTCCGGGGCTTGGCGCGGGCGGGCCGCGCCGGCTGAAACGGGAGCCACCGGACCCCGGATTTCCGGCAAAACCGGAAGGGGGCAGGAGGCGATGCTTCCTGGGGTTTGTCGATTTCGTTCCCGACTATACGCCTCGCAAACCGATTCGGAAGCGGCCTTGTCGCCCGGCTGTCACACCGCGGTCATGTGAAAGCGGTATCGGCGGGTATGCCGCCCGGCGCGCCGGAGCGGCACCCCGTTTTCCGCAGGAGAGGCCCTTGTCCGATACCCTTGTCCCCGCCGACACCGAATTCGTGAACCCCGCGGCCGACCGGCGCGGCGTGCGCCGCCGTCTCGGGCAGGCCGTGCATCGCCACAAGGCGGTTTCGCGCGACGGCCTGACGGAGCGCCTCTTCACATGGCTCTTCACCGGCCTCGTGTATCCGCAAATATGGGAAGATCCGGAGGTCGATATGGCCGCGATGGAACTGACGGCGCAAAGCCGGATCGTCGCCATCGCGTCGGGCGGCTGCAACGTGATGTCCTATCTCGCGGCAAACCCGGCACGAGTGACGGCGGTCGATCTCAATCCGGCGCATGTTGCGCTTGTGAGATTGAAACTCGCCGGCGCGGCGCATCTGCCGAGCCACGAACATTTCCTTCGCTTTTTCGGCCGTGCCGACACTCGCGAGAACCTCGCGAGCTATGCGCGCTTCCTGCGCCCCCGGCTCGATATCGCGACGCGTGCCTATTGGGACAAACGGACCCTGAGCGGCCGGCGCCGCGTTTCGCTGTTCGCGCGTGGCTTCTATCGCCATGGCTTGCTTGGACATTTCATCGGCGCGGCGCATTTGCTGGCACGGCTTTTCGGCGTTTCCTTCCGCACGCTTTTCGAAGCGCCGACGATCGAGGGCCAGCGGCGCTTCTTCGAGGAGAAGCTTGCGCCGCTTTTCGAGCGCAGGTCCGTTCGCTGGCTGACCGGAAAACCCTCATCGCTCTACGGCCTCGGCATCCCGCCCGCACAATACGAGGCACTGGCCGGCGGGCGCGAAATGCGCGTCGTCTTGCGCGAGCGGCTGGAGCGCCTCGTTTGCGGCTTCCCGCTGAAGGACAATTATTTCGCCTGGCAGGCTTTCGCGCGCGGTTATGCGCCAGGCGCGGAAGGACCGTTGCCGCCCTATCTGAAGCGCGAGAATTTCGCTGCCCTGCAGGCGCGCGCCTCGCGCATCGAGGTGCTGAACGCCTCGTTCACGGATTATCTGCGCTGTCAGGCCGATGCGAGTACCGACCGCTACGTGCTGCTCGACGCGCAGGACTGGATGACGGATGCGCAACTGAACGATCTCTGGACCGAGATCACGCGCACGGCGCGGCCCGGCGCGCGGGTGATTTTCCGCACCGCCGCCGAGCCCAGCCTGTTGCCGGGCCGCGTCGACGATGCCGTTCTCGCGCGTTGGGACTACCGGGCGGACGAATCGCGTGCGTTTGCGGCGCTGGACCGCTCGTCGATCTATGGCGGTTTTCATCTTTATGTGTTCAGGGAATGAGCGGCGTGAGCGCGATCGAGCGCGAGGAAGAGGCGCGCGATCATGGACGGCTGATGGACCGCGTCTATCGCCGTCAGCGCCATTTCTACGATTTCACGCGGCGCTACTATTTGCTGGGCCGCGACCGCCTGATCGAAAACCTGTCGCCGCCGCCGGGCGCGACGGTGCTGGAGGTCGGCTGCGGTACGGGGCGCAATCTCGTTCACGCCGCCCGTCTGCACGGCCATGCCGAATTTTTCGGCATCGACATATCGCGTGAAATGCTGGCGAGCGCGCGCCGCGCCGCGAAGCGGGCGGGCTTCGACGACGCGATCCATCTCGCGCCCGGCGATGCGACGCACTTTCATCCCTATGCGGTTTTCGGCCTCAGCCGCTTCGACCGCATCTTCATGTCCTACACGCTGTCGATGATCCCGGACTGGCAGGCGGCACTGGCGCAGGCGGTTTGCAACCTCGCGCCGGGCGGCAGTCTGCACATCGTCGATTTCGGCCAGCAGGAGCGACTGCCGCGCTGGTGCCGCGCTCTGCTTCAGGCATGGTTGGCGCGCTTCCACGTCAGCCCGCGCCGGAGGCTCGACATCGCCTTGCGCGCGCTCGCCGAAAAGCTCGGCGCCGATCTCGAATTCCGCCGTCTTTATCGCGGCTATGCCTGGTATGCGGTGCTCAGGCTCCCGTCAGCCTGACGCACCGAATCTCGCGTTTCCAGCGCCGCCCTCGCAATCGGACGGACCCCGGGTTACCTTATAGTCAAAAAGCCGGTTCAAACGCCGCCGTCGAGGCAGCGCGGAAGAGGCAGAGTGACAAGGCATGAAGTCAGAAGGTGGACGAGGCGCGTAACGATTGCGGTCGCGCTTGCATCTGTGTTCGTTGTTCCGCCCAGCACCGGGACCGAGGCCGGATGCGCCGTATCTGCGGTCGACGCCGAAGCGATGCAGAGGGACCCGGCAGCCGGTGAGGTCGTTTTCCGTGAGCCCCGGGACGCCGGCTGCAACTGGTCGGACGAGGCGGCACGGACGCTCCATGCCGTTCTGGCGCGTGCCGGCGAGCATGGACTGCCACCGTCTCTCTTTCACGTCGATGAAATCGCGCGGAGTGTCCGGCCGGCGACCACCATGGACCGGGCACAGCGCGACCCGCTGCTGACGGCGTCCGCCTTGCGCTATGCGGAGGTCATGCGCCGCGGTCGCGTCGACCTTGCGCCATTGCATGGCGATGTGGCCATTCACCGCTGGAACGTCGATCCGGTATCGGAACTCGCCACGGCGCTGGCTGGCGGACATCTCGCACACTGGCTGGACAGCCTGCCACCATCGGCACCCGAGTATGTGCAATTGAAGCGGGCGCTCGCCCGGTATCGCGAAATGGAAAGACAGGGCGGTTGGCCGGTCCTGCAACTGCCGCTGGGCAAACGGTCCCTGAAACCCGACGAGACAAGCACTTTCGTGCCGCAGCTCCGCGCGCGTCTCAGGCTTGCCGGCGATCTCGTGCTGAGCGGGACGGACGAGCGCTACGACCCTGCAATGGTTGACGCCGTTCGCAGCTTTCAGGCGCGGCACGGCCTTGCGGTCGACGGCGTTGTCGGCCGGGACACACTGGCTGCGCTCAATGTGCCGGCAGAAATGCGCGTCCGGCAGATCGCGCTCAACATGGAACGATGGCGCTTCATGGCACATGCGATGCCGCTGACGCGGATCGAAGTCAACGCAGCCGCTGCCGAAGCGGTTGTCATGAAAGACGGAGAGATCGTCTTTCGCATGAGGACGATTGTCGGCAAGAAAACGACGCCGACGCCGCTGATCGTCAGTGCCATCGAAAGGATTATCGTCAATCCGTCCTGGATTGTGCCGTCCTCGATCTACCGGCGCGAAATCGCGCCGGCGATTGCTCGCGATCCCGATTATCTTCAGAAGCATGAAATGAGCTGGCAGGGCGATCGCCTTGTCCAGAAGCCGGGTCCGAAAAATGCACTGGGCCGGCTCAAATTCGATCTGCCGAGTCCGTTTGCGGTCTTTCTGCACGACACGAATTCACCCGGTTTGTTTGCGAGCGACAATCGGTTCCGCAGCAACGGCTGCATCCGCGTCGAAAGACCGATGGAACTCGCCGTCCTTTTGCTGGAGCCGTCGGGTTGGTCGCGCGAACGGATCGAAGAGCTGGTCCAGGCGGAAGATACCGTCTCCGTGTTTGTGGACCCGCCGGTACCTGTCGTCGTCGCCTATTGGACCGCGTTTGTCGAAGCGGATGGGTTGGTGCGGTTTCGCGACGACATTTACGGGCGCGACGCGGCGCTCGGTGCCGCTCTCGCTGAAATCGCGCCGCCGTCTCTGACGCTGGACACCGCACGCGATTGCGGGGCCTGAGCGGCGTTCTCCATAATTATTTTTAAAATCAATAACTTGATCTCCGTCGCGCGGTCGGCAGAATGGCCGAATTCTACAGTGACGGAGGGGAGAATTATGGTATTTTGCATAACGCGGCGCCGCCTGATCGGAATCGGTGCGGCAGCCGCTTCCTGCGCCCTTGCGCCATCCGCGCTGGCCTCGCCGCGCCCGCCGTTGCCGCTCCCCCCCGGCGATCGACGCGCGGCAGCAGCCGCAGGCGCGACATTGTCGGACGCGGCCCGCGAATTGCGCCTGCTCAACACGCATACGGGCGAAAAGCTGAAAATCGTCTACTGGACCGCGGGCCGTTACGAACCGGATGCGCTGCAGGAACTTGCACATCTGCTGCGCGATCATCGTTCCAACGAGATGCACGAGATCGATCCTGCACTTCTCGACACGCTCTACACCTTGCGGCTGAAGCTCGACACGAACGAAAGCATCCACATTATTTCCGGCTATCGTTCGCCCACAACCAACGCGCGGATGCGCGAGGCGAATGCCGGTGTCGCGAAGAAGAGCTATCACATGCGTGGCATGGCAGTGGATATCCGTGTGCCGGGCCGCGACCTGTCGCGGCTGCGCAACGCTGCGCTTGATATCGGCCATGGCGGCGTCGGCTACTATCCTCGCTCGGACTTCATTCACGTCGATGTCGGCCCCGTCCGCCAGTGGGGCACGCGCAGCGCCTGAATCCATTGCGGATGAACCTGCGAGTGAGTAGCAGCGCATCTGCGACAAGATGCAGTATGGCCGCGTCTCATGCGGGACGAGCATATTCGAAGCGGGGCTTGAATATGGTTGGTTTCAAATGTCGTCGGTGTTTCACAAGATTCGGCTCTATCATGCGGTGCTCGCTCTGCTTGTCACTGCGGCTTATCTCACCGGCGACGAACTCGAAGACCTGCATATCTGGCTCGGATATGCCGTTGCCGCCGTCATCCTCTTTCGGCTTCTCTGGGCGGCAGCCGGTCCGAGGCAGCTCGGCATTTCGCGGCTCTTTCCGGATCTAATGGAGCTTGCGAAAGTCCGGCGTCTCAATCATCCGATGATAAGCCGGACGCTTCTCGCCTGTATCGTCATCAATCTCCTGCTGGCGACGGGAACGGGGCTCCTGATGGAACCGCCGCCAATCGGACAACTTGTCGCTGAAGTGTCGATCGCTCCGGCCTTCGCGGACGACGACCGGGACCGCGAGCGCGACAGGGACGGCAAGGAGAACGAAGCGCTCGAAGAAGTTCACGAAACGACAGCGAACCTTCTGGTTCTCTTCGTCGTCTTGCACGTGACCTATCTTCTCGCGTTCAAGCGGCCCATGGCGCTGTTCATGCTCTTCCTGCGGGACCCGGCTGTGCCGGTCGCTCAGAAGAAAGCCTGAATGCCCGTCTGTTCGCGGCCGAGGATCAGCGCATGCACGTCATGCGTGCCCTCATAGGTGTTGACCGCTTCGAGGTTCATCGCGTGGCGGATGACGTGATACTCGTCCGAGACGCCATTGCCGCCATGCATGTCGCGGGCGACGCGGGCGATGTCGAGCGCCTTGCCGCAATTGTTGCGCTTCATCAGCGAGATCGAGGCGGGCGCCGCCGTGCCGGCATCGAACATGCGGCCGAGTTGCAGGCAGCCCTGCAAACCGAGCGTGATTTCGGTCTGCATGTCGGCAAGCTTCTTCTGGATCAGCTGGTTGGCCGCCAGCGGCCGGCCGAACTGCTTGCGGTCGAGCGTATATTGCCGCGCCGCATGCCAGCAGAATTCGGCCGCCCCCATCGCGCCCCAGGCAATGCCGTAGCGCGCCCGGTTGAGGCAGCCGAAGGGGCCGGCAAGCCCGCGCACATTCGGCAGAAGGTTTTCTTCCGGCACGAACACGTCCTGCAATGAAATCTCGCCGGTGATCGAGG
>NZ_JBBECC010000112.1:0-4192 GCF_040882025.1 Parvibaculum sp. | reverse complement strand
CGACAGCGGACCCCCCCTCTGTCACGAAACTGTCAAAAAACTGTCACAAATGGAATTTGAGCGATTCTCCGTGTCGAGATGAGAGACCACAAAGGAGACGAATTCGACACCGAATTCGTCGCGCACATGCGCCGCGCCACGAACTTGTCCCCGGCGCGGCGGCGAATGCATGCTTTATCTCCGCTGTGGCGAGAATGCGTCAGCGCAGCGCTGCGCTGTGGGGTTTCGGTGACAGCGGGGATAAGTTCATAGCGCGAAGGTATAACGGATGAACCGGGAATAGATCATGACAACGGGATGCGAAACGCAGGCGACGATCGCGCGCTGGGGCGAGGAGACCTTCGGACCGGCGACACATCCCGCCGCGCTCGCAAGACGCGCAAGGCTCGAACTCGACGAGTTGATCGAGGCGCTGGAACGCGGCGATGCGGCGGAGGCGGCGCGCGAAACGGCCGACATTCTCATTCTTCTCAACCGGCTCGGCGCCACGCTCGGCTTCGATCTCGCCGAAGCTGTCGATGCGAAGATGAAAGTGAACCGCACGCGGCGCTGGGTCGCGGCAGGCGACGGAACGGGCAGGCATGTGGACTAGAGCGCCTTCGCTTTTTTCCGCAGCCACGGCTCCCGTTTTCCGATCCTGAATTCATCGCGCTCGGGCGCACTCCTGAAATCTCAGGCCGCGACGGGACGGGCCGCCTATTTCTTCGCTTTCCACGCCGCTATTCGCGCCTGCACGTCTGCAATCTCCGCCGAACTTAAACGAGACCCCACAAGGTCTCTGTTTTCTGCAAATGGAGCGAACCCAGACGCGGACGCGGCCAAACTTTGCCAGAAGTAAGCCTCGCCATAGTTCTGGGGAACACCTGTTCCGTCTTCATACATCCGTCCGAGATTGAATTGCGCGTAGGCAACTCCCTGATCGGCGGCGAGACCATAGTAGCGCACAGCCTCGCTGTCGTTCTGGGGAACGCCTTTTCCTTCGGAATACATCTGGCCGAGATTGAATTGGGCGTAGGCATCCCCCTGATCGGCGGCGAGACGAAAATAGCGTACAGCCTCGTCATCGTTCTGAGGAACGCCTCGTCCGTCTGCATACATCACGCCGAGATGGAGTTGGGCGGCCGCATGCCCCCGATCGGCGGCAAGACGAAAATAGCGCACAGCCTCGCTGTCGTTCCGGGGAACGCCTTTTCCGTCTGCATACATCACGCCGAGATTGAATTGGGCTTCAGCATCCCCCTGCTCGGCGGCAAGACGAAGCTTTTCCAGCTCCCCAGGATCGGCCGGCGGGGCGACCGTTTCCGCAAGCGCGGGCGCAACGCCGATTGCGGCAACGCCAATTGGGACAACACCAAGGCCGGCGATCCCGACAAGACAGGAAATCAGCACCAGAACTCTTTTGCTCAGCATCCGAATACCCCTTTTTGACCGGCGATCTTCCGCCCGCACCAATCCTGACACGTCATCAACACACAGGAGTCCAACTCCTCATCCTGCCATCCAGAAATCCATAGCGCCGTCGAGTTCGCGCGCAGCCAAGGCGCCAGCTTTTCAAAACGAAATTCGTCCCGCTCGAAGAAACCGATCGCGAAATCATAAATCGCGGCCGGACAGGCCGCCTATTTCTTCGCTTTCCACGCCGCTACGCGCGCCTGCACGTTTGCAATCTCCGTCGGATTCAAACGAGACCCCGCAAGGTCTCTGTCGTCTGTATAGTCGGGGCGTTTGGATGCCGCCAGGCTCAGCCAGAAGTAAGCCTCGCTGTCGCTCTGAACAACGCCTCTTCCGTCTTCATACATCCCGGCGAGTTTGCCTTGAGCATCGGCAACGCCCTGTTCGGCGGCGAGACGATAGTAGCGCGCAGCCTCGCCATCGTTCTGAGCAACGCCTCTTCCGTCAACATACATCCCGGCGAGGTTGTATTGAGCCCACATATGCCCTTGCTCGGCGGCGAGACGATAATAGCGCACAGCCTCACCGTCGTTCTGAGCAACGCCTACTATTCCTTCGGCATACATCCAGCCGAGATGGTCTTGGGCTTCGGCATTACCTTGATCGGCGGCGAGGCGATAATAGCGCACAGCTTCGCCACCGTTCTGAGCAACGCCTCTTCCGTTTTCATATATATCGCCGAGAACTCGTTGGGCGTAGACATCACCTTGATCGGCGGCGAGGCGAAGATAGCGCACGGCCTCGCCAAAGTTCTGAGCAACGCCTCTCCCTTCGGCATACATCTCGCTGAGAGCGTATTGGGCGTCGACATCACCTTGATCGGCGGCAAGGCGAGTATAGCGCGCAGCCTCGCCATCGTTCTGAGCAACGCCTCTTCCTTCGGCATACATAAAACCGAGATAGCTTTGGGCCGCCGCATGCCCCTGTTCGGCGGCGAGACGAAAATAGCGCACAGCCTCACCGTCGTTCCGGGCAACGCCTCGTCCGTTGGCATACATCACGCCGAGATCGAACTGGGCGGTGGCATCCCCCTGCCCGGCGGCGAGGCGAAGCTCTTCCAGTTCCGCAGGAGCGCTCGACGAGGCGGCCGTCTCCGCGCGCGCAGGCGCAGCACCGATTGAGGAAACGCCAAGGCCGGCGACCCCGGCAAGACAGGAAATCAACACCAGGACTCTTTTGCTCAGCATCGAGATTATCCCCCCTTTGACCGGCGATCACCCGTCCGCGCCGATCCTAACACATCCCCGACACACCGGGGCCTGCCCCTATCGCGACTTCGTCTTCGCTCGCAGCCAAGGCTCCAGCTTCTCAAAACGAAATTTGCCCCGCTCGAAAAGTTCGATCATAAACTCGTGAGCGGCGACCGGGTCTTCTTCAAAACGATAGCCATTGAGTCTGAGAAAAACGTCCGCGACGGCGAAGGCAACTCGCTTGTTCCCATCGATGAACGGATGGTTGACGGCAAGGCTTTCAAGCAGTGCCGCAGCCTCTGCAACAACATCGTCGTAATACCCCGTCTGTGGACGGAACAAGGCGGATTCGATCGCACCCATGTCGCGCACACCTTTGGCGCCACCATAGAGATCGATCAACTCCTCATGCATGGAAAGCACTTCGGTCAGCGTCAGATAGTCGGGCATGAAAGCGCGCTATTTCGCGAGGCGCTTGTAGAGCTCGGCATTGCGTCGAACGCTATCGCGGAAATGCGCCATCACGTTTTCGCGCGGCCGCTCGCCCGCCTTGCGGGCAAGAAATTCGCGAAACGCTTCCTCGACCAGGGCCTGAAACTGTCGGCCTTCTGTCTTGGCCAGCTCGCGCATTTGAGCGAGTAATTCGGGATCGGCCTGTGAGGCAAATTTTTCGCGCATGGTCATGTGGCATTCTCCATCCAGATCGATCAAGATGTATCAAGAAACAGATTGATACGTCAAGATGATTCTCACAACCCCTCACTCCGCCTCGAATTTCCGGAAGTCCTCGATCAATCCCCTGACCGACAGGGCGACGAGTTTTTCGCCGTCGGCAGGATCGGCGAGCGAGGGGTCGGAGCCGATGCGGCCATCGGGGAAGGCGGCGCGGTAGCTTTCGGCATCGCTGTAGCGGCCCCAGGGCGCGATCTTCGGCGCCATCTCGGCCTGCTTGATCGCGGCCGGATGGACGAATTGCGTGACGGCAACTTCGGACGGCGTCGCATGCGCGCCATGCGACGCGCCGTAGCGCTGCTTGCAGAAATCGCCGACCGGCTTGAAGTCCCACCAGTTGGCGCGCTTGCATCTGACCGGACCGCGATTGGAGGCGGGATCGGCGAGCGAGCGGTCGGCATATATCTCGGCGAAGGCCGCCTCGATGGTCGCGACATTGCCGCCATGGCCGTTGAAGAAATAAATGCGTTCGAAGCCGTGGCGGGCGAGCGACGACACCCAGTCATGGATCGCGGCGATCATCGTCGAAGGACGCAGCGTCATCGTGCCCGGAAACCCGAGATGATGCTGCGCGATGCCGACATTGAAGGTCGGGCCGACGAGAAAGCCCGCTTCGGCGCCCGCGCGCTGCGCGATCGCCTCCGGGCAGATCGCATCGGTGCCGATGAGCCCGTTCGGCCCGTGCTGCTCCGTCGAGCCGATCGGGATCACGATTCCCTTCGACGTTTCGAGATAGGCCTCGATTTCGGGCCAGCTTGAGAGATGCAGCAGCATGGGGTGCAGCATAGAGGAGGCGGCGGAGAATGTGGAATCGGGGG
>NZ_JBBECC010000111.1:0-26990 GCF_040882025.1 Parvibaculum sp. | reverse complement strand
CCCGACACGCGGATTATGATTCCGCTGCTCTAACCAGCTGAGCTACTCCGCCCCAAAGCGCCGGAAAGCAGCCCGAAACGGCCGCCCCCGAAAGAGAACCGGATATAAGGGCCGCGACGAAGGCCTGTCAAGCAACCGAGGCGATTGCGTCAGACAGCGGGCAACTCGGCCTGCAAGGAACCTTCATCAATCGCCGATGGGACGGCTTCCGGCTTCTGAAATCGCAACATCGTGAAGAGGCCGAATGGTTTCAGCCGAACGGTGTCGACAAGCTCCAGCGTCGCGGCATCCGTGATGGTCTCGGCCCGGAAGTCCGGATGCCAGCCCAGCGCGCGCGCTGCCGGCGCCATGAAACTCTCGACCCAGCCACGCACGCCGTGATCCTGCGCGAAATGATTGACGATCAGAACCTCGCCTCCCGGCGCGCAAACGCGCTCAAGCTCTTTCAGCACCTGGATCGGATCGGGCACCACGGTCATCACATACATCGCAACGACGGTGTCGAAAGCAGCGTCGTCGAAGCGAAGCTCCGAGGCATCCATTTCGTAGAGTGCGGCGATATTTGTCAAACCGCGCTCACGGACACGTTGCCGCGCGATACGCAGCATGTCGGGCGAGAGGTCGATGCCGGTAATAGTAAGGTGCGGCGCGTAACGCGGCAGTGCAACGCCTGTCCCGACGCCGACTTCGAGCAGCGATCCTTCACGGCCGTTGATGATGTCGATGGCGCGCTTGCGGCCCGCATCGGCGATCGGACCGAAGGAGAAATCGTAGACGGGCGCCCAGCGCGCATAGGCTTTCAGAACCGATTGTTCGTCTATCCGCGCTATCCCGCTCAAAACCGCTCACCCCTCGAATTTTACGCGCTCACTCTGCGGCCAATGCCGCCGCGAGCGCAACACTATATCTGGACCGAATACGGCTAAAATGCGGTTCCGGCAGCAAAACCTTCCAATTCGCGCTCCGGCGCACTTGTTTGCCAGCGGCTCTCCGCCCGCGCGATCCATCCACCGCCCAGGACCCGGGTACCGCCCGCCGGATCATAGAAGACGCAAGCCTGACCGGGCGCGACGCCCTCCTCGCCCTGCAACAGCTCGACCGAGGCACCCGTTGCCGTGCGGCGAAGACGCGCCGCCACCGGCGGCCGCGTCGACCTGACCTTGACCAAAATCTCGATCCCCACCTCCGGCAAAGCTTCCAAAGCCCCGTCGCCCAGCCAATTGAGATCGCGCAATGTCAGCCAATGCGTCTCGAGTGCCGCACGTGGACCGACGATCACTTGGCGGCGCGCGGGGTCGAGCTTCACGACGAAAAGTGGCTCGCTTGCCGGATCGCTGGCACCAAGACCAAGCCCGCGGCGCTGCCCGATCGTGAAATGAACGATGCCCTCGTGCCGGCCGAGAACACGCCCATCGAAATGAACGATGTCGCCTGGCTCCGACGCGCCCGGCCGCAACTTGTCGACGATGGTCGTATAACGGCCCGAAGGTACAAAGCAGATGTCCTGACTGTCCGGCTTGGCGGCAACCGCCAGTCCCATGCGTTCGGCCATCGCCCGAGCCTCGGGCTTGGTGAGATCGCCCAGCGGGAAGCGCAGAAAGTCGAGCTGCTCGCGCGTCGTTGTAAAAAGGAAATAGCTCTGATCGCGGTCTGTGTCCGCTGGTCGGTGCATTTCACGTCCCGCCCCGCCCGGACGACTGGCAATATAATGCCCGGTTGCCAGCGTCGCGGCTCCGAGGTCGCGTGCCGTATCGAGAAGATCGCGAAACTTCACGCGCTCGTTGCAACGTACACAAGGGATCGGCGTCTCGCCTGCCACATAGGAATCGGCAAAATCCTCCATCACGGCGCGACGGAAGCGCTCCTCGTAGTCGAGCACATAGTGAGGAATGCCAATCTGCTCCGCGACACGGCGCGCATCATGGATGTCCTGCCCCGCACAACACGCGCCCTTGCGCGAAACGGCCGTACCATGATCGTAGAGCTGCATGGTAATGCCGACCACATCGTAGCCCTGCTCCTTAAGCAAGGCCGCAGTCACCGAGCTGTCAACACCGCCCGACATGGCAACGACAACACGCGTCTCTTCCGGTCGGCCCGGAAGATCGAGGCTGTTGAGGCCGGTCTTTTCGTCGAACAGAACACTCATCACGTCGCCCCGGGACATCGCCCGGCATCTCCTCGTTAACCGGTGCCGAAAGGCACCTCTTGCATCTCGCAGGTCGCACTATAGGCAGGCACTCGCCTGCCGCAAGCAATCGCATCGAGACGCCCACACCGACCCGGCAAAATATGCCGGATCGGCAGCGAATATCGCGTTCGAGGTGCCGCGGGTCAACCCCGCCCATACATAACTACCTGAAATAATTGAACTTATCCCCATCATCCCCGTGGCCCGTCGCTTGCTTCCTTTGGCGCGAGCCCTTCTCTGCAACCAGGTGACAGCATGGACTTGCCCTCTTCAGCCACGCCGCGAACGAAATCCACCGCCGATGCGTTTTCGATCCATCCGGACGCGATCCGGGTCTCGACCAATGCCGCCGTTGGCGAGTTCGCACGCCATCTGGCCGACAGCGATCGCGCAAGCGAAGCACCGCGTCGCGACGACCGCCCGGCGGACCGGCGGGAGCGTCCTGCCACGACCGCCCGCGATCGGCACGGCGACGAGGTACGCGAACGAGATACGACGTCGCAAAAGGCGGAAACGAAGGAAAAACAGGTCGGTGAAGACGGCGAAAAAACGCTGGAATCCACAAGCGTGGCCGAGCTCCCGATCGCGACTGAAGGCGACACGCCGACGCTCGAAACCTCCGACAATGACAAGTTGACCATTACATCGGAGAACGATGTCGACACCGAACTTGAAACAACGGAGCCCGCAATCGATCCGGCGATCGAGATACCGTCTGTCGATGCTGAAGTTGTCCAGGCAGACACATCTGCGGAAACGACGGAGACCGACGCTGCCGAAGGCGCAATCGGCGCGATTCCTGCGGAGATCCTGGCGAACGCGGACAAACCCGCCGCATCGACGCCGGCGGTCCTCCCTGCTGAACCCGCACAGCAAATGCCCGCAGCCGCGACAACCGGCAACAATGAAACATCGCAAGCGATCCTTGGAACCAAAGCTTCTGTAGACGCGCCGCAGCCCCAGACCGCTGCCCCGCAGCAGACAGCCGTCGACGCCGCGCCAGCCGGTTCCAAGCTCGAAACCGAAACGGCAGCGATTCCTGCAAACGCCACAGCCGCCAAGCCGGCCAAGGGCCTCGGCCAGGAAGCTGCCGAGGCATTCGCAGACAAGAAGAGCGACGCAAAGCAAGCGGCCTCGTCGGCAAATGCAGCGCCGCAATCCGCAACGCCATCGCAAGCGCCACGCAGCGCCGGCACATCGCAGCAGGCAGCATCCCTCGACATTGCTCGAGCGGAGACGCAGCCGGCATCGCGCGGAAGCGATTTGCCATCCGGCGTGCAACAGACAACGGCTACCGCGACAGTACGCATCGGCACGCTGCCTGGACAGTCGCAGCCAACACAAATCCCCGCCATGGCGATTGCGATGCAGATCGCACGGAATCTTCAGAAGGGGACCAATCGCTTCGACATTCGCCTCGATCCGCCGGAGATGGGTCGTATCGACGTGCGCATGGAAGTGCGCCGCGACGGCCACGTCATGGCGCATCTGACGGTCGAAAAGGCAGAAACACTCGAACTCCTGCAACGTGACGCGCGCGCGCTTCAGCAAGCTTTGAGCAATGCTGGTCTGAATGCGGATGAAGACAGTCTCAACTTCTCACTACGCGACCAGAACGCCGATGAAACCCACCGAGACACCGCCGGAAACAACCGTAACGACGGCGACACCGACGATGTCGAGACGACGACAGCGCCCGCCTACAACGTCAACCTTTCCGCCACCGGCGGCATCGACATTCGCGTTTGACGCGGAAGGACACCCGCCATGGATATCGCATCAGCATCAGCCGCCGTACAAGCCGCAGCGAGCGGCAGCCAATCATCCACAGCGTCCGCCGCACTGGCCGGAAATTTTGATACTTTCCTGCGTCTTCTGACAACCCAGTTGAAGCACCAGGATCCCACCAATCCGATGAGCTCTGATCAATTCACCCAGCAACTGGTTCAGATGTCGGGCGTTGAACAGTCGATCCAGACCAATCGGAATCTGGAGACGTTGATCACCGCCTATGCGATCCAGAATTCAAACCTTTCGGTTTCGCTGCTTGGCAAGGAAGTGACGGGCTCCGGCACGGGCGCCGTGTTGAAAGACGGCACTGCCAACTGGGATTTTGCCGTGGCGGCCGACGCACCGGACACGACGCTCCAGGTAATCAATGCCGACGGGGCGACGGTCTACACCAAGAAAATGGACGCAGCCAAGGGCGACCACCAGTTCGAATGGGACGGCAAGGATGGCAACGGCGTCGAGCAACTTGACGGCACCTACTTCCTCAAGATCGTCGCCAACACGGCAAGCGGCGCACCCGTCGCCGTCGATACCAGAACCACCGGAATTGTTACGGCGATCGACCTGACCAGCACAGATCCGATACTCACGGTTAACGGCGCTCAAATCCGCTATTCGCAGGTCACATCCATCAAACAGCCAGATACGCCAATCTGACCGGTCGCCCGTCCCGCAATGAAACAGCTAAGCCTTTGATTTCGGACAAATTTTACCATGACGCTTAGCCGTTTTTAAAGAGTGCCCAGCCTAGTCTGAGGTCAGCAAAGAGTACGGAGACCAATGTTCGATGAGTGAGCAGCAGACATCAAAGGTCAACTACGTGATCGGACCCGACGGGAGTCCGCTCACGGTCGCTGACCTGCCGCCGTCCGACACGAAACGGTGGGTCATAAGGCGCAAGGCCGAAGTGGTCGCGGCTGTCCGCGGCGGCCTCATCAGCCTTGACGATGCCTGCCGCCGATACACCCTGACGGTGGAGGAGTTTCTGAGCTGGCAGCGTTCAATCGAACGTCACGGCCTGGCGGGCCTCCGTGCAACAAGGGTCCAGCAGTACAGGCAGTAAGATAGATTTGTATCTGCGTACTTGCTGTCTTCAGGGCGTCGGTGGGACCTCCCTCCTCCGGCGCCCTTCTTATTTGAGCCTCATTCTTCGACAAACCCGGCAAAAATTGCCGGGCTGTTAAGCTTCTGTTTAGGCCGCAGGCGGTAAATTTTGCCTGTGGCACGGGAAACTCCGATCGCGAAAATCGGATCGGGGTTCTGAGGGCAAAGAATTTGCGACTCACCTGTTGTCTGGCGTGGACGTCGATCCAGGAAACGGATCTGCATCCGGCGCGCTGACACATGAGGTGGGTTGGTGAGCAGCTTCTCGAATCTTTTGCAGTCCTTGGGACCAATGCGTCTTCTGGCACTCGGGCTTGTGGCAGCGGTGCTATTGGGCTTCTTCGCCTATATCGGCATGCGCTACAGCAGCGAACCCAAGGCGCTTCTCTTTTCGGATGTTAGCGTCGACGATGCGTCAAAAATGATTGGCGCGCTCGATGCCCTGCAGGTTCCCTACGAACTTCGCGGCGATGGCAGCATGATTTATGTGCCACGGAGCCAGGTGCTCCGTCTGCGTATGTCTCTCGCGGAAAAAGGCCTGCCGGCGGGCGGCACCGTCGGCTACGAGATATTCGACAACGCCGACGCTCTGGGCACAACGAGTTTTCTCCAAAACATCAATCACCTGCGCGCACTCGAAGGCGAGTTGGCGCGCACCATCCGCTCGATCGAGGGCATACAGGCGGCACGGGTCCATCTTGTTCTTCCCGAGCGTGAACTTTTTTCCCGCGACCGGCGCGAACCAACCGCCTCGATCGTGCTGAAGATATCGCGCAATACGCTGGCCGGGCAGCAGGTAAAGGCAATTCAATACCTGGTTTCATCCGCCGTTGACGG
This sequence comes from Parvibaculum sp., assembly GCF_040882025.1. Classification (GTDB taxonomy): domain Bacteria; phylum Pseudomonadota; class Alphaproteobacteria; order Parvibaculales; family Parvibaculaceae; genus Parvibaculum. Next base: position 21,067 of record NZ_JBBECC010000111.1, on the reverse strand, counting down.
ATTGGCGCCATCTCGCGTTTCGATTGTCGACGAGCGTGGCACGTTGCTCGCGAGCGGTACAGGAGACGATAGTCAATCGCTCATGGCTTCCTCCGTCGAGGAGCGGCGCTCGACATTCGAAAATCGTATGCGCACGCACGTGGAGAACATCGTCCAGCGTGTCGTTGGCGCCGACAAGGTTCGTGTCGAAGTAACTGCACAGATGGATTACAACCGCGTAACCCAGACATCCGATATTTTCGATCCCAACAGCCAGGTCGCACGCTCGACGCAAACAGTTGAGGATACCTCCACCAGCGCAGACGGGACAGGAAACGACGGCGTTACGGTGGGCAACAGCTTGCCGAACGCAAACCAGGCCGGGGCCGAGAGCCCCGCCACGTCCCAACAGGCGGCCACGCGTAACGAGGAAACGGTCAACTACGAGATCTCCCGGACCACAAAAACAGAAGTACTTGAACCCGGTCGTGTCGCACGCCTGTCGGTCGCGGTCCTGGTCGATGGTTCCTACACGACGGATACCGAGGGCAACGCTATCTACGCACCGCGCTCCGAGGATGAGGTTCAGAAAATCGAGGCGCTCGTCAAATCCGCCATGGGATTTGACGCGGCTCGGGGCGATCAGGTCGAGATCGTCAATCTCCAGTTCGCTGCTACACCCGCCCTCGACGCGGGCACCGAAGCGCCAACCGAATCGGGGTTTTTGGACCTTAACGGTGCGGACATCATGCGCATTGTCGAGATGGCCGTTCTCGCCATCCTCGCCATCATCGCGATGCTGTTTGTCTTTCGTCCACTCATGACGCGCCTTGGCACGGCTCCCGGCCGCATTTCCAGCGCAATCGCCCTGCCTGGCTCAGGCGGCGCAGCTGCGCTGGCGATGGCGAGCGAAGATGACGACGCCTTGGCCGCCGCCCTCGCTCCACCAGACCAAACGAACGAAAACATGATGATCGACATTGCCCAGGTCGCAGGCAAGGTCAAGCAGTCATCAGTCCGAAAAATTGGCGAGCTCGTGACCGGACACCCTGACGAATCCATCTCGATCCTGCGCAGCTGGCTGCACGAAGGCGCTTGAGGAAAAAAAATTGGCTACGGCACCGAAAATCAAGGACGACAAGACGCTCTCCGGCCCACAGAAGGCCGCGATCTTCATGCTCGCGCTCGGCGCCGACGATGCGGCACCGCTATGGAACATGTTCGACGAAGACGAGATTCGGGAGCTGTCCCAGATCATGTCGTCTCTTGGCACAGTCCAGGCCGGCTCGGTTGAAAAGATGCTGGTTGAATTTGCTTCAAAAGTGTCCGGCACGGGCGCTCTGGTCGGCTCCTACGAATCGACCGAGCGGCTCTTGATGCGCTTCCTCCCCGAAGACCGCGTCACCTCGGTGATGGACGAAATTCGTGGACCCGCCGGCCGCACGATGTGGGAAAAACTCGGCAACGTGAACGAGACCGTTCTCGCAACTTATCTCAAGAACGAATACCCGCAGACAGTCGCCGTCGTGCTCACCAAGATCCGTGCCGAGCATGCAGCCCGTGTTCTGGCCAATCTTCCTGAGGATTTCGCGCTTGAGGTCGTCACCCGGATGCTGCGCATGGAATCCGTTCAGAAGGAAATCCTCGACAAAGTCGAACAAACCCTTCGCTCTGAGTTCATGTCGAACCTGTCGCGCACCAATCGCCGCGACAGCCACGAGATGATGGCTGAAATATTCAACAACTTCGATCGTCAGACCGAGGGCCGTTTCCTCGCCGCACTCGAAGAACGCGCGCGAGAATCGGCCGACCGTATCAAGGCGCTGATGTTCACATTCGAGGATCTCGGCAGACTGGACCCCGGCTCCGTTCAGACGTTGTTGCGCTCGGTGGACAAGAACAAGCTGGCGATTGCGCTCAAGGGTGCCTCCGACACGCTTCGCGACCTTTTCTTCGCCAATATGTCTGAGCGTGCAGGGAAAATTTTGCGCGAAGACATGGAGATGATGGGACCGGTCCGGCTGAAGGACGTCGACGAAGCCCAGACAAACATGGTCAACGTTGCCAAGGACCTTGCCAACAACGGCGAGATCATGATCGCCGCCGATGGCGCAGACAACGAACTGATCTACTAACCGCGGAAAGACTGTCACCGGAAACCCGAGTAAACAAATGAAGCAAGCCGTCAAATTCACATTCGACACCAACTTCGACGAGCCGTCGTCGCATTCGGTGGCCGATGCGCTTGCCCGCCGAAATCCGACGGCGGCAGATCTGGAACAGGTTCGAAGCGAGGCCTACGCGTCGGGTTTTGCCGCTGGGCAGGCCGAGGCCGAGGCTCGCGCCGATCGTGAACTGCATGCCGCGATGCACGAACTTGCCGCCGGTGCGGCAAGCCTGATCTCCGCCATGGACGCCAAAACAAGGTCACTGACCGCAGAAGCCACACAGCTTGCTATCATCTGCGCGACGAAGCTGGCGCCAGCCACAATCGCGGCCCGTCCGGAAGCTGAAATCGAAGCAGTCGTTCGCGACTGCCTTTCGCACCTCAATCGCGAACCTCACATTCTCCTGCGAGTCTCGGCCACACTCGTCGATCGACTCAAGGACACTGTCGATCGCATGGCGATGGAGCGAGGATTGACAGGCCGTATCATTCTTCTCGGCGAACCGAACATGAACGCCAGAGATTGCATCGTGGAATGGGCCGACGGCGGCGTCGTACGGTCCCACGAGGACATCGAGCGCGAGATGGCGGAGATCGTCGCGCGCTACATCGAAACGCTGACCGTGCAAGACCACACCGGACTTGCCATGCCCGAGTTCGGCCTGGCCGACAGCCCAAAACCTGACACCGAATGATTTTCCCAAGGAGTTGATCCGATGGCCGCCGACCAGGAAGAAGAAATGGCTTTGCCAGACCTCGCAAATGCTGCGGACTTGCCCGCGACGACCGAGGGCCCGCAAACTGCCGAAGACGAAGAAAGCGTTCGGTCCGCGCATGATCTCGAAGCGGTATTCGACGTGCCCGTCAACGTATCGGCGGTGCTCGGCAAAACGCACATCGAAGTGTCGAGCCTGCTCAAGCTTGGACGCGGCGCCATCGTTGAACTCGATCGCAAGATCGGCGAAGCGATCGACATTTACGTCAACGACCGCCTGGTCGCGCGCGGTGAAGTCGTCGTTGTCGACGACAGGCTGGGCGTCACCATGACTGAAATCGTTAAAGGCGGCGTGAGCTGATCGCGATCGCCGTACTTCATTCGCTCATCGAGCAAGAACAGTTAGAGAAAGTAGAGGAGCCGCACATGCGCCTTCTGATCGTCGGAACCCTGAACGGGCAGCTCTCCACAGCCACCAAGATGGCGATGGCCAAGGGCGCCAAGGTCACACATACCGAAACGATTGATCAGGCGATCGATACGTTGCGCTCCGGTCGGGGCGCCGACCTGATGATGGTCGACGTGGCGGCTGATATCGGCAACCTCATCCAGCGGCTGCAGATGGAGCATATCTGCGTGCCAGTGGTCGCGTGCGGCGTCGAAACCGATGCACGCGCAGCGGTCAATGCCATCCGGGCCGGCGCCAAGGAATATATTCCATTGCCGCCCGACGCGGAACTCATTGCCGCCGTTCTTTCGGCCGTAGCGGAAGAGAGCCACGCGCTGATCTTTCAAGATCCGAAAATGGCTAATGTAGTGAAACTTGCCGATCAGGTCGCCGCTTCGGAGGCCAGCATTCTCATTACCGGCGAGTCGGGCACGGGCAAGGAAGTAATGGCTCATTACGTCCATGGTCGGTCGCTACGCCGTGACAAGCCGTTCATCTCGGTCAACTGCGCCGCAATTCCGGAGAATCTGCTGGAGTCCGAGCTCTTCGGTCATGAAAAGGGCGCCTTCACCGGCGCCATCGCTCGACGCATCGGCAAATTCGAAGAAGCCGACGGCGGTACTCTGCTTCTCGACGAAATCAGCGAAATGGACATTCGCCTGCAGGCAAAGCTGCTGCGTGCGATCCAGGAGCGCGAGATCGATCGCGTCGGCGGCAAGACCCCTGTCAGGGTCAATATCCGCATCATCGCTACCTCGAACCGCGACCTCCAGACGGAGGCCCGCGCCGGCCGCTTTCGCGAAGACCTCTTCTATCGGTTGAACGTGGTCAATCTGCAACTGCCTCCACTGCGCGACCGTCCCGCGGACATCATGGCCTTGTCCGAACACTTCGCCAAACGCTATGCGCGCACCAATGGTCTGACGTCCAAACCGATTTCGCTCGAGGCGCGGCGCTTTCTCGCTCACCATCGCTGGACCGGCAATGTCCGCGAGCTGGAAAACACGATGCACCGCGCCGTTCTTCTGACAACCGGCGAGGAAATTGACATCGAGGCAATCCGCCTTCCCGACGGTACACGCCTCGACGACACGAACCTGGGCGGCATCGCGCAAAAAGCCGCGGTGGCGGCAGACTCCGTCTCGCGCGCCTTTGTCGGAAAGACAGTTTCCGAAGTCGAGCAGGATCTCATCCTGCAGACGCTCGATCATTGTCTCGGCAACCGTACACATGCCGCCAATATCCTCGGAATCTCGATTCGAACGCTTCGCAACAAGCTGAAGGAATACGGCGAACAAGGCATTTCCGTTCCAACACCGGGCGAAGCTCGTCCGCAATTCGGCTGAACGCTCCTGCATTGCCCTGAACGGCCTCGGAAAGTTGGAAGATGAGCGAGACGAATTTCACTGCGGTAAAAAAAGGATCGACAGGGGGCATGAACCTCTTCGGCATAACACCGCGCGCCATCATGGCCGATCTCGCCACGCGAGGCGATCTCGCGCTTGCTTTTGGCGTAATGGCGATCATCGTCGTGTTGATCCTGCCGCTGCCTGCTTTTTTGCTCGATTTTTCGCTCGCAATCTCGATCACCTTTTCCGTTCTGGTGCTGATGACCGCGCTTTTCATTCAAAAGCCGCTGGAGTTCAGCGCCTTTCCAACAGTGCTCCTCATCGCCACCATGCTGCGACTGGCGCTGAATCTTGCTTCGACACGCCTTATCCTGGGCAAGGGACACGAAGGCACAGACAGCGCCGGCAAGGTCATTGAGGCCTTCGGCAACTTCGTGATGCAGGGCAACTTTATCATCGGCATCATCGTTTTCTCCATCCTGGTGATCGTGAACTTCGTCGTCATTACCAAAGGTTCGGGACGCATCGCAGAAGTCGCCGCACGCTTCACTCTCGACGCGATGCCCGGCAAGCAAATGGCGATCGATGCCGATCTCTCTGCCGGTCTGATCGACGAGAACGAAGCGCGTACGCGCCGCTCCAATCTAGAGAAAGAAAGCTCCTTCTTCGGCGCAATGGATGGTGCCTCCAAGTTTGTTCGTGGCGACGCCGTGGCCGGCCTGCTCATTACTTTCATCAATATTGTCGGCGGAATCGTGATCGGGGTGGCGCAAAACGGTCTGAGCTTCGGCGACGCCGCTCACACTTATACGCTGCTCACGATCGGCGACGGCCTCGTCAGCCAGATTCCCGCTCTGATCGTATCGACCGCTGCCGGCTTGCTCGTTTCGAAGGCTGGCGTCGAAGGCGCGGCCGACGAAGCCTTGTTCGATCAGCTCTCGGGCTATCCGCAGGCGCTTGGCATGTCGTCGTTTGTGATGGGAACAATGGCACTGCTGCCGGGTCTGCCGGCGATTCCTTTCCTGCTTCTTGCGGGCGGTGCCGGAGGCCTCGCTTTTTACCTCAAGAAGTCGAGGAAAAAGACCGCAGATGACATTGTCGACGCGCAAGAGCGCGAAGCCGCAGCGGTGCCGGCAGCGGAGGAGCCCATCGGTACGGCGTTGAGAATGGACGAACTGCGCCTGGAAATCGGCTATGCCCTGCTCCCGTTGATCAACGGCAAGGATCATCAAAAACTGACCGATCAGATCAAGGCGCTCCGCCGGCAGATCGCAAGCGACATGGGCTTTGTCATGCCGTCCGTCAGAATCCTCGACAACGTGCAACTCGAATCCAACAGCTATGTCATCCGTGTCAAGGAAGTCGAGTCCGGACGTGGCGACGTCTATGTCGGGCAACTTCTGATCATGGACCCGCGAGGCGACCAGATTCAGCTTCCTGGCCTGCATACAACGGAGCCGGCTTTCGGCCTGCCGGCGACGTGGGTCGACGAAGGTCTTCGGGAGGAAGCTTCTTTCCGCGGCTACACCGTTGTCGATCCGCCGACGGTCTTGACGACGCATCTGACCGAAATCATCAAGGACAACATGGCGGAGCTCCTGTCTTACGCCGAGGTCCAGAAGCTGCTCGACGAATTGGGCAAGGAGCACAAGAAGCTTGTCGACGATCTCGTCCCGTCGCAGATCACCGTCACGGGAATACAGCGTGTGCTCCAGACGCTGCTGACCGAGCGCATTTCGATCCGCGATCTTCCCACGATCATGGAGGGGATCGCCGAAGCGGTCGGCCACACGCAGAGCCTGACTCTGATTACCGAGCATGTTCGCGCACGCCTCGCCCGCCAGATTTGCGCTGCCCACATGGACGGCGACAATGCCGTACCCCTCGTGACGCTTTCGCCACGCTGGGAACAAGCCTTCGCCGAATCGTTGATCGGCCAGGGTGAGGAGAAGCAACTCGCCATGCAGCCGTCCATGCTTCAGGAGTTCATCGCCACGATGCGCGACCGGTTCGAAGACGCCGCACGCGCGGGCGAAGTGCCCGTATTGCTCACCAGTCCCGGTGTCCGGCCTTACGTTCGCTCGATCATCGAACGTTTCCGGCCTCAGACATTTGTCATGTCGCAGAACGAAATTCATCCTCGGGTCAAGCTGCGCACTGTCGGAACAGTGTGATTTAGCAGAGGGTTCCTTGCATGCGGCTTAGAACATTCCTGGCGGAGTCGATGACGGATGCCATCGAGCAAGTGCGCAGCGCGCTTGGAGACGACGCAATCATCGTCGCATCGCATGGGACCGGCAGCGGCTCGGTCGAGGTCATTGCAGCGGTTGAAACCGCTCGACCCGGTTATCGGGATGCAGACTTTGCGCAAGGTATCGATGAAACGGACGACATGGAGCACCGCCTGGAGCGGATGCTGCGCGATCGTCTGCGGACACCGACGGAACCGGTTGCCGATACCGGCTCACAGGGCGCGCCCGTCATTGCTTTTGACAAATCGGTGATCGCCGCGGCACTGGAGGCGCACGCCGTTCCGCCAGCGCTGAAAAGCGATCTTTTGGCCGCGGCAATCGCGCTTAACGATGGCGATGCCATCACCTCTCTGGCAGGCGCGCTTGAGGCGCGCATCGGATTCGAGCCGCTGCCGATCCGGCCCCAAGCGCCGGTTATGGGGATCGGCCTGCCGGGCGCCGGCAAGACCGTCACATTGGCGAAACTCGCCGCCCGCGCCGTCGTCGATGGTGCACCGGTCGACATCTTCACAACGGATACGGTACGAACGGGTGCCGTTGCGCAAGGCGAGGCGTACGCACACCTCATTGGCGTCCATCTTCGCCGTGCCGAGAATGTCGATGCGCTGTCGTTGCTGCTTGACGAGCGTAATCCATCTCACGGCGTTCCGGCGGATCGGTCCGGCCGCCCCTGCTTCATCGACACGGCAAGCGTGAACCCTTTTGACCGAGATGATTTTGCGGCGCTTCAACAGCTGACGCAGGGCGCCCGTCTTGCCGCCGGCGTGGAGCCCGTACTGATCCTCTCCGCGCTCGGCGACGCCGATACATCGCGCGAAGCAGCCGTCGCCTTTGCGCGCCTTGGCGCGCGCCGTATTGTCGCAACGCAACTCGATGTCGCGCGTCGCATCGGATCCGTTCTGGCGGCTGCCGACGCCTCGGGAATGGCGATCGCGCAGATCAGCGTAACGCCCTATCTCGCCCGCGGGCTGGCACAGATGAACGCTTATACTTGCGCCCGCATGATACTGGACGACGGCACGCATTCCACTACGGACGCAGCCTCGGAAACGACGAAACGTCACACGGGACAGTCGACATGAACGCCATACGCATGATTCAGGTCGCATCGGGAAAAGGCGGCGTCGGAAAGACATGGTTCTCCGTCTCGCTCGCCCATGCGCTCGCAGGAGCCCACAGGCGTGTACTCCTTTTTGATGGTGATCTCGGACTCGCCAACATCGACGTTCAGCTTGGCCTTTCGCCGCGCCACGATCTTGGCGACGTTATTTCCGGCCGTGTGGCGCTCGCCGAAGCGATCGCCACATACCGTCCGTCATCGATGGGCGGCGCCGAGGCGGGCGGCAGCTTCGACATTCTGGCGGGAAAATCCGGATCAGGCGTGCTGAGCGCATTAACCCGGCCGGAAATTGCCGGCCTTGCGGCAGGTCTTGCGGCCTTGAGCGGCACTTATGATCATATCGTGTCCGACCTGGCGGCCGGGCTCGACCAGTCCGTCATGTCTCTGTGTACCAACGGCGGCGTCACAATCGTACTTGTCAGCGATGAACCGACATCGCTCACCGACGCCTACGCGTTCATCAAGCTTTTGACGATGCAGGAACCGGGCGCCGACATTAGAATCGTCGTCAATATGGCCAATGACAGGGACCACGCCCGCCGCACTCATGCAGCGTTAACCAACGCAAGCCGCAACTTCCTTGGCATCGAACCTTCGTTTCTCGGCTTCGTCCCACGCGACGACATGGTTCGCGACGCCATTCGACACCAGATGCCCATTCTCTTTCGGCATCCCCAGGCCAAGGCAAGCGAGGCAGTGCGGAAAATTGCGGGGGAAATCCTCACCCTTTCCGCCAGAAATCCCCGCCCCCCGGAGATTGCCACACGTCCTGCGTGACGATTTTGCGACGCAGACTGACGTTTTCCGCGCCGCAAAACACTAGACCTTGTCCCATTTTGGTCTAACCTCTCCCGGAACCGCCTGTAGCCCACTTGTATGGTGGCAAACGGGGCTGGCGGGCCATGCCGGAAGAGGGGCTCTTACGGCGAGTTAAAGTCCAGGGGGGATTCGATGGAACTTACGGAATATCTGAACCAGGCGCTCGCATGGGCGCGAATGGGATTCGATACGGTCAATTCGATTCAGGGGCTCGTCATCGCCCTGATCGCCGCGATCATCATGAGCCGCTACAACAGGATCGTCGTATTCGCGCTCGGCGCCACGGTGGTTCACGAGCTCGTCAATATCGGTCGCAATTTCTATGCAGGCGCCGCGAATCCGCTGCCGGATTATCTCGATCTTGAGGTCCTCAAACTGGTGGCGATCCGCTTCGTCGGCTATCTGATCGCGATCAGTCTGATCTATCTCGTTCGGCGTCTTTTCTTCCGCGGCTAGTCGCGAAAGTTTTCATATTGGAGGGGCTGCTCGATGGGCAGCCCCTTCACAAATTGGATGGCGGCCTGAAGGTCGTCCTTCTTCTTTCCCGAAACGCGAAGTTCATCGCCCTGTATCGCGACCTGTACTTTCAGGCCCGATCCTTTGATGTCCTTCACAATACGCTTGGCAAGATCCTTCTCGATCCCGTTGCGGATCGCCACCTTCTGCCGCACGCTTTGTCCGGCAGCTCTCTCGGGCTCCTTATAGTCGAGTACGCCCGCCTCAATTCTGCGCCGCGCAAGATGACCCTGCAATATTTCATGCACCTGCTTGAGTTTCAGATCGTCATCCGCGTAGATGGTCAGCTCTCCCTCCTTCCGCTCCACTTTGCAGTGTGACCCTTTGAAGTCATATCGCTGCTCGATCTCACGAGCCACATTTTGCAGCGCATTGTCGATTTCGGCGAAGTCGGTTTTGGAAACGATATCGAAGGTGGGCATGGGAATAACCGCTCTGGAATTACAGGGCGCCCATTCTAGATCGAAATTCGGGTATTGGAAAAGCGGCCACCGCCGGGTTATTGGCGCCGGTGGATTGTCAGCGCGATTTCATCGAGCGCACTTTGCTCTACCCGCATGGCTTCCTTGCGAATCTTGCGTTTCCGATTGCCGTCCAGAAGCTCATACTTCTTGAGTTCACGAAAGGCGTCGGCGAGCTCTTCTTTCGCCGCATCGAGTTGCCGTTCGATTCCGTCGATCGATTCCAGAATGTTCTCGCGACGAAGAAGAACCGATTTGGCAAACATCGGATAGGCGAAATGCGCAACATCCGAAATCCCCGCTTTGCGCTGTTCGGCTTCGACCTGCGCTTCGAGATCGCGCTCGCGCTGACGGAACTCGCCAAGCATCAATTCCAACTCGGCAACCTTCCTGCGCTTTTCGTCAACATGGAACTTGTGCAGACGGATGAGAGACTCGCGGTTGCGCATCACTCAATCTCCTCGGAAACGGGCTTGGTCGCCAATATTGCCGCCAGCGCGGCATAACCGGTCGCAAGATCGCTTGCTTCATCCTTGCGCTGTGCCAGAAAAGCTTCCAGCGCCGGCTGGTAGTGAATGGCCTCATCGACCAGGGGATCGGATCCATGACGATAGGCGCCGAGCCGGATCAACTCTTCCATGTCTGTATAGGTCGCCATCAACGTCCGCGCCCGGTTGATGAGGGCGTTCTCGTCTGGCGCGTTGCAATCCGGCATGGTGCGCGAAACGGACTTGAGAATATTGATCGCCGGATAGCGGCCGCGTTCGGCGATAGCGCGTTCCATCACGATATGACCATCGAGAATAGCGCGCACGGCGTCTGCAACCGGTTCGTTGTGATCGTCACCATCGACAAGTATCGTAAAAAGACCGGTAATGGTGCCCTTCCCTGCTCCCGGCCCCGCGCGCTCGAGAAGCTTCGGCAGCTCCGCAAAAACGGTCGGCGTATAACCCTTGGCAGTCGGAGGCTCCCCGGTCGAGAGACCGATTTCGCGCTGAGCGATGGCAAAGCGGGTCACGCTGTCCATCATGCAGAGCACATCCTGGTCCCCGTCGCGGAAATACTCGGCGAGTGCCAGCGTCAGATAGGCGGCTTGTCGGCGCATCAATGCAGGCTCGTCGGAGGTCGCGACCACCACGACGGAACGGGCCAATCCTTCGGGCCCGAGATCGTCTTCGATGAACTCCTGGACCTCACGGCCACGTTCGCCGATCAGGCCGATAACGGCCACGTCGCAAGCCGTGTTCCGCGCCAGCATCGAAAGCAGCACCGACTTGCCGACGCCGGATCCGGCAAAAATGCCCATGCGCTGGCCGCGGCAGCATGTCGTGAATGTATTGAGCGCCCGAACGCCGAGGTCCACCTTTCCGCGGACACGCTGGCGGGTATGGGCGGGAGGCGGCATGTTGCGCAACGGATAGGGTTCGTGCCCATGGGCAATCGGGCCCTTCCCGTCAATGGGCTCACCCATTGCGTTGACGACGCGTCCAAGCCATGCGTGAGACGGGTAGACATGTGGTTCTTCGGAGGAAAGTACGGCTTTGCAGCCAACGCCAATGCCCGACAATGAGCCGAACGGCAGGCAAAGGGCGCGATTGTCGCGGAATCCAACCACTTCGCAGATCACGTCCTCGCCCGTGCGATTGGTGACCACGAGCCGGCTCCCGACGCCCATGGCGTGGAGCGGCCCGGCCACCTCGATCACCAGCCCCTGAACGCTGAAAACGCGGCCGTAATGTTTGACTTCGGCAAGCTCGCCGATTTCCGCCAACAATGCTCGCACCGGCTTATGGCCCCCTTCGCGCGCAGACCCGTTCGGACCTGCAGAAACTCCAAGAATGCGAAACCGGACGTCGCAGCTCGCGCCGATCCGGTCTGACAAGGCAATCATGGCGTGAAGACTTTAAGGCCGCGTAAACCCTGAACCGGCGGGGTTCCGCCGGATCGGACGGGCGATAGGCCTTGGAAATTCCGCAGAATTTGGGGTTTTCCGGACCTTGACAATATCCGCTAAATTTTTCTGAATTTTTTTCGTTTCGATTAACCTTTGTTAACCAAATCGCCTTAAGGTCTGAATTCTGGATTAACCGGGCTGCAGGCGATAGGGACCCTCCCAACTCGCCGAAGAGGGGGACCAATGCGAGTTCTGCTCATAGAAGACGATAGCGCAACAGCGCAGAGCATTGAGTTGATGCTCAAGTCGGATGGTTTCAACGTGTACACGACCGACCTCGGCGAAGAGGGGGTCGATCTCGGCAAACTTTACGATTACGACATCATCCTGCTCGACCTGAACCTGCCGGATATGAGTGGCTACGAGGTTCTGAAAACCCTTCGCGTCGGCAAGATTGCGACCCCGATCCTGATCCTTTCCGGCCTTGCCGGCATCGAGAACAAGGTTCGCGGTCTCGGCTTCGGCGCCGACGATTACATGACCAAACCTTTCCATAAGGACGAGCTGGTGGCGCGCATTCATGCCGTTGTCCGCCGTTCGAAGGGGCACTCGCAGTCGGTCATCAATACCGGCAAGTTGACGGTCAACCTCGACACCAAGACCGTCGAAGTGGAAGGCAGCCGCGTCCATCTGACCGGCAAGGAATACCAGATGCTGGAGCTGCTTTCGCTCCGCAAGGGTACGACGCTCACCAAGGAGATGTTCCTCAATCATCTCTATGGCGGCATGGACGAGCCGGAACTCAAGATCATCGACGTCTTCATCTGCAAGCTCCGCAAGAAGCTCGCGGCTTCGACCGGCGGCGATCACTACATCGAAACGGTTTGGGGCAGGGGTTACGTGTTGCGCGACCCGTCCGAGGGAACTATGCAGGCAAAGGCCTCCGCCTGATTTGGTGGCCTGATCCCGCATTTCGCGCTTAGCGTGTCGAAGGGGCGTCTCGGGGGGGACGCCCCTTTTTCGTTGCCGCGCTGGCGGCCGGACTCAAACGCCGGCGCCGGCCTCGACAAAAGACGCCTCGATAATGAAGGCGTCGCCATCCATCCGCGCATTGATCGAAAGGCCGAGCCCGCGCGCGACGAGGCCCGTGAAATAAGGTTGCGCCGCACGCGCATCGAGAAAGCGGTCGGCCGCGCGGCCGCCGAGAAATTTGGCAGTTTCCTCAGGAATTCGGGCCGCTTGTCCCGTCGACCGCACTTTGAGGGTCGGTTTGGTCAGATCGCCGTCGACCGAAACAGCCACCTCGCCGCCACGCGGGATCGCGGCCATTCCGATCAGGAGCATGTTGAGCAAGAGCTTTACATAGTCCTTGCCCATCGTGGCCGCGGGCGCCGACCAGACAAGCGCCGCCTTCTCGCCCATCATCAGCCCCTCGGCGACGCTCCTGGCGTCCTGGAGGTCGAGCTCGGCCCCGGCCGATCCGGCCGCGCCGAAGCAGAGCCGGGCAAACTGCAACTTGGCCGAAGCCTGCGCAGCGCTCCTGGTGATGAGGTCCATCGCATGGGCCTTCATCTCCGGGTCGTCATCTTCGGCAAGCACTTCGAGCCCGTTTGTGATCGCGCCGACCGGGCTGATCACGTCATGGCAAACGCGGCTGCACATCAGCGCCGCGAGTTCCAGAGCAGAGACTTCGTTTGCTTCGTCCATAGTGAATTGCCCCACAATCCCCGAACGCCCTCAAAGCCTGATAGCATTGCACCGCACACAATGCCAGCCCCGAGGCCCGTCGAAATCCTCGGGATACTGCCGTCTTGACCGGCCGCACCCGCGATGCTGTTCTCCGCGCCAACCCGACTGGAAACATCGAAGGAAGCGTGCCGTCTTGACCGGCCGCACCCGCGATGCTGTTCTCCGCGCCAACCCGACTGGAAACATCGAAGGAAGCGAATGTGACGAGCCCGATTGCCGACAAGGCGGCCCTGATCGACGCGTTGAGACGGATCGCCGTCCAGGCCGGCGCCGCCATCATGGATCACTATCATGCTGGCGTGGAAGTCGTCCGGAAGGAAGATAACAGCCCGGTCACCGCCGCCGACCACGACGCGGAGGCCCTTATTCTCGACGGCTTGCGCCGCATCGCCCCCGAAATTCCGGTCGTATCGGAGGAAGCGGCGGCAAGTGGCCATATCCCCGCTTTCGGCCCGCACTTCTTTCTGGTGGATCCGCTGGACGGCACCAAGGAGTTCCTCGGCAAGAACGGTGAATTCACGGTCAATATCGCCCTGATCGAAAATCGCCTGCCGGTGGCGGGCATCGTCTATGCGCCGGCCAAGGAGCGCATGTTTTTCAGCTACGGCCCGGGTGACGCCTATGAGCAGCAAATTGCCGCCAGTCATGACGGCATGATGGGCGGAGGCGATATACGCCGCATCGCCGCCCGCAAGCCCGCGGCCGACGGCCTCGTGGTCATCGCGAGCCGCACGCATCGCGACCAGAAGACCGACGAATATCTGAACCTCTACAACGTGAAGGAGTTTCTGGGCGCCGGCTCATCGCTGAAATTCTGCTTGATCGCCGCCGGAGAGGCCGACCTCTATCCGCGCCATGGTCGCACGATGGAATGGGATACCGCCGCAGGGCATGCGGTGCTCACGGCCGCAGGCGGCAGCGTGACGCAACTCGACGGCACACCGCTGATCTACGGCAAGACCGAGCGGGGCCTCGACAATCCCTTCTTCGTGGCGCGCGGCGCAAGCGCCTGACGGCCAATTCAGCAGAACAGGCGAAAAAGGCCCCGAGGCCCGGACCGGTTCAATGAACCGGTCCGGGCCTGGTGCTGTCGAGGCCATCGGAAGATGATCGGCTCGGTCGGCGCGAACCGGCGAACTGGCCCCCCGACCGTCGGGGGTCCGCGCCGACCCCGCCTGACATCTCTGTCGGCGGAGAGCAGATCGAACAAACAAAGTGCAATCGTCATGCCGCCGAAACTGGCTCGACCTGCGCCTTCGCGGCACAAATCCGGGCCTTTCCGGCATGCGCCGGCGCCTTGTCCGTGCCGGATCGGGACGAGGGTCTCAGGGCTTCTTGACGAAGACCCCGGCAGAATTCTCGACATAGTGGCCGGACACTGTCTTCGCGATCAGCTTCTCGGCCGCAAGCTTCTCGACAGCGTTCAGCGACGCACCGGGCGTCCGCGCCGCAATCTCCTGATAGGACGCGCGACGGCGCAGATTGATGTCGTCGACAAGCGTGCGAAGTTCGGGCGTCGGGCTCGGCGTCACGATTCCGATATAGCCGTTTTGCCGTTCGCCGACGAGGCCCTGGGCCTTGGCCGAGTCGAGATCGATCGCGAAGGCGGGCGCGGCAAAGACAAGACCGGCCAGCAGCACCAGCGTCGTCAGCGTCGTCACAAGGGATTTTGCAAAGAGGGCCATATCTATCCGCTCCTCAGAACAAGTCAGGATTGTCGGCAAGCAGCTCGTCGAGGTCGCGATCGACCTTGATGCGAATCTCCTGCTCGATCTTGACGTTGAGATTGATTTCGATGGGCTTGTCCGGCGCCTCGATCTTGACCGTCGGATTGCAGGCCGTCGCGAACAAGGCCGCAACGGCGACAAGCGCCAGTGTTCTCGAAATTCGGGCGACACCGCCGCAAGCGGGTTCAACCTGGATGAAATTCATGGTCCTGTCTTGTCGCCTGGGGGCACGACCGCCGGTGCGGACTGATCCCTGATGAGTTCCAATGGCCGGAATCCGACGGTACCACGCCTGATCACGTCCGCAAGCGATCCTTCGAGTTTCACATTGATCGCAAAGGGATAACCATCATAGAGATCGGGGTTGGCACCCTTCAAACCGAGCCGCAACACCAACTCACCATTCGCATTTCCCGAAAGGCCGCCGGTCAGTTCCGTGTAATGAAAATTACGCAATGCGTCGGTGAGAAGTTTCGTTTCCTCGCCCGAGCCAATGTCGCTGCCGACGCCGATATAGACAATGATTCCGTTTTCTTCCGCCGCCAGCTTGCCGTCGAGCAGAATGGGATCGCCATCTCGAATGGCAACCGGAACCGTGCCGCCGATCCGTCCCGTTACACTGAGACCCGGCACCTCGACAATTCGGAACAGCGCATCGAGATCGACGTCTTCGATCGTCAGGTTGAAACGCGCATCCGGTGCGAACACATCGTCGCCGCTCGATACGAGCACGATATGTCCATCCGCGAAGGGCCAGCGCGCATCGAGAATGCGCAAACCGTTTCTGTCCATGTTGAAGACGACAACGCCGTTTTCGAGCGGCAATCCGGCTTCGAGCATCCGCAGTCTGAGCGTTTGCGTCCCCCGCGTCCGGGGCGGCAAGAGGCTTGCGAGCTTGACGGTGCCGCTGGCCCCGGCGAACGTCGCCGTCGTGGTGACGAAACCGACATTCTTCAAGGTCGTCTCACCCGAGCTCGTGAACCCGCCATCCACAACCGCAACCTCGGCGACATAGGCCGCGCTGCCGCTCATCCGGGTCACCATGCCGCGCAGCGCCGGCAACAGCGTCTGCAACTCGACCTTGCCCGGAGAAAAACCCAGCTCGCCTGCGGCACGGATGTTGCCCTTTTGCGTGTCGAGATTGTAGGCGCCGGTGACATCGGCAAGGCGCGCACCGGCAACCGACGGCAGCGCACTCCGCACAACAAGACGCCAGTCGAGAGCCGGTCCGGCGAGACCGGCGTCGCCCTCGACGCGGACAGGGGCGAACCGCTGCGGCGATGACAGATCGTCGATCCGAAGCGCGGAAAGGCTCATCCGGGCGGGCGTCGACATCTCCGCGCCAAATCCCTTCGACAGGCTCACGCGGCCAGAAAACGAGGCGGCACCGGCCGCCGTCTGACGAAGCGAGAGTTTGTCGAGTCGTACATCTGCGGTGACAAGCACACCTTCCGCCGACAGCGCGATATCGGCCTCGTAGGAGAGACCGCCGGTTACATCGAGATAGTAGGGCGCGATGACGGGCACAAGCGTTTGCGGCATCAATCCGCCACGCACGAAGGCGATGTCGCCTTCCGCGCGGATGGCGCCCGTGCCGCCGGTCATATCGTAGCTTCCGGCGACGTGCCCGAGCGCCGCACCCGCCGCGTCGGGAGCCGCACTGGTCAGCGCCAGATCGAAACCGAGCACGCCGCCGTCCAGATTCATTCGCCCGGCGGCGACAACCGGCGCCACGCGCGGCGATCCTGTTTCGGCAATCGTCATCCCGGCCAGCGACACCTCCACGGTGGAGCCGGACTGCGTCACGGCGACCGGTCCGGTGAGCGCAAAGGCGCCGGCCTGTGTCTCCAGCGCGATCTCGGCGTGTTCAACGGCGATCTCCGGCAGCGACAGAGCGCCGCCGCCACCGCCGAACACAAGCGGATCGAGTGCACCGAAGGAAAGGCCGCCGTCCCCGGCGCGGACGCGGAGCCGAACCTCGCCGGCATCGATCGACCGGACGCGCCCGGACACCAACTCGCCCGCCGAATAGGTGACCGTGAGGCTGTCGACCAGCGCATCGCCATCGCCGATGTCGACATCGGTGAGTGTAATGCTCCGAAAACCAAGGAAGCCGACCCGGAAACTGGCCGGCGCGACGCCGCGGTCGGCCAGCGCGCGGGCGATTGCCTGTTCGGCCACCGCAGCGCGCTCGATCCACAGCCAGCCAAGGCCGGAGGCCACCAGCAGCAGAAGAATAGCGAAAACGGCACCGAGCTTGCGCTTCCACGTTTTCAGCATTTGCCGCCGCCGGGCCGTTCTTTCACCTGCCGCACCTCATTCCCGTCACTGTTTCGCCATGCCGGGCATCCATGATTTCCAAAGCGGGTTAAACTTTCACATGATTTCGGGGCGATTCGATGGCGCCACGCCGCGCCGACTGAAGACACAGCAAGGAACGACGATATGAATACAGGAACAAATCCGACGTTGACATGGCGCTGGACGGCTTTCGATCTTGCCGCGTGGCGCTTGTTTGCCTGTGTTCTTGCCTTTGCTGCCCTTTTGTTGACCGCCCCGTCGCCTGCGCTGGCGCAAGGCCAGCAGGCCCCTGAAACCAAAGGGGAATCGGGGACCTATACGGAGGATGAGATCGTTCGCGAGGCCGGAAGTTTCTTCGGTGACGTTTCCAAGGGCCTTGCCGACGCCGTTCACAGCGTTTTCAAACGCTATGGCGAGCCCAACGCCTTCATCAAGGGCGAGGAGGCGGGCGGCGCCTTTGTCGTCGGCCTGCGCTACGGACAGGGCGAGCTGGTGATGAAAAGCGGCCCGCGCCAGCGCGTTTACTGGCAGGGACCGAGCGCCGGTTGGGACTTCGGCGGCAACGCGGTGAAAAGCTTCACGCTGATCTACAACCTGCCCAATGGCGACGCGATTTATCAACGTTTTCCGGGGGTTGAGGGCAGCGCCTTCCTGATCGGCGGGATCGCGATCAACTATCAGCAGCGCGACGACGTGATCCTGGCGCCGATGCGCGCGGGCGTCGGCCTGCGCCTCGGCGCCTCAGTGGGCTACCTGAAATATACAAGGTCGCGCGAATGGCTGCCGTTTTGACGCGCGCACCCGCAGGCTGGATGAAGGGCGCCTTTTCTGGCAGTCTGGCCGCGCCTTCAACCCCCCGCGCGACCTGGACGAGGACCCCATGATCGAGAGCCTGATGCTGATGGCGCTTGGCTTTTTCATCGCAACGCTGTTTGCGATCGCAGCGGCGCGGCTGGTCTGGCGGCGCGCGGCCAAGGTGACGGCGCGGCGCCTCGGGATGAGCGACGACGAAGAAAACGACAGTGCGGTCCACAGCGCCGAGCTCGACGCCGTGCTGGCGCGGCAGCGCCGCGAGGTCGAGCCGCTGCATAACAGGATCGCGGAGCTGACCCGAAAAAACGAGGCCCTGCAAGGAGATACGGCCGATCTGCGGGTGCGGCTCGAAGCCGCCTATGCCGATATCGCGGCGCGCGACGGCCGGCTGGCGACGCTGGCGCGCGAACTCAGCCGCATCGGCGCGGCGCTGACCGACGAGACCCGCCGCCAGGACCGGGCGCGCGAAACCCTGCAAAACCTCAGCAAAACCGCCGCGCGGCTGGCCGAGGAGGTCGCCCCCGAGGCCACCGCCGCCCCCGAAACCGCGCCGGAACCGCGGGGCGCGCTCGAACCCTATGCCGACGAAACGGCCGAGACGGACCGCCAGACGCTGGCCGAGATCGCCGCCTCGATCAACCGCATGGACGACGAAAACCGGCGGGAATCCGCCGAAAACGAGGCCACCGCGGCCGACGATCCGGCCACGACCGAGGCCCATCTCGGCGACCGGGCGCTGGCTGCCCGCATCCGCGCGCTCGAGGCCGGCGTCGCCTCCTGAGCGCGCGGCCCGCTAGCCCGTTCTTTTCATTGCCGGAATCAGCGCAAGCTGCTTTGCTCGAACCGTGATTTCACTGGGAGGGCCGACAATGGGTTTTGCATATCCGCTGACCGGGCTGGTGACACTCGTCACCCTGCTCGTCTATTTCTGGATGGCCTATCAGGTGGGAAAAGCCCGCGGAAAACATGACATTCCCGCGCCGCGCATGGACGGGCCGGACGATTTCCTCCGTGTACTGAGGGTACAGGGCAACACCGCCGAGACGCTGCTGATCTTCCTGCCCTCGCTCTGGCTCTTCGCGGCCACCGTGGGCGACCTCTGGGCGGCGGCGATCGGCCTGATTTATCCAATCGGCAGAGTGGTTTACGCCCGCGGCTACTACGCGGCGGCGCTGCAGCGCTCGACCGGTTTCACGATCGGCCTCGCCTCGATGGCGGTGCTGCTGATCGGGGCGCTGGCGGCACTCGCGATGCAGGCGGTGGCGCTCTATCTCTGAGCGCCCAAGCCACTGATTTAAAAGGAAAAACTGGCGTCCCCTAGGGGAATCGAACCCCTGTTTTCGCCGTGAGAGGGCGACGTCCTGGACCGCTAGACGAAGGGGACGGATCAGGCGGCGCTCGTTCTAGGCCGGTTCGGAATCCCGTGCAAGCCCTATCGGAAAAGCCTAGGGCACCGCCCCTAAAATACGCCCGCCGCACTGCGTCATTCGACCGCACCCGGCCCGAAATCGCGCATACGCGCTCCGTATTCGCAAAGATAGCCCTATATATATCAATGACTTACTATGCAATTCATTCGCATCGCAAGAAGCATGAACTTATTGCAATGCACAAGAAATACAGTTGACAATCTGTCACGGAAGTCCGATATTCAACTCACGAAACGCCGGTCGACCTCCTCCCCGACCGTCGTCTTCAGATTACCGCCAGCGCCATCCTCCCTCCTCCCCCGGCGCTGGCGGTCCCTCCCCCCCCGAAAATCCGAATGATTTCAGTCACTTGAGCGCAGCCTTCCGCTGCGCCTGCGCGGCTCTCTGTCACCCGACTGTCACAAATCGCGCCCCGCGCCCGAAAAGCGAGCGCGGACAAGGACTTGTGGCGGATTCCGCGGCGCGCGGACAGAGTGGCGGAACAGCGGACCCCCCCTCTGTCACGGAACTGTCAAAAAACTGTCATAAACGGCGCCGGCGGCGACCGAAGGGGTTTTGCGAAAAAAGATATCCCCGCTGCCGGGAAGACTTGTCCCCGGGGGCGGCACCCGGCGCGAGGGCGGTCGAAAAAACTTGTCCCCGGTTCTGACGGCCGGACGGATCCGGCGGCGCCGACGACGGCACGACGGGCATGAAAAAACTTATCCCCGGGGTCCGACGCCGCCGCTTTTTTTGCGCGCCAAGGTGCGAAGAGAAGGAAGAAGGGTTCACGCAGAGGCGCAGAGACGCAGAGGTGCCGAAAGCGCGGGCCGGATGTCGCGACACCGCAAGTGCTGACCATGCGGCACGGCCGAAAGGTTTTTGCACGCCCACGGGTATCGCCTTCGGCGATCCCGAGGACAGGCTCCGACGCGGAAGCGCGGAGAAGAGGAAGATTGTGCACGCGAAGCCGCGAAGAAGGAAAACCTCACGCAGAGATGCAGAACAGGTTTGATGGCGCTTCGCGCCGGAAGATTCTTCGCGCCGCAGGCGCAATCATTGAAACGATCGCGGCACGGCCGGACTCACGGGCACGGCACCTCTGCGTCTCTGCGCCTCTGCGTGAGTCCCTTCTCTTTCTCTTCTTCGCGTCTTTGCGTGCCAATCCCCTGCCCCCGCCCTACTCCCGCGACGCGAAGCCGGATTGGGGGACGAGGTGGATGCGGCCGAGCTCGAGGCCCGAACGGGCGTGGAGGATGAGGATCGTTTCGGCGCGTTCGGAGGCGAGGTGGACGGCGAGGCGGTCGCCCTCGAGCGGCGTGACCGAGCGGACGCGCTCGCCCGGCGC
>NZ_JBBECC010000110.1:0-4255 GCF_040882025.1 Parvibaculum sp. | reverse complement strand
CGCCTTCGGACGGCGCGCCCGCGAGAAGCATCTGACGCTCGGCCGGCCCGAGGCGGTCGGCGGCAAGCAGCCCGGCAAGCCAGGCGCGCGGCGGCAGGCGGCCCTGCGCGGCGATCATCAGGCAATGCGTCAGGCGCTCATCATCGATCCGGGCGAAGCGGCGATTGCCGCGGCGCGCGTCGTGCATTTCGAGGATCTCGCCGGTTGCGGCCGGTTCGCCGAAGAGCGAAGAGGGCGAGGGCGGCTCGACGCCGGTCTCGCCCGCGATTTCGTAGAGATAACCGCCTTTCAGCGCGACAGCCGCCCAGTAGCAACCGGCAGGTGGCACCGGTGCGGTGCGGCTGAGCGCAAAGCCCCGCCACGCCATCACGACCGGCTCGACACGCGCCGGCGTGTGCTTGAACTCCGGCTGTTTCGAGATCGGGTCGATGACCGGGTTGACGAGCCGCCCCGTCACCGCGTCGGCGGCGCCGGTATCCGACCAGTGGATCGGAAGGAAGGCCGTTCCGGCGCGCTGGTTCTGCGTGGCGCGGACACGGAATGTGCCTTGCCCGAAGCGTGTGACGACGCGCGCAAAGCCGTCATCGGCGAGACCGTTGGCGGCGATGTCGTCGGGATGGAGATCGACGGCGGGCTCGGGGCTGTGACGGGCAAGCGTCGGCGCGAGGCCGGTGCGCGTCATCGTGTGCCACTGGTCGCGCAGGCGGCCGGTGTTGAGCGCCAGCGGGAAGCGTTCGGTCGGCAGGTTGGCCGGCCGGCCCGCATGGACGGCGACAAACCGGGCACGCCCGTCTTCGGTCGTGAACCAGCGGTCGGTGAAAAGCCGGGCCGTGCCCTCGCGCCGCGCCGGTGTGACCGGCCATTGCACGGGTTTCAGGGCGTCGTAGTCCGAATCCGGAATATTCGCGAGGCCGCCAATGTCGAAAATACGGCTGCCGTGATTTTCGAAAGCAGAGAGCGCGGCATGCTCGCGGAATATCTGCGCGGGCGCGGTGTAGGGAAAGGCGTCGGCAAAGCCCATGCGCTGCGCGACCTGCGTGAACATCCACCAGTCGGGGCGCGCTTCGCCGGGCGGCGGCAGGAAGGCGCGCTGGCGCGAGATGCGCCGCTCGGAATTGGTGACGGTGCCGTCCTTCTCGCCCCAGGCGGCGGCCGGCAGCGCGACATGGGCATAGCGGCCCGTATCGGTGCCGGCGATGCAGTCGGAAACGACGATGAATTCGCAGCGCGCCAGCGCCTCGCGCACCCGGCTCGCATCGGGGAGGCTGACCGCCGGGTTGGTCGCGGCGATCCAGATTGCCTTGATGCGGCCTTCGCCGACCGCGCGAAACATGTCGACGGCGGTGAGGCCGCCATGCGGCGCCATGCGCCTTGCGCGCCAGAAGCGCGCAACGATGTCGCGATGTTCGGCCGTGAATTCCATATGGGCGGCAAGCTGGTTTGCGAGACCGCCGACCTCGCGGCCGCCCATCGCATTGGGCTGGCCGGTGACGGAGAAGGGGCCCATGCCCGGCCTGCCGATGCGGCCGGTGAGGAGATGGCAGTTGATGATGGCGTTGACCTTGTCGACGCCCTGCGACGACTGGTTGACGCCTTGCGAGAAGACGGTGAGCGTGCGTTCGGTGCCGGCGAACCAGGAAAAGAAGGTTTCGAGATCGGCGGCATCGAGGCCGCAATCGCGCGCCACGGCCTCAAGCGCGGACCCATCGGCACAGGCGGCGGCGAGCGTTGCATCGAGCCCTTCGGTCGCCGCGCCGACAAATTCCTCGTCCGCATGATCGTTCGCCGCCAGATGAACGAGAAGCGCGTTGAAAAGGCGCACATCGCTGCCGGGCTTCAGCGCCAGGTGAAGATCGGCCTCGTCGCAGGTCGCCGTGCGGCGCGGGTCGATGACGACGATCCGCGTGCCGCGTTTCTCGCGGGCGGCGAGCAGCCGGCGATAGAGCACCGGATGACACCATGCCGTGTTGGAGCCGACC
The DNA here is from genome assembly GCF_040882025.1 of Parvibaculum sp. GTDB lineage: Bacteria > Pseudomonadota > Alphaproteobacteria > Parvibaculales > Parvibaculaceae > Parvibaculum. The sequence continues at coordinate 2,276 of NZ_JBBECC010000110.1, read as the reverse complement.
AGAACGACGAGATCGGCAAGTTCCCAATCCTCGTAATTGCCGGGAACGGCGTCGGCGCCGAAGGCACGCTTGTGGCCGGCCACCGTGGACGACATGCAAAGACGGGAATTGGTGTCGATATTGCCCGAGCCGATGAAGCCCTTCATCAGCTTGTTGGCGACGTAATAATCCTCCGTCAGGAGCTGCCCGGAGACGTAGAAGGCGACGGCGTCGGGCCCGTGCCGCGCGACGATATCGGAAAAGCGTTCGGCCACACGATCGAGCGCCATATCCCAGCTCGCCCGTTCACCGCCGATCTCAGGGTAAAGCAGCCGATTGTCGAGACCGACGGTCTCTCCGAGCGCTGTTCCCTTGGAACAAAGAAGGCCGCGATTGGCCGGATGCGCCGTGTCGCCCGCAAGCTCGAGGCTGCGCGCGCCGGACGCATGAACCCGCAAGCCGCACCCCACGCCGCAGTAAGGACAGGTGGTGCGGATGGCGGGTTTGCTCATTCGGCCGCCCTTTCGCAGGCCGCGCGCAGATCGACCTCGATGACGCCGTCCGTCACGCGGACGTCGAAACGGCGGATGCAGCCCTGATCCGGCGCGCGGGCTTCGGCGCGTTCGAGATCGATGACCCAGCCATGCAGCGGGCAGGCGACGCCGGTGTCGTGCACGATGCCCTGCGACAGCGGGCCGCCGCGATGGGGGCAGCGGTCCTCGATGGCGAATATCCGGTCGTCCGAAGTGCGGAAGACCGCGACCGTTCCATGCGCGGAAGCGATCCGCCGCGCGCCGCGAACGGGAATATCCGAGATCGTGCCGATTCTGGTCCAGGCAGGGTTCATGTCGCGAGCTCCAGCATGTGGAATTCCTCGGCGTCCTTGCCGCCGCCGGCGCGTTCCGCCCAGGGGTCGGTCTGCGCGAATTTCTGCGAATGGAGGAAGCGCTGGTAGAGAGCCGCCCGGTTGCCGGCATCCTCGACAATGCGCGTCCGGACGTGATCGAGGCCGACGCGCTCGATCCATGGCGCGGTGCGTTCGAGATAGCGCGCCTCCTCGCGATAAAGCTGAATGAAGGCGCCGCAATATTCGAAGACCTCGGCGTCCGTCCCGACCTTGCAGAGGAAATCGGTAGCGCGCACCTTGATGCCGCCATTGCCGCCGACGCTGAGCTCCCAGCCGCTTTCGACCGCGACGACGCCGAAATCCTTGATCGTCGCCTCGGCGCAATTGCGCGGGCAGCCCGAGACCGCCATCTTGAACTTGTGCGGCATCCACGAGCCCCAGGTCATGCGCTCGAGGCGAATGCCGAGGCCGGTCGAATCCTGCGTGCCGAAGCGGCACCACTCCGAGCCGACACAGGTTTTGACCGTGCGCAACGCCTTGCCATAGGCATGCCCCGACACCATGCCGGCGGCATTGAGATCGGCCCAGACGGCCGGCAGATCTTCCTTTTTGACGCCGAGCAGGTCGACGCGCTGGCCGCCGGTGATCTTGACGGTCGGGATCGCGAATTTTTCGACGACATCGGCGATGGCACGCAGCTCGCCGGCATTGGTGACGCCGCCCCACATGCGCGGGATGACCGAATAGGTGCCATCCTTCTGGATGTTGGCGTGCGCGCGTTCGTTGATGAACCGGCTCTGCTTGTCGTCGGTGTAGTCGCCGGGCCAGGCGCAGAGGAGATAATAGTTGAGCGCCGGGCGGCAGCTCGCGCAGCCGTCGGGCGTCGTCCATGCGAGTTCCTGCATGACTTCCGGGATCGACCGCAATTCGCGGACGAGGATCAACCGGCGCACATCGTCATGCGCGAAGGCGGTGCAGCCGCACATCGGCTTGGCGCCGCCTTGCACCTCGTAGCCGTCGCCCAGCGTCAGCGCCAGCAATTGCTCGACAAGCCCGGTGCAGGAGCCGCAGGACGCCGACGCCTTGGTGTGCTTTCTCACTTCGTCCAGTGTCGTGAGGCCCTGTTCGCCGATCGCCGAGACGATCCGGCCCTTGCAGACGCCGTTGCAGCCGCAGATTTCCGCTGCGTCGGGCAGCGCGGCAACGGCGGCCTTAGGGTCCGCGCGGGCACCGCCGGCGAGAGCCTGTCCGAAGATCAGCGTATCGCGCAGATCGGCAACGGGCGCCGCATCCTTCAGGAGCTGAAAATACCAGCTGCCATCTTGCGTCTCGCCATAGAGAACGGCACCGATCAACCTGTCGTCGCGCAGCAGCAACCGCTTGTAGACGCCGCGTGCGGCATCGCGGAACACGATGTCCTCGACATCCTCGCCGCCCTGGAAATCGCCGG
>NZ_JBBECC010000109.1:4115-4277 GCF_040882025.1 Parvibaculum sp. | reverse complement strand
CGCGGAGGCGCGGAGGAGAGAAGGTTTGATGGCGCTTCCGCCTTCGCCAAGGCTACGGCGGACGGGTCGCGCCGAAGACATTTTTTGGCCCGGGCCAGAATTCAACATTCAGTGTCACCCCGGCGAAAGCCGGGGCCCACTCGCAGCGCCGCTTGCCGCAGG
>NZ_JBBECC010000109.1:0-4105 GCF_040882025.1 Parvibaculum sp. | reverse complement strand
TTGGGTGGGCAGTATGGGCCCCGGCTTTCGCCGGGGTGACACTTTTATTTTTGGCTGGTTCGGCGTTTCAGCAGGCGCCCTCCGCCTGCCCCGCTTTACGCAATGGCGCGGAGGCCGGCGCGGAGAGCGCCGGCGTCGATGGCGGCGAGTTCGCGTTCGAGCGCGGCGTGTTCCCGTTTCCAGACCGGCGCGGCGGCGCGGAGGCGTTTTTTTCCGGCGGCCGTCAGAACCAGCTTGCGGCTGCGGCGGTCGTTCGGGTCGACCGCGCTTTTCATCAGGCCCTGGCGCTCGAGCGGCTTGAGGTTCGCGGTCAGCGTCGTGCGGTCCATCGCGAGGATCGCCGCGACCTCGCCCATCGAGCGCGGCTCTTCGCGGTTCATCGCATTCAGCAGCGAAAACTGGCCGCTGGTGATGCCGAAGGGACGGAACGCCTCGTCGAAACGGCGCGCCAGCGCGCGGGCCGCGCGCTGCGCGTGCAGGCAGAGGCAGTTGTCGTGGATGTGGCGCGTCGGGACGGCGGCGGACGATTCGGATTTTGACATGGCTCCATTATGTTGATATCAATTCTTTTAGCAAGCGTTTTGCGCAGGCCCCGCCGCGCAAGATGAAGCAAGACCCCCCTGAACGCCAAGGAGCCGGAACGATGATCCACTTAAGCGTATTGAAATGGGTGCCGCCCTTTGCCCGGGGCTCCGTCAAGGAGTTGCGCGTGCGCTGGGCGCTGGAGGAAGCGGGCCTGCCTTACAAGGAACGGGTGCTGACACCGGAGGACCAGAACGCGGCCGCCTATCGCGCGGTGCAGCCTTTCGGGCAGGTGCCGGTTTACGAGGAAGACGGGTTTCAGCTCTTCGAGTCGGGCGCGATCGTGCTGCACATCGCAGAGAAGTCGGAAGCGTTGATGCCGCGCGACGCGCAAGGCCGCGCACGGACGATGCAATGGATGTTCGCGGCGCAGACATCCGTTCAGCCGTCGATCGACCAGGTGACGGCGCTCGACCTGTTCTACGGAGAAGAAGAATGGGCGGCGCTGCGCCGTCCGGGTGCGGAGGAATTCCTGCGCCGGCGGCTCGGCCAGCTTGCGGGCCGGCTCGAGGGCCGCGAATGGCTCGAAGACCGCTTCACGGCCGGCGACCTGATGATGACGACCGTGCTGCGCGATTTGCGGCACCGGGATATCGTGGCCGGGTTTCCGGCGCTTGCGGCTTATGTGAAGCGGGCGGAGGCAAGGCCGGCGTTTCAGCGGGCGCTTGCCGCGCATCTGGCGCTTTATGCGGATGCGGAGAAGGCGGAAGCGGCGGCTTGAAGGAAGAAGGAAAGGATTTGGCACGCGGAGACGCGGAGGCGCGGAGAAGAACAGATTTTTGCACGCGAAGGCGCGAAGATTCTTCCGGCGCGAAGCGCCAACAAACCTTCTCTTCCTTCGCGTCTTCGCGTCTTCGCGTGAAATTCTTTCTTCTCTTCTCCGCGCCTCCGCGTCTCCGCGTGCATAAAACAGCGGCCGATGCGGATTTCCGGGTTGCTTGTGCCGCCAATGACGATTGAATGAAAAAAGGCCGGATCGTGCGATCCGGCCTTTTGTTTCAGTGGGTGCGGGGGAGCCGCTGTTGCTATTTCCCCTTCGGGGCCTGGTTGAAGGGGAGGTCTTTATCCACGCGGATGTCCTGGGGCAGGCCGAGGACGCGTTCGGCGACGATGTTGCGGAGGATTTCATCCGTGCCGCCGGCGATGCGGTAGCCGGCCGCGCCGATCCACTGCTCGGTATAGGCGCCCTCTTCCGGCGATATCTTGCGGTCGCGAATGACGCCGCCCATGTCCTGCAGGTCCATGCCGAAGGAGCCGAGGTCCTGCATCTTCTTGGCCGCCACGATCTTCGAGATCGAGGATTCCGGTCCGGGCGTTTCGCCCCTGGACAGGGCCGTCAGTGTACGGAACCTTGTGAACTTCAGGCCTTGCGCCTGCACATACCAGTCGGCGATGCGCTCGCGGACGCCGCCATGGCGGATGGCGGGCTCGCCGGCGATGTCGGTGTTGCGGGCGAGCGCGATCAACTCGTCCGTGTCGGCATTGCCCTGGCTGCCGCCGACGGCGAGGCGCTCGTTCATGAGCGTCGTCAGCGCGACCTTCCAGCCGTCGCCCTCCTTGCCGAGACGCTGGCTGTCCTTGACGCGCAGATTGGTGAAGAAGACCTCGTTGAATTCGGCGCCGCCCGACATCTGCTTGATGGGGCGCACCTCGACGGCGGGGTCCTTCATGTCGATCCAGAACATGGTGAGGCCCTTGTGCTTCGGGACGTTCGGATCGGTGCGCGTCAGGAGGATGCCGTAGTCGCAGAAATGGGCGCCCGACGTCCAGACCTTCTGGCCGTTGATGACCCAGTCGTCGCCATCCTTCTCGGCCTTGGTGCGAAGCCCCGCGACGTCGGAACCGCCGGCGGGTTCGGAGAAAAGCTGGCACCAGATTTCGTCGCCGCGTACGGCGGGACGCACGAAACGTTCCTTGGCTTCATCGGCGCCCCATGACATGACGGTCGGGATGCACATGCCGAGGCCGATCGCGAAGATGCCGCCGGGGACGGCGTATTTCGATTCTTCCTGGCTGTAGATGACGTTGTCGATCGTCGTGCCGCCACCGCCGCCCCATTCCTTCGGCCAGGTGATGCAGGCGTAGCCGGCATCGGCCTTTTTCGCCTGCCAGGCCTTGGACTGGGCGATCATTTCCTTCAGGTCTTTCGGCGGGGCGATGTCCCTGGCGTTTTCCTTGCGGGTCGCGTTTTTATCGAGCCAAGCGCGGACTTGCGCGCGGTAGGCGGCTTCTTCGGTCGTGTCGTTGAAATCCATTTTGGTTCTCCCGAATGTCTTTTTGAGCCGCTTACGCCGCGTTCTTCGCTTCAAGGCGCGAGACGAGTTTTTCCTTCCACTGGATCGAGGCGCCGACGGCGAGCGCGAGGAGCTTGGCGCGGCGGTAGTGGAACTGGCAGTCGGATTCCCATGTGTAGCCAATGCCGCCATGGGTCTGGACGTTTTCCTGGGCGGCGAAGACATAGGCGTCGGAGCCGGCGATGCGCGAGGCGGCGGCGGCTTCCGGCAGCTCGGCGCCTTCGTCGTTCAGCATCATGGCGCCGAAATAGGCATTGGATTTCGCCAGTTCCTTTTTCACATAGATGTCGGCCAGCTTGTGCTTGATCGCCTGGTAGGAGCCGATCTGGCGGCCGAAGGCGTAGCGCTCCAGCGAATAGTCGCGCGCCATTTCGAGCGCCGCCTCGGCGCCGCCGACCTGTTCGAAAGCGAAGAGAACGGCCGCGCCGTCGAGGATGCGCGACAATTGCGACCAGCCCTCGCCCTGCTTGTCGCCGAGGATTTCCGCGGGTGCGTCCTTCAGCGTCAGCGTGACGTGCTGGCGCGAGGGATCGATGGTGCGGACGGGCTCGGAGGAGACGCCGCCTGCTTTCAGGTCGACGATGGCGAGCGAGACGGCCTGCTCACCGGCACCACCGGTGTTGACCGCGACGATGGCGACGGAGGCCGCGCCACCATCGGCGACCGGCTGCTTCACGCCCGTGACCTTGCCGCCGGCGAGTTTGACGGCGATGTTGCGCGGATGCGCCGCATGGGTACCTTCGGAGACGGCGAGCGTGCCGATGATCTCGCCCGACGCGAGTTTCGGCAGCCAGGTTTCCTTCTGCTTTTGCGTGCCGAAGAGGCGCAGCGCTTCGGCGGCCAGATAGATCGACGACGAGAACGGCACCGGCGCGGCGGCGCGGCCGAGCTCCTCGGCGATGACGCAGAGTTCCAGCGCGCCGAGACCGAGGCCGCCGAACTCTTCGGGGATCGCCGTGCCGGTCAGGCCCATCTCGACGAGACCCTTCCAGACCTCGGCCGCATAGGGCTCTTCCTTTTCGAGCACGCGGCGCGTGACCGACATCGGGCATTTGTCGGCGAGGAACTTGCGCACCTGCTCCTTCAGCATCTTCTGGTCGTCGGAAAAATCGAAATTCATATCGGCTCCTTCTGGCGTCTCCCATGGCGCTCTGCCGGCACTCGGCGGCGCTTGTTTGGGCGCATTCTCACTGCAAAGAGGGCGCATGAAAAGGGCGGAGATTTGACGT
>NZ_JBBECC010000108.1:0-4303 GCF_040882025.1 Parvibaculum sp. | reverse complement strand
GGCTGGATGTTGCGCATCCATTCGAAATAGGTCTTCTCCCAGTTCCGCGGCACGAAGACGGTTTCGCCGCGCTCGACCGCAGCGATGGCGGGCTTCGCGAGCGTTGCCGCGTCGACATACCACTGGTCGGTGAGATAGGGTTCGATGACGACCATCTTGGACTTTTCGTCATGCGGGACCATGACGATCTTGTCTTCAATGAGGTCGAGCAGCCCGAGCGCCTCGATGTCCATCACGATCTGCTTGCGCGCCACAAAACGGTCGAGACCGCGATAGGCGGGCGGCACTTCGTCGTTGAGGCGGCCATCCGGCGTCAGAATGTTGATCTGTTCGAGCCCCTGCCGCTTGCCGACCTCGAAATCGTTGAAGTCATGCGCCGGCGTGATCTTGACGGCGCCCGAACCCTGCGCGGGGTCGGCGTGCTCGTCGGCGACGACGGGCACGCGGCGGCCGACCAGCGGCAGCTCGACGAACTTGCCGATCAACGGCCTGTAGCGCTCGTCTTCGGGGTTCACGGCAACGCCGGTGTCGCCGAGCATGGTTTCGGGCCGCGTAGTGGCGACGACGATGTAGTCGCGCGTCTCGTGGCCGGCCGGATTGCCCTCCTCGTCCGTCAGCGGCCACTGATAGGTGACGCCGTCGGCCAGCGGATAGCGGAAATGCCAGAAGTGCCCCTTGACCTCGATATTCTCGACTTCGAGGTCGGAAACGGCAGTCTGCAGCTTCGGATCCCAGTTGACGAGCCGCTTGTCGCGATAGATCAGGCCCTGCCGGTAAAGCTCGACAAAGACTTTCAAAACGGCTTTCGAGAGCCCCTCGTCCAGCGTGAAGCGCTCGCGGCTCCAGTCGCACGACGCGCCCAGCCGGCGGAGCTGGCCGACAATGGTGCCGCCCGACTCGCCCTTCCATTTCCAGATGCGCTCGATGAAGGCCTCGCGGCCCATGTCGCGGCGGCCGATATTGCCCTCGGCCTCGAGCTGGCGCTCGACGATCATCTGGGTGGCGATGCCCGCATGGTCGAGGCCGGGCTGCCAGAGCACGTCCTTGCCCCGCATCCGCTCGAAGCGGATCAGCGCATCCTGCAGCGTGTTGTTGAGCGCATGGCCCATATGCAGGCTGCCGGTGACATTGGGCGGCGGAATGACGATGCAATAGGGCTTCGCGCCCTCGGGCCCACCCGCCTTGAAGGCACCGCTCTCTTCCCAGAGCCGGTAAAGCCGTTCCTCGGCCTCTTGCGGGCTGAATGTCTTGTCGAGCATGGGGATCGGTATCCGTGAAACGCCGGCGCAAATCAAGCCGCGCCGGGGCCCGTGTTACAGCACAGGCACCCCGGACCGATCAAGCATCGGCCAAGTATCGGGATGAAATTCGACCGGAAAAGGCCGGATGGGACGCGTTCAGCCGCGGCGGCGGGCGATTCGCTCGATTTCCTCGGCAACCAGACGCTCGACCAGCGGCGGCAGGTTGCTGTCAAGCCACTCCTTCAGCATCGGCCGCAGCATATCGGACACGATCTCTTCCAGCGTCCGTCCTTCGCCGCCACTCGCCAGCGAACTGGCCAGCGCGCCGAAAGCGGCCGAGGCGGCCCTTTCGGCATCGCCCGACACGATCGGGGCTTGGCTCTGGGCACTCATGGCAGGCTCCTCAAAGTCGGTGTCCGCGGGCGCCTGAACGGCAGGCTTCGGCGCGGGCGCGGGTTCAGGTTCCGGCACGGCGGCCCTGACGGGCGCCGGTTCGGGTTCGGGCTCGGGCTGAGGCTCGGGGACCGGAGCCGGTTCGGGCTCGTCGGCGAATTCGATATCGTCGACGACTTCTTCGGCGGGCTCGGGCACATAGGGCGGCTCGGGCTCCGGCGCCGGTTCGGCCATCAACGGTTCTTCGGGCGCCGCTTCAGCCAAGGGTTCGGTCAGTTCGAGAATATCGGCCTCGTCCTCGGCGGACAGCTCGGGCAGGGATTCCTCGGCCGCAGGCTCCGCGGCGCCGGCCTGCTCTTCGCTGCCGCTGTCCTCGGAAATAATCCGGCGAATGGAGGCCAGAATCTCCTCCATTGTCGGCTCCTGCGCCTGGCCCTGATTGCTCATATCTCGATCCTGCCCATCCGGATTCCGCCTCTTCCGGCCCTTAATTATTATCAAGAGAACCTTAGGAGAAGTTGAACGAATTTGCCAACTTCCCCTAAAGACTTCGCTAAACAGATGAAACTACTCGTCGCCGGCCGTGCCGAAGCCGATCCACTTGTTGCGGACCTCGCCATAATTCGCTTCCGGGTCGTAATAGTCGACGGGAAGCGCGAGCTGGCGCGCCGTCAGCTGGCCGGTCGCCGCCAGCAAATTGTATTCGGCAACCGCCAGATCCCGCTCGGCGCCGACCAGCGCAACACGGGCATTCAGAAGTTCCTGCTCGGCATCGAGCACGTCGAGCGTCGTGCGGGCGCCCACTTCCGATTCCTGCCTGACACCCTCAAGCGCGATCTCGCTGGCATTGACCTGTTCGCCGGTCGAGATGATGCGGGCCTGGGAGGTCCGCAACTGCTCCCACGCCACGCGGACCGCCTCGTCGACCTCTCGCATCGCAGCGGCCACTTCGAGACGGCTGCGATTGTTGATCTCCTTGGCCTCGCGCACGCGGGAATACTCGGCGCCGCTCTGATAAAGCGGGATCGTCAATACACCGAGAATGGAGCTTTCCTCGGCATCGCGAATGGTGCTGGACGGATCGCGGGCATATTGATGGCTCGCCTGCACATCGAAACTCGGCAGCAGCGCGCCCTTGGCCACCGAGATGGCCTCGCGGGACGCTGATTCGGTGTGACGTGCGGCCAGCAGTGTCGGGTTATTCTGCGCCGCAAGTTCGCGCGCCTGGTCTTCGTCGGTCGGCAGGCCTTCCAGCGGCGCCGGCTTTTCAAGCGTGCCCGGCGACTGCCCGACCACACGCGCATAGAAGGAACGGCTCGCGGTCAATTGCGCCTCGGCGCTGGTGAGATTGGAGCGGGCGAGGCTCAGCCGGGCTTCCGACTGTGCAACGTCGGTGCGCGTCAGCTCGCCGACGCGGAAACGGTCCTGCGTCGCTTCGAGCTGGCGGCGGAGCACCGCAACGTTATTCTCGTTGAGCCGAACGGTGCTCTCGTCGCGGATCACATTCATATAGGCCTGCACCGCGCCGAGCAGCGTTTGCTGTTCGACGCTGGCAAGGCCCTCGCGGCCGGCCTGCACCGAATACTCGGCCTGATCGGTTGCGTTGACCGTGCGGCCACCGGCAAAAATATTCTGGTTGAGCGTAATTGTTCCTGTCATCGGGCGGCGATTGTCGCCCAGTGTCGTGCCCCCGACAGGCGTCGTATCGCTATCGACCGCGCCATAAGTGCCCTGCGCCTGCAATGTCGGCCGCCATCCGGACAACGCCTGCGGCACTTGCTCGTCTGTCGCCCGTAATTGGGCGCGCTGTGCATGCAATACCGGGTTGGTTTGATAGGCCGCGGTCAGCGCGTCGATCAAGGTATCGGCGGCGGCCGGCGTCGCAATCGCCAGCATGCCGGTCAGAACCGTCGTGCCAAGCGCGATTGCCATCATTCGTTTCAGGGACGCTTCCAAGGATCTCTTCATTGTCTCACTTCTCCGCAAAGAGGCGGTTTCGTCCCTCAACGCATCCGCGAATGAACCAGTCTTCAGCAGGCTAGATGTAGTGAGCCGCAATTACTATTCCCAGTAAGGCACGGTCATGCGGCAATTAGGTGCAATCTGCCATCAATTTCAGAAAACAAAGCTCTTCACCCGTTCAAAACCCGGCAAAGGCTGGATATTCGCGTCAAACGCATCTCGCCCGCTCAGCGTATCGCCGGCCCGGACGAAGATTCGCGCCCGCCCCGAAACACCGTCGCCAAGCACCGCCACGATTCGTCCGCCATCCTTCAACTGGGCTTTGAACCCATCCGGGACAACGCCAATCGCGCCATTGAAGAAGATTGCATCGTATGGCGCCTGCCTGGCATAGCCCTCGTTCAGCGGACCCGTTACGACGACCGTATTGTCGGCACCAAGATCAGCCAGTGTCGCGGCCGCCCGCTCCGCCAATTCGCTGTCGCTTTCAAGCGCGACGACCGTGCCTGCCAGGCGCGACAGTACCGCCGTCGAATAGCCCGTGCCGCAACCAATATCCAGCACGAGATCGTCCGGCCCGACGGCCGCAAGCTGCGCAAGCTTTGCGAAAACCCGAGGCTCCATCAGGTACCGCGGTCCCCCGTCGCCGACTGATATAGCGATATCCTCATCCACATAGGCGAGGCTTTGACGCGACAATGGCACGA
>NZ_JBBECC010000107.1:0-27565 GCF_040882025.1 Parvibaculum sp. | reverse complement strand
AAGCCGCATCTTCCGCCGAACGATCAAAGCCGCCGGGGCGACCCGGCGGCTTTTTTGTTTGTCATTCACAACGCTTAGCGCACCGGGCCACGGGCAACTTTCGGCCGTTTTCTGTCATTTTCGGGTATTTGCCGCCCACCTAACCGCAAGCTCTTCGTTGACTTGCCGATATGCTTATTTAATCCTAAAAGCTGGGGGCGGGAAAATGCCAAAGATCGGCGATGTGGTGCTGACAAAGGCCGAATGCCGAATGATGAACCGTGCCTGCTGGAACTGGGTGCGGCTGGTTCTGCGTCACAAAGATGGAGAGACGCTGCTACTCAATCTTTTATTTGACTATCGGAAGAGGCCTGAAACCTACTCTGCGATTGCGGGCTTCATAAGCTACATCGCAAGCTTCAGCGTGTATGCCCGCCGCTCAACAACAGGGCTTGTATCTGCGTCGGCATCTGCAATGGGGCAGGTGAACAACTATTGCGCTACGTCCGCAGCAACTCCGCCCGTAACGGCGCAAGCGCCCACCATATCGAGGCAGAGTCTCGAGCATTTGGATGGCAACCGACGCGTGGCACGCGTCATGTCGACGGAGAAAGCAAGGCGCGACTACGAAGTTCGATCTACGATCGGCCAACCGGTGAAAAGCCGGGCATTCCTCGGCGGCGAAGTAATCTGGGAGCAGAATCAGGATCGATGGAATACGGCGTCGGCAACTGCTCGAAGAACCCTCGAAGCGATCGCCGACCGCCTCCCGTCACCTTGGGTGAATTTTCATACGGTACGTCGATTATTCCCAAAGAAAGGATCACGCTCCCCACATTCTACGGCCAAGTGGGCGTGCATCAAGGTCGGCCTCATAAAAAAATCGGGCGAAGATTTATCGTTGATATCCTTCGACCTTGACGAAGGAGTCGAGATGTGGCGGCCCACCACGTTTTCCGCGGCGGGCTACAGAGCGTTCTGCGCATGCGATGCTGCTGACGATTTTGGGCGAACCATGCCACTGAAACGAGCCCGCATTGGAGTAACTGAATTGGTTCTCCGTGACGGTGAATTTCGTATCTCCAATCTAGCCACCGAGGATTTGGGCACCTTGGATGACGACACCGACATACTTGTGAACGAAGACCGCATCGCTGCATATCTGAAGGGGCGCATCTATTCATGATTGATTGGAACACTGCCAATGTCGAGATCTTTGATGATCATTTTCTCTCGAGAGAAAAGCACTTTGCAGATTGGCTCCGTACTTATTTGGACAAAGGCCAAGCCTATCCCTTCTTGATGAGCAATCCTGCGGAATACGGGTTGGACGATTTATTGACAGCGCTTCTCCTTCCCGCAGGGGAGATCGACGTCGTTAGAATTATTAAAGAAGCCATCGCTACCTCGCTTGATGAGGCAGCCCATAGTTTCGAACTCGAGCACATTCGAACTCTCGCTTACGCTGTCGCGCGCTCAGGTCTCCACTCGACAACGCCTCATCTTGCTGCAGCAATCGACATCCTCGTTGTGGAGCTTCAGCAGAAGCGTTGGGATGTCTCCGAGAAAGCTGCCGCTCACATATCGGTCGATCAGATCGTCAGCGCCCTGGCCACCTTTGCCTGCGCGCAGCACAGTGCCGCAATCAGGTGCTCAAGAGCGCTTTATAGTTGCGACGTCATGGCTCCCTTCGCCTCAATCCTGTTCGCGCCCCTGGCGATCGCGGAAATGGAGAGCTGGCCCCTGTTGTGGAGAGATCTTATTCACCACTCTACGCGCCGTTCCAATGTTTTCGTTGCTCCCGAGGATTTGTTTAAGGAGGTCCACAATCCTCCTCAAGGTAAAGATGGTGACCCTGCTTATTATGACGTTTTCGGCGTATTCGGTCAGTTCCTCTTGTCCGCGATTGATCGAGGCCATGGGCTTCAGGATATTTGGAATGTCATACAGGGTTCCAATGCTTCGGATGATATCTATCTAAATGCAGCGACGGCATTTTACGAAATGGAGCGCCGACAACTGTTGGGCAGAACCCAGCGTGATGACGTGGACATTCTGTTTCTCAAGCCGGAAAATTTATCTTCGCCTGTTAACTATAATATCAAGAAGGCGAACTACAGACAGAGATGCCAAGCCTGCGTAGAACCGAGGAGCTATTCTGGTAGAGCGCATGGGGCTGGCAGAACAACCACCAACAAGCGGTCGGAGTTGAAAAAAGCAGCTGTTCAAGCTTTTGCATAGCACATGAACAGGTAGTTGTAACATGGTGGCATGGCAGCAGAATCTTACGCTCGAGATGCTTCGCTTCGAATTGGAAGAGGCGAAAGCGCTTCTTGGCTCTCTACGCGAAGGGCTATCCTTCATTGCCGGCGGAGACAAGCGACGCCTGATATATCTCGTCGACTATCCTGAGATTCATGCCTATTGGAACGCTCGCTCGCCATTGTCGCGGCATGATCTCAAACGGGACGGCGTGGCCGACACATGGCAATATCTGACAAATCTAGAACGGATTTTCTTGAACCTCGCGAATGATGACGAGGAGCTAGTTGGATACCTGAGGCGCGCATATGAGGAGCAGGCCGAATATATCGATGCGCTTCTTCTTACGGACGAATTTGCAACGATAATTTCGCCACCAGCATTCTCACTGCTGAAGGACAGCATTGCCTATTTCGCCCACTATGCACGCGGCGCCACCGAAAACTGGCAATCGGCGATACTTCAGAATGATGCAAGCCTAAATCGCATCTTGGAGGAAAGTACCTCCTTCTCGGAGAAACTTTATATCGAAGATACCGAGCAATTCGGCTTTGCGTCTCTTGCCCGGGAACCGGCTTCCTCCAAGAGAGATATTCTGCTCTCATTTCTAAGTCAGGCTAATTTTTACGATGCTGCGGATTTTCCTTGGGAACACCAACCTTACGAGTTGCCGAACGCACAAACTGTTTCCCGCGCTCTGGACGCCTTCGATCCAAATGAGACACGCGAAAGATGGCTAGAGTGGATCGACACCGGCAATGACAGATTTAACGAATCCTATGCGAAGCATGGGCACTGGGCGCGGCGTGACGACGGCGCTTATACGCTGGCCTTTCTCGACTATATCAATCGTCAAATCGGAGAGCGAAGCGACAACCTCCAGGTCGCCCTTATCACTCGCAATCGGCAGTACTTTCAGGCGCTGAGCGCGATGAGGTCGGAAGGTAGCGGGTTTCAAGGGGCACTGCCAATAATCCTCCATCCTCGTCTCGTAAGCGCCTTCATGATTCGGCAGGGCGGAGAGATAGTCTCCCATGACCGCGTCACGCTTGCGCATCAGGGGAACGAAGCTCTTGAAGAACTTCTCGAGTATATAAACTTTGTCGGCGATTTTCTGAAGACGCTGACAGCGGAGAGTCGCGCCGACCTCTCTACGGCATTGAAGCGGTTTGTCAGAAAACAGCTGCATGCGGGATGGACGCAGTACAGAAAACTAAGCCTCGCGGAGCAAATCAAGACGCGGATTCAAGATCGCGAACAGCGCTGGAAAAATATCAAAAACAGCAAAATTCGAGAATACCTGCAGCAAATCATCGAACACGAGCTCCTTACAATCCAGTTCGGCCGGGAAATTGCCCTGCTGAAAGCTTTGCCCAATGAAAGCAATCTTAGGGACTATTCCAGGCGGATTTCCGGCGTAATTGTGAAGGCTGACGGTGTCGAAGATCGAAGCTTTCTCTATGTCAAGTCCAACAGCTTCTATCACCTGTTCTCCTTCCGATCACGCGCAATCAACGACTACCTGAAAGAACAGTCGAGTAGAGAAATAAAGATATCGGACGCCATAGACAGAGCGATTGAGACGGCTGAAATCGCATACGGAGCAGGTCGAGCAGATACGGACGACGACAAGGAGGATGTAAGGCTTCTCAGATTCGACGTTCTCCTATTCATTTCCATACTTTACGCAGCGAACAACCAACTCCCTTATGCGAAGATTTTTCTTCAGCATGCACGTCGTGTAGGTCCGCCAAATTCAGTGCATCGGGACGGAAGACTTGCGCAACAGGAATGGGAAGCACACTACCTTGAAGGTCTTCTGGACCGCCTCGAATGGCGCCGCAAAAGTTACGACAAAACACCCAAAGAAATCGAACGCCATATGGATGAAGGGTTGGAGAAACTTCACAACCTCAAAAGCAAGAGCAGTCAGAGGCAGGGCGGTGGAGAGGTGGATCAGAATATCAGGTACCGGGTGCTTTGCTGCGCGTTTGCGCGAGAGTTGTACAATTTCGCGGCGTCGGAAAAACTGACGCGTGATGAGAGCTCGTGGGCCCTGAGTATCGACGAATGTATCATGGAACTCGACAAGGCGCGTCGCGAAGCTGTCGAGATGGGATCTACATATGTAGCACTCAGAGCAATTCAGCATTATCTCGCATTTGCGCGCATGTCGGATGGAGAACTTCTGCGCAAATGGAGCTACGAACAGAAGGCCTTCTCTAAGGACAAACAACTGCAGGCATTCGATGATTTTGTTGCCTGCCGAGACAAGCTGAAACTTGAGGGCGCTTTTGACGATTCCTTGTTGCCGTATTCCGTTCTTGTTACCGAGATGGCGACCTCTTGGAAATTCCGGCGGGAGCGGAGTGTCGATCTGTCTGTTATTGAAAACCGCCTGAGAAGTTTAAAAGAGCGGTTAAACGAGGCCGAAGGCAGAAGGCATCGTGATTGGGCGGAAAGGATAATTACGAGTATTGAAGAGGGGATTGCGAAAGAATAATTCTTTTCGGGCGGCGGCGAGTGTTCCGATTTCTATCCGTTTACTGATTGTCGGACATCGACGAGCGCGATCACGAGTTCATCGATTTCGACAAGGGCCGCACCGTCGAAGGCTTCTACCGTCTGAAGCCGGGCACGGGCGTCGATCATTGCATCAAGCGCGGCCTTTCCTTCGCGCCTTATGCCGACCTTCTGTGGTGGGAAACCTCCAAGCCCAACCTCGACGACGCCAAGCGCTTCGCCGAAGCGATCCGCAAGGAATATCCGGATCAGCTTCTGGCCTATAACTGCTCGCCCAGCTTCAACTGGGAAGCCAATCTCGACAAGGCGACGATTGCGAAGTTCCAGAAGGAAATCGCCGCGATGGGCTACAAGTACCAGTTCGTCACGCTGGCCGGCTTCCACCAGCTCAACCACGGCATGTTCGAGCTGGCGTCCGGCTACCGCGACCGCGGCATGGCGGCTTACTCGGAACTGCAGCAAGCCGAATTCGCCTCGGAAGCCAAGGGCTACACCGCGACGCGCCACCAGCGCGAAGTCGGCACCGGCTATTTCGACCTCGTCGCCATCGCGGCGGCGGGCGGCGAAAGCTCCACGACGGCGCTCGGCGACTCGACCGAAGCCGACCAGTTCAAGGCCGCAGCCGCGCACTAAGCCGCATCTTCCGCCGAACGATCAAAGCCGCCGGGGCGACCCGGCGGCTTTTTCCATTTTTACAAAACCTTCCGTCGTGCGACAGTCCGCAATCAGACTTTCTGGTTGCGTCCGATTGACGGTGTCTCATTCTATGACATGCGGGTTGCGGGGCCTTCGGTGGACATTGAAGAAAAGCTATCTGACCTGATTGATGATCCTGACTTCCGGTCGGTTGATCGACACAGAGCCAAGTTGAATTTCTTCGAGGCTGTCGGCGCCGTTCGAGGCGAGTTAAGGCATTCAAATTTTCTTGCGTTCTTGTTCTCTCCAAACCGGAGTCACGGACTCGGGCCACAACCGCTGCTTAACATCCTTCGGTCAGTTCTCAACAAGCTACCTCGCGAGCAAAGGCCACTTCGACCGCTTGAACTTGTCGTCGGAGACCTTGACGGGGCAATTGTCTATCGCGAGTGGAACAACATTGATTTGCTTATCGACATAAAGGAATTGCGGCTTGTCGTTTTGATTGAGAACAAAATCGATGCGAAAGCGAGTGAAGGGCAGCTCACTAGATACAAAAAGGTCATTCAAGACCGGTTCGCGGATCGACGTCAGTTGTTGGTCTTTTTAACACCCGATGGAACTGCACCCGATGAATCGGGATATGTATCGTTTAGCTACGCCGAAGTCGCCAAAGCGTTGGAAGGTCTAGTAGACGATACCCATACATCGCCTGAGACATCGATCATTATTCGCCACTACCTTGAAATGCTTAGGAGGCATATCGTGCCGGACGAGCAGCTACATGAGCTGGTGCGTCAGCTCTACGAACGACACAAAGAAGCATTCGACTTCATCTTCGAAAACCGTCCAGAGCCTGAGAGCTTGCTTGAGATCGCCAGATCGCTCCTCAATGATGAGGCGCTTTTTTGTCATGACCGACACGGGGCGAATATCCTTCGTTTTGTTCCTCTTCCCTGGCTGGGGGTCGCCAAGCTAAACGCCTGCGATCTGGGGACATGGACCAAAACCGGAAGGAATCTTCTTTTTGAAATTAAAAGCTGGAATGCCGATCCGTACAAAGACCGGATAATTGTTTCTCTTGTTAGCGGCCCGGCCGATTCCGAAATTCGGAATCACTTGTACCAAGCTGCGATGGCCAAACCTTCTTTGTTTAAGGGTTTAGTCAAGCCAATGGGAAAACAAAACGCGACGATCTATCTACGCGAGTTGCTCTCCCCGACAGCCGCGCGAGACATGGACCTGCAAGAAAAGGCGGAGACAATCGAATCCAATTGGCTGGAGTTCGTAGACGGGGACTTCCCTGCCCTCACCAAGGAAATTCTAAATATATTGCAGCAAGAGTAACCCACCCATTCAGCCCACCACCCGCGCCACCAACTCCGGCTCCTGCCGGATCATCTTGAAATAAGCGACAATCGCGCTGTCGGGCGTTGAGCGGCCCTGCTCCCAGTCGCGCAGGCGCGCGACATTGATGTGATAGAGCGCGGCGAACGCCTCCTGGCTCAACTCCGTTTGCGCGCGCACCGACTTCACGAAGCGCGCCGCCCTGGCGCGCTCCAGTTGCTCGTCGGTCAGTTCCGGCGCGTCGGATTTGTTTCGACGGGTCGCCACAGCTTCTCTCCCGTTTCCCCAAAATCGTCATGGCCCGCGCAGGCGGGCCATCCACGTCTTTCTTCAGCTCCCGCAAAGACGTGGATGACCCGAATAAATCGGGTCATGACGGGTTGGGGATCGAAAGCGAGATATACGGGATTTCCGCAGTCCGGACAAGCTCAGCATACAGAAAAAGGCCGCGGGATCGCCCCCGCGGCCTTTTCCTTTGCGATGGGCCCGCCCTCAGCCGGCGCGGCGCAATCCGAGGAATTGCAGTTCGGCGAGGATCGCAACCACGACCGCCTGCGCCACCACGAAAGTGACGCCGAGCGCGTTGAGGTCGAAGACGCCGAGGGCGAGCACCGCGATGGACGCCACCACCCAGAGCGCGTTGCCGGCGATCACCGTCTCGACGGCGCCGGCGGCGGGCGTCTCCGCCCTGCCGATCAGCGCCAGCGCCGCCGCCCAGGGCAGCAGGGCGACGCCGATCCAGAAGACGAAGCCGGCGGGCAGCCCCGTCAACTGGGCGACCAGCCCTGAGGCGGCGATGAAGAGCGCACAATAGGCGGCGCTGGCGGCGGCGTCCGCCAGCACGGCGTGGCGGGCGGAAATGGAATTGACGATTGCGAGGGCCATCTTTTTTCTCCTTGGTCCAACGGGTTTCGACGGAATGAAAAACACGGCTCAGGCGGCTTCGGCGAGTTCGCCGAAGAAGCCGGTGATCGAAGCGAGGCGGCCATCCGCCGCCACCGTGCCGAAATCGACGCCGGCGACGATGGTGTTGCCGTCCGCTGCGACGAGTTCCCAGCCGAAGCGGATGCGGTCATTGTGCTTGTCGACGGCGCTGGTGCGCTGGAAGCGGGCGCCGGGGAAGCGCTCATGCACCGCCGCCGTCATCTTGTCGATGCCGTCATGGCCGTTGCTCACGGCCGCCGGGTCGGCATAGGCGCCGTCCTCGCCCCATGTCTTCGCGATCAGGGCGCGGCGGCGGTCGCCGTCGGTTTCGTTCCAGACTTCGATGTAGCGGTCGGCGAGTTCGGTGACGTCGGTCATGAGGATCTCCTCTCGATGCGCCGCGAGGGGGACGCGGCTTCTGGAGGCATAGTTGGGGAGGAGCCCGCCTCACGTCGATTACGCGGGAGGTAATTGTTTGCCCGCGCGGAGGCGCATAGTCTCTCCCCCATGAACATGCACACCCCGCCCGTCGGCGAACGCCTGCGCGAATGGCGCCAGCGCCGCCGCCTCAGCCAGCTCGCCTTTGCCTGCGACGCCGACATCTCGACGCGGCATCTGAGCTTCCTCGAAACCGGGCGCTCGCGCCCGAGCCGCGACATGCTGCTGCATCTGGCCGAACTGCTCGACGTGCCCTTCCGCGAACGCAACGCGCTGTTGCTCGCCGCCGGCTTCGCGCCGGTCTATTCCGAAACCGGGCTCGACAGTCCGGATGCGGCGGCGGCGCGCCGCGCGGTCGATCTGGTGCTGAAGGGAAGCGAGCCCTATCCGGCGCTCGCCGTCGACCGGCACTGGAACCTCGTCGCCGCCAACGACGCGGCCGGTCTCTTCCTGCAAGGTGTCGATCCGGCCCTGCTCGAAGCGCCGGTCAATGTGTTGCGCCTCAGCCTCGATCCGCGCGGGCTGGCACCCCGCATCGAAAATCTCGCCGGCTGGCGGTCGCACATCTTCATGCGGCTCGAGCGGCAGGTGGCGCAGACGGCCGATCAAGGCCTCGCGGCGCTGCTTGAAGCGTTGAAGGCGATGCCGGGCGGCACGGATGAAAGCGGCGAGGACGAATATGGCGGGCTGATCGCGCCGGTGAAAATCCGCACGGAAGCGGGCATATTGACCTTCTTCACCGCCACCACCGTTTTCGGTACGGCGGTCGACATTTCCTTCTCGGAACTCGTTATCGAATCCTTCTTTCCCGGCGACGCCTTCACCGCGGCCGCGATGCGCGCCGCGATGGAGGGCTGTTGACGGACAGAAAAAGGGGCTTCAGACCCCCCCTCTGTCATCAAACTGTCAAAAAACTGTCACAAACGCGCCAGCACGCGTTCCGGCGGCGCGAGAGCGCATGAGATATGCCGGGGATATCCATGATTTCCCCCCGCGCGCAAAAAACTTATCCCCGCTTCCGGGACCGTTCCACGTCTATTCGGCGGCTGCAATCTGTCTTGCCATACCCTCCGCGCCAGCGCCTTGCGCGCTTGCCGTCCGTGTACGGAGATTGAATTCGGCGAAGTTCGGCCGCCGGACCCGCCACCAGTATTTGAAGGTGTAGTTGGCCCAGTTGTTGGTCACCTTGCCTTCGGCGGTCTTGTACCAGCTCGTGCAGCCGCTCGCGAAAACCGAATTCGCATTGTCGGCCTGCACACTTTCGTTCGAGGCGCGCTGCACCTCCGGCTTGACGTCGAGATAGAGCAGGTCGTCGTTGCGCAACTTCCTGACGCATTGCGTAATGTAGTTGGCCTGACACTCGATCATGAAGATGATCGAGTTGTGGCCGAGATTGGTGTTGGGCCCGTAGAGCATGAAGAAATTCGGAAAGCCCGCCACCGTCATGCCGTAATGTGCCTCGGCGCCCGTTTTCCAGGCGTCCTTGATGTCGCGGCCGGCAAGGCCCTTCAGCGCCATCGGTCCGAGGAAATGCGTCGTGTCGAAGCCGGTGCCGTAGATCACGACATCGAATTCGCGCTGCTTGCCGTCCCTCGTGCGGATGCCGCTTGCGTTGATTTCCTCGATACCTTCGGTCACGACGTCGACGTGGTCCATTCCCATGGTGGGCCACCAGTCATTGGCGAACAACACGCGCTTGCAGCCCGGCTCGTAATCGGGCGTCAGCTTTTTCTTCTTCACCGGATCGGAAACATAGGCCTCCATTTCCGCGATGCCCATTTCCTTCAGCTTGTCGCCGGCTGTATGGAAGGTGCGGAAGAGCAGCTCGCCGAACCAGTAGATCTTCCAGCGCTGAATGTTCATCGTCCAGGGCAGCGCCTTGTAGATCGCGCGTTCCCAACCGTAAAACTCGCGCTGCGGGCGCGGCAGCACCCAGCTCGCCGAGCGCTGGAAAATCGTGACGGAAGCCGCTTCCTTCGCAATTTCGGGCACGAACTGGATCGCCGACGCACCATTGCCGATGACCGCGATGCGCTTTCCTTTCAGGTCGACGTCGTGGTTCCACTGCGCCGAATGCCAGGCATCGCCGGCGAAGCTGTCGCGGCCCTTGATGTCGGGCCAGACCGGGCGGTGCAATTGGCCGGTGCCCGCCGCCACGACATTGGCGGTGAAGCTGCGGTCGCCCGATTTCAGCATCCAGGTGCCGCTCGCCTCGTCGAAACGCGCATCATCGATCTCGGTGTCGAAGCGGATGTTGCCGCGCAACCCGTATTTGTCGACGACGGATTCGAGATAGGCCTTGATGTCGGCGGCGAAGACGAACTTCTTCGTCCAGTCCGGCCGCATGTCGAAGGAGTATTGATACATATGCAGCGGCACGTCGCAGGAGCAGCCCGGATAGGTGTTCTCGCGCCATGTCCCGCCGATCTCGGACGCCTTTTCGTAGATCGTGAAATCGGTAAAGCCCGCCTGCTTCAGTTTGATCGCCGTGCAGATGCCGGCCACACCTGCGCCGAGAATGGCGACCGTGGGGCCGGACGCCGTTTTTGCCTGAGCCAGTGCCATTGGTTTCCTCCCGGCCGGTTCGGCGGCAGCTCCCTCAAACCGCTGCCGTCCGGCGCTTTCGTCGATGCCTGTGGCGCAAGCCTAGCGGGTTTTGACCCCGCGCGGAACCGCCCGAAGGAAGGGCGACAAAGCAATGGCGCGCTACCCTGCGCCGCCGCTATAAGAAGCGCCGACATTGCCGCAAGGGAACCGCCGCCTATGACAACGCAAGTTTCGCCCGCCACCACGGATCTTTCCGACGCGCATCCCGACCGCGTGCGCCATGCCGCGCCCGTCTTTCGCGACTATGGCGGGCGGCTGGCCTTTTCCGGGCCGGTGACGACGCTGCATGTCCGCGACGACAATGCGCTTGTCCGCGCGGCGGTCGAAGGCGAAGGCCGGGGCCGCGTGCTTGTCGTCGACAATGGCGGTTCGATGGAATGCGCGCTTTTCGGTGGCAATCTCGGCAAGCTAGCGGAGGAAAACGGCTGGGCCGGCGTCGTCATTCATGGCTGCGTGCGCGACACGGCAGAGCTGAAAGACTGTGCAATCGGCGTCAAGGCGCTCGCCGCGCATCCGAAGCGGAGCGCGCGCGAAGGCCGCGGCGAAAGGGATGTGGATGTCGGTTTTGCGGGGCTGACGATCAGGCCCGGCAACTGGCTTTATGCCGATGGCGACGGTATCATTCTCGCAGACACAAAGCTGGCCTGAAGCCGGTCCGTGCACGGAACCTTGCCGGCGCGGGACAACAAGGTAAAACCATCGGGGGGACACATGTCGGACGCCGCAACCGCCGTCGAAATTCACGGCACCTGCGCCAGGGGCTACGAACCTGTGCGCGAAACATTCGCTTCACATTTCGTCCATGGCGGCGAAGTGGGCGCGTCGGTCGCCGTGATCCGCGATGGCGAAGTGATGGTCGATCTGTGGGGCGGTTCGGCCGACCGGGCGCGCACGCGGCCCTGGACAGCCGACACGCTCGCCAATGTGTGGTCGACGACGAAGGGCATGGGATCGCTTGTCTGCGGCATGCTGGTCGAGCGCGGCCTCATCGCCTATTCCGACAAGGTATCGAAGCATTGGCCGGAATTCGCCGCCGAAGGAAAGGCCGACATCACCATCGGCCAGATGCTGTCGCATCAGGCCGGACTGTGCGGACCCTCCGTCCCGACCACGGTCGAGGAGATGTGCGATCACGCATTGATGGCCCGCCGCCTTGCCGCGCAAGCGCCGATCTGGGCACCGGGTTCGCGATCCGGGTATCACGCACTGACCGTCGGCATTCTGGCCGGCGAAGTCGTCGCGCGCGTCGCCGGCAAGAGCATCGGCGCCTGGTTCCGCGAGAATGTCGCGCAACCGCACAAGATCGATTTTCACATCGGCCTGCCGGCGTCGGAGGATATCCGCGTCGCCGAAATGATCCCGTCGGCAAAATCCAGCATGCCGCCACCGGAGACGCTCAACATTTCGCAGATCGCCGCTCTCGGCAATCCTGCGCCCGATGCGCGCATTCCCAATGAACGCTTCTGGCGCGGCGCCGAATTATCGTCCGCCAACGGACAGGGAACCGCCGCGGCAATTGCGCGGGTCTATGGCGCGCTGGCCGGCGACGGCCGGATCGATGGAAAAGCGCTGGTGAAACAAGAGACGATCCGCGCCATGACGGACCTCCAGATCGAGGGACATGACGAGGTGCTGGCCATGCCGGCGCGCTGGGGGGCCGGGTTCATTCTGAATGTGGGGGGACTATACGGCCCCAATGACGAAGCCTTCGGCCATTCGGGCTGGGGCGGGTCGTTCGGAATGGCCGATCCGAAAACCGGGCTGGCCATTGCCTATGTCATGAACCAGATGGGACCGGATCTCGCAGGCGACGCACGCGCCAATGCGCTGATCGCGGCCAGCTACGCTTCGCTTTGAGGCGAGGCGGCGCGGTCAGACGATAACGAGTTCGACCAGCTTCCAAAGCCCCAGCGTCGAAATCGACGCCGAGACGGCAAGACCGACACCAACGATCAGAAAATCGGAGACACGCGGAGGTTCGGTCTCATCGGTGCGCGATGCTGCCGACTTCGCGCTTGACCGGAATCCGGTCAGATCGTTTCCATCCCAAATCTGGCTCATCTGGCCTGCGCTCCCATTCTTGATCATCCGGCGCATTGCCCGGAAGAACGGCGGGAATTGCAATCAGCGAATCACGGCCTGCCGATTCGCGCAAACGAAAATCACACATAAGCCGGTCGCCGGCGACGCCGCCGCCAAGTCCCCATGCTCGCCGCAAGGTATTGCCAAAACGTGAATCACGCTCAAATGTTCTCGACCAGATCGAGCACATAACGCGGCAGCGCGAAGGCCGCATTGTGCACTTCATGTGTGTAATAGCGTGTGGAAATATGTGCGTCGGCAAAGCGTTTCGCCAGAATCTCGGGCGACACGGCAGTCAGGCTCTCATCGTCGGTGCCCCATCCCATCGCCATCGGACCGCCGACATAGGTCGGGATCGTGGCGAGATAGCAGGTGGCGACGCGGAAGATACGCCGGAATTTTTCGATCGTGCCCTTGAGTTCGGCCCCTTGCATGAAGGGAACGCCGTTCTGCGTGACGATGACGCCGCCGGGTGTCAGACGCTCCCTGGCGGCGCGATAGAACTCTTCGCGGAACAGCACCTCGCCGGGGCCGATCGGGTCGGTCGAATCGACGATGACGACGTCATAGCTCTCCGTGCTTTCCTCGACGAATTTCGCACCGTCGGCGAATACGAGATCGAGGCGCGGATCGTCGAAAGCGCCCGCCGACACCTGCGGCATGTGCTTCTTCGCGAATTCGGTCACGGCCGGGTCGATTTCGACCATGGTGACCTTTTCGACAGTCTTGTGGCGCAGGACTTCGCGCAGGATACCGCCATCGCCGCCACCGATAATCAGCACACGGCGCACGGCGCCATGCGCCAGAATCGGCACATGGGTCATCATCTCGTGATAGATGAACTCGTCGCGCTCCGTCACCTGCGTGATGCCGTCAAGCGCCATCATCCGGCCGAAAAGCGCGTTCTCGAAAATCACCAGATGCTGTTCGCCGGTGTTTTCCTCGTAGAGCACGCGGTCGGCGCGGAAGGCGCAGGTGAAGCCGTCCCCCTCATAGAGGGTTTCGGTCACCCAGCGCTCTTCTTTCCTGCCGCTCATCAGACCATGTCCCGGCCGCGCCGATGCTCGCCGACGCGGATGTCGGAAGGCGTGAAGGCCTCGCGCAGCACTTCGATCGCATTATGCGGTTCGGCTTCGCCGCACATGAAGATGTCGAGCGCCGCATAGCTCGCTTCGGGCCAGCTATGGATCGAGATATGGCTCTCCGACAGCACGGCAACGCCGGACACGCCGCCATTGGGCGTGAAGTGATGGAGATGGATATGCAACAGCGTCGCCTTCGACACCTCGACGCAACGCCTGAGCGTCGCCTCGATATGGGCGAGATCGTCGAGCCGGCTCGCGCCGACCAGATCGATAATCAGATGCGTGCCGGCGAAACGCTCGCCGTCGCGCTCGATGAAAAAATCGGTGCGTTCGTCGGTCGAGGTGTAAGGCGCGGCCTTGACCTCTTTCGACTGGGCAATCGGGAACTCGAGTACTTCCGCCTGGGTGCTGCTTGAAACGCTGTTCAAGTCGATCCCCAATTGGAAGAGGGCATTGGATTCGGACATGTGCCTCTCCCCAACCAGTAGATGGACCGGGCGCCGGGTGCGGACATTTTGCCCGCGGGACCGGAGCCCCTGGATTTGTCGGTGCGTGAACAAAAAATGCGAAGGCCCGAAGGCGCGCGCGCTCAAAATGGCTGCCGATTGCGGGGCGATATCTCGCCCGGCATGCGCGTTCGAATTTGCCTGGAAAGGCGCCTTCGCGACGTGCGGCTCGGCTTGATCCGGGGCGTCAGCCCCTCGGACTAGAACCGGACATATGCAATCTCCCTCGAAACCCGGCGGAGGTACCTGAACGATGCCTCGGGTGAGACATGCCGCCGAAATTGTCCAAAGAGACGCGTACGCCGTTACATAACCGGTTCGGCCAGTGGCACGTGCGATTGCGTTCGGGCCGTGTGTAGAGGCCGCGATGCAGCATGTCAATAAAAACCAAGGCTTTCCGCGAAAATTTCACATTTCCATAAACCGGCTCCCGGTCCGGTTGCCGCATTTTTTATTTGCGAGTCATTCTTATTTGCAGCATTCTCGGGCTCCGCAACCGCATCGCGAACGCCCCGAGGAACCGCCCATGAAACCTGCCGCAGCCGTCGTCCCGACCCGCTCCGTCTCCGCTTACGCACCCGACCAGCCGCTCGGCGAACTCGGCTTTGCCGAGCAATTCGTCATCTGGTGTCTGCGCGTTCAATGGCGCCTGACGGAAGACGGCGCCGGCCGCTCGCTGCTCGTGCAACGCGCCTTCGACGCACTGGAACTGCCGGGCGGCGCGGCACTGGTGGCCGAGCTTGCAACGGCGCTGACGCACAGCGTGCAGCGGCCCTTGTCGATCCCCTGTCCGCACTGGCGGGTGCTGACAAGCGACGAAGCCCGCATTCTGGATTTCATCGCCGGCCTGCAGCGGCACGGACAGGCGGCGCAAGACCGGTTCGACCGGAGCTGGCGCGCGGCGCCTTGCGGGGCCTCACCCGTCTGGGCACCGGCGCAGCGGCTCGCGCTGGCGCTATCGACAGCCGGGCTGACACTCGGCATCGGGACGCAGACGGGCGTCGCCTTTCCCGATGCGATGCCGCGGCTGCTGCATTGAGCCGCGTCAGCCGAAGCTTTTCGCCGTGCCGAGCGAACCCATGCGTCCGGCTATCGCGAAAAACTCGGCGACGGTTTCCTCGATGATGTCCTTCGCCGACTTGATCGCGGTGATGAGGCCCGCCGTCTCGCCGGCAAGACCGACAGCCGCTTCCATGTCACCGCCGAAATAAAGATCGAGAATGCGCGTGAAAGTGTCGGGCGGCATCAGGCCTTCTTCATGGATCGCCGCCGTGCGCTCGGTCTTCAGGGCGCGGATGCAGGGGGTCGATTTCTTGTTGAGCACGTAGGTGCCTGTCTCCTTGGCGTCGACAATCGCCTGCTTGTAGTTGACGTGAACGGGGCTCTCGGCGCAGCTGACGAAACGCGTGCCCATCTGCACGCCTTCGGCGCCGAGCGCAAAGGCTGCCGCCATGCCCTTGCCGTCGCAGATGCCGCCGGCCGCGATCATCGGAATGTCGGATTTCGCGCGGATCGCCTGCAAGAGCACCAGCGTGCCGACTTCTTCCGGGTTCTTGAAGCCGCCGCCTTCGGTTCCCTCGACGACCAGACCGTCGATGCCCGCATCGACGCATTTCATCGCCGCGTCGACCGTCGGCACCGCGTGATAGACGGTGATGCCGGCATCGTGCAGCGGTTCGATGAATTTCGCCGGGCTGCCGGCCGAGGTCGTGACGAATTTGACGCCGGCATCGCAGACGAAGCGCAGCATGGCGTCGTCGCGCAGGAAGCGGATCGGCAGGTTGACGCCGAAAGGCGCGCCGGTGAGATCGCGCATTTTCAGGATTTCGGACTTGCAGGCTTCGGTCTCGCCGGACGAGGTCTCGATGATGCCGAGGCCGCCCGCCTTGCAGACGGCGGAGGCAAGCTGCGAACGGGCGATCCAGCCCATCGGCGCCTGGACGATCGGATATTTCGCGCCCGTATGGGCGAGCACGCGGTTCATGGGTCACTCCCTGGTGTCGGATTATCGGCAATAACGATGCCGGAAGTAGGCCCCAGCCGTTTTCGCTGCGCAAGAAGGCCGGACAAGAAAAAGGGCGGGAAGTCCCGCCCGCCCTTTTCCGGTTCGGGGTGCGGTTACCTGAAATGGCCGTAGGCGCGCGCGACCGCTTCCGAAAGTTCCTTGTAGGCGCCCTCGACACCGGTTCTGATTTCGTCGAAAGCGCCCTCGCCCTGACGCGCCAACTCGGCGGCGCGTTTGGCGAGGCGGCTGCGATCCGCCTTCAACTGTTTCAGTACGCCGCCGTAGCGCTTTTCGGTTGCCTTGAGCGCCTTGCGCGCTTCCTTCTCGGCCTTGTCGACCTCGCGCGAAAGTGCGGCGACCTGCTTTTCGAGTTGCTTGCGCAAGGCCTCCTTTTCGGGCGTCAGTCCGGACGCCTTCTTCTTTTTCTGAGCAGGCTTCTTTCGAGCCGGGGCCTTCTTCGCAACCGCTTTCCGGGCGGGGGCCTTCCCGGCCGGCCGCGCCGCCGATTTGCGGGCGCCCGCCGTACCGCGCTTCTTGGTGTTTTCAGCCATGGTCCAGTGCCTCTTTCCTGAATATCGGCGATATCGGCCTGTTGCGCCCTGCGCGGCCGTCGCCGAAGAAACGAGAGTGGCGCGACTGCCCGGCCCGATCAAGGCCCTCCGACGCGCCGCCGGGCGGCTGGATATTGGTAATTTTGTAAGACCTTTGGAGGCCTAATGCGGACATTGAGGCGGCGGGGCATCGAGCCCCGGCGTGGCGAATTTCCCGGGGGCAGCCGGTTCGACAATGCATTTCAGTACCACCGATCGACCGAACGAGGGCGCCGGGCGCACGGTCATGCTGATTCACGGCATGTGGAGCCAGCCGCGTGTCTGGGACAATTTTCGTGGCTTCCTCGAAGCGCGCGGCTACACGGTCGTCGTGCCGGCGTTGCGGCATCGCGCGGAACCGGGACGCGACCCGCATCCCGAGCTTGGCATCACCAGCGTCGCCGACTATGCGGACGACCTCGCCGCCGAAATCGGCAAGCTCGGCCGCAAGCCGCTGGTCGTCGGCCATTCGATGGGCGGACTTCTCGCTCAAATTCTCGCCGCGCGCGATCTGGTGCAGTCGGCCGTCTGCCTGGCCTCGGCCCATTGCGCGGGCTATATGTCATTCGATCCCAAGCCGCTCTGGATTTTCCGCAAACAGACCTTGTCGGGACGCTTCTGGACGCGGCCGCAACTGCCCTCGCTCGAGACGATGAGCTATGGCGTGCTGAACGGCTTGCCGGGGCATGAGCGCGAAGCGGTCTATGCGACGCTGGTACCGGAATCGGGCCGCGCCTTTTTCGAGATCGCCTACTGGTTTTTCGACCGCCGCCGCGCGACCGTGGTCAACCCGGCCGAAGTTTCCTGTCCACTGCTGATGCTGACGGGTACCGAGGACCGGCTGACGCCGGTTCACATGACGACGCGACTGGTCGAGGGCTATGAAGGCCGCGCCGTGCTCGAAACGCTGCCGGGCCATGCACATTGGCTGCCGGCCGAGCCCGGCTGGGAACGCATTGCCGAACGGGCGGTGCATTTTTTCGAGGCGGAAGCGCCGGCGATGGCGCGGCGTATTCCCGTTCCCGCGTCCGCCGGTTTCGGCGGCCTCGTGCCTGTCCGCTAGGGCCGGTCACGCGTCGAGCTTCAACTCGCTCTTCGTCCGCTTTTGAGCCCAGTGGCTCGAAAAGTTCCGGAATTTTTCAGGCCTGTCGGTCAGGCGCGCGGTTTCGAGCCAGAGCCGTTTCAAATGCCGCTTGCGGTTGCGCTCGGGCCAGTCCTCGTAAGCCGTGCGGGCGTGGAGGACGTGGTAGTTGTTGACGAACTGCATGTCGCCCGGCTCAAGATCCATATAGACATTGAAGGCCGGATCAGCGCACACCGCGTCGACGAGATCGAAGGCCTCGCGGGCCTTCGGGTGCAGGCGCGGCGCATCGGGATGGCGCTGGCTGGCCTCGATATAGGGGCGGATGTAGCGCACGAAGAGGCGGCCGGCATGCTCGGTGAAGACCGGCATGGAATAGAAAGGCTCACCGCCTTTCGGTTCCTCGCCGCGATAGTCGTAGGGCTGCGGTTCGTAGAGCAGCGCGGCAAGATCGGGCCGCGTGCGCACCAGCTCGTTGTGGATCGCCAGCGCATTGGCGACGGTCGAGATGCCGCCCGACATGGCCTTTCTGAGGCACATCAGGCCGACAAGGTCCGAGCCGTCGGAGTGATAGGGCAGCGCGACGCCGCCCAGCTCGTAGCCGCGCGAGGTCGAGTCGGCGCCCGACTTGCCGTGGTCGGTCACGTCGCCCAGCAGATGGCCATGCTTGTTCTGCGGCCAGGGCTTGCCGAGATGCATGCCGATGCCCCAATAGATCAGCGCGGCATCGTCGTCGGAATAACGTTCGACCGGCAGGCCGCGAATACGGGCAAAGCCGCAACCGTCGATCAGCTGCGCCTCGATTTCGACCAGACGGGGAGCGAGCGAGGGCAGCGGGAAATCGTCCCTTGTCACATCGAGCAGGTCGGCGGCGCGGGCTTTCGCGCAGGCCAGCGCGGCTTCGAGTTCCGCGATATCGGCCGGCGACAGTTCCAGCGTCCAGCGTGTTTCGTCGGCGACATCGGCGGCGCGCCAGTCGCAGGCGGGCTCCAGCACATGAACGGTCATTCTCCCCTCCCCTATTCGGCAGCCGCGCGGGCAGGCGCCTGTTGATGACCGCGCACCAGCTTGCCCGGCAGCGCGCCGGTCGGCTGGCCGTTGCGATAGATCACCTCGCCGCTGACGATCGTCGCGACATAGCCTTCGGCTTCCTGCATCAGCCGGCGCGCGCCCGACGGCAGGTCGTAGACCATGCCGGGCGGCTTCAGGCGCAGATGGTCGAAGTCGATCACATTGATGTCGGCCTTCATGCCCGGCGCGATCAGGCCGCGATCGAGCAGGCCGATCGCTTCCGCCGTATCGCGGGTCTGGCTTCTCACGACGAAAGGCAGATCGAGCCGCTCGCCGCGCGAGCGGTCGCGGCACCAATGGGTCAGCATGTAGGTCGGCACGCTGACATCGCAGATGACGCCGACATGCGCGCCGCCATCCGACAGCCCGAACAGCGTGTTGGGGTTCCGCATCATGGTCAGCGCATTGTCGAGGCTGAACTCGAAATAATTATGCAGCGGGAAGAAGAGGAAGTTGCGGCCTTCGTTTGCCGTCAGAATGTCGTAGACGATGGCGTCGGGATTTTCGCCGCTGCGCTTCGCGCGGGCGCCGATGCTGTCTTCGGGCGCGGGCTCGTAGTTCGGCGGGTCGCCGAGTTCGAACATCTTGTGATAGGCGCCGGCCAGCGAATTCAAGAACGGATGGCCAGGCTCGAGATCCTCGGCCAGCAGGTTTTCGCGGAAGGACGGGTCGCGCATGATGGCGACGCGTTCGGCGAGCGGCTTTGAGGCAATGGCGCGGTAGCTCGGCCGGGTCAGGAAGGGATGGACCGAGCCCTGCAGGCCCAGCATCAGTCCGACCGGGCGGCCCTGCACCTGCGCCTTGATCGGCAGGCCGCGACCGGCCGCGGCATCGAGCCGCGCAAGCAGCTCGCGCCATTGATCGGGCATCACGTCGGCCTGGACCAGCGAGAAGCTCAAGGGCCGGCCCGAAATCTCGACGAGTTTCTCGACCAGCGAAAACTCCGCATCGACGTCGCGGAAATCCGAGACCCATTGCAGCACGCCGGCGCCGGCATCTTTCAGGCCTTCGGCAATGCCCATCATTTCCTTGTCGGCGGCGCCGATGGTCGGCGTCAGGTCGCCGTCGCTGGTGCGATGCGCGATGGTGCGTGAGGTCGAAAAGCCGATGGCGCCCGCCTTGATCGCGTCGCGGACGATGGCCCGCATCTCGGCGATTTCGGCGTCGGTCGCCGCTTCGCGCTTCGCGCCGCGCTCGCCCATCACATAGACGCGCACCGCGCCATGCGGCACCTGCATCACCAGGTCGATGTCGTGCGGCAGCGTTTCGACGGCGGCCATGTAGTCGGCGAAGCTCTCCCATTTCCATGAGAGGCCTTCATGAAGGGCGGCGCCCGGAATGTCCTCGACGCCTTCCATCAGGCGGATCAGCCTGTCGTGATCGGTCTTCTTCACCGGCGCGAAGCCGACGCCGCAATTGCCCATGACGACCGTCGTCGCGCCGTGGATCGAGGAGGGCGTCATGCGGCTGTCCCAGGTGACCTGGCCGTCGTAATGGGTGTGGATGTCGACCCAGCCCGGCGTGACGAGCAGGCCTCGCGCGTCGATTTCCTCGCGGCCCGAGGCGGCGACCTTGCCGATCTCGACAATGACGCCCTTGTCGATCGCGATGTCGGCTTCGTATGCCGCGCCGCCCGAGCCGTCGACGATCGTACCGCCGCGGATGACGAGATCCAGCTGTGCCATCGGTTCCTCCTCGAGGCTTTTTCATTCTTGTTGGCGGCAGTCTAACGCCGTCCCGCGCTCATCCCAAAGAGCGGAAGCGCATTCGACAAAATGCTGCGGTGCGGCGAACGCGGATTATTGGCTGTTTCAATCGGCCGAACGGTTGATCGCGGCTTCCTGTGCCAGCCGCAGATTGCGGCGCTCGATGAGGCCGCGCAGGCGCAGCTGGCGGGCGGCCGTCAGCGGATAAGTCCAGGTGAGCCAGAGGGCCGCGAGGAAGAAGATCGAAGGAATGACCGCATAAGAGAAGGTGAGCCACCAGAATTCGGCCGGGCCGTTGACGCCGGCCGCGCCTGTCGGGTTGAAGCCGAAAAAGGCGACAACATTGAGCGAGATGCCGGTGCCGAAGGCGGTGGCGAGCTTGGTCGTCATGCCGGATATGGCGAAGAAGGTGCCGGCGCGTTTGCCCTTGGAACGGGCGGTGTCGACATCGACGACATCGGCGAGCATCGCCAGCGGCAGGAACTGCAGACCGCCGAAGCAGAGGCCCTTGGCGATGAACATGGCGGTGAAAATCTGCGTCTGGCCGGGGACGAGAAAGAAGGCGAGCGTCGAAAGCGACGCCGCCGCCGTCATGCAGACGGCGAAGGCCTTGTGCTTGCCCATCCGGCGGCCGAGCCAGAGCCAGCCCGGAATGGCGAGGAGGCCGGCGCCGAAATAATAGAGGTAGAGCATGCCGACGCCGGTGACGCCGATATAGTCGCGCATGAAAAAGAGCGAGAGCGCGTTGCGGAAGGCCTCGCCGCCGGTGACGATCAGGACGATCGCAAGCACGCGCACCATCGGCCCGTTGCGGCCGACATGGCGCAGGCCCTCGATCAGCGGCACGCGGCGGGCGACCTTGACGTGTTCGGGCTCGGCGACACGCCAGCAGACCAGCAGCACCAGCAGCGGCGTCAGCAGCACGATCGCCCAGCCCATCGCTTCCAGCACCGGCTTGGGCCGTGCCGGACCTTCGATGAAGAGCGGCAGCACGGCGGGGATCAGCGCCGCCAGCATCAACCCCACCAGCACATAGAATTCGCGCGAGGCGGTGATGCGCGAGCGCTCGTGATAGTCGGGCGACATTTCGGCGCCCCAGGCGAAATAGGGGATGTAGATCAGCGTCGAGCCGATGAACATGATGCCGAGCCAGGCCAGCAGATAGAGGCTGCCGACCGCGGTGAAGCCGAAAAGATGGGGCATGAAGAGGAAGAGCACGCCGACGACCAGGATCGGCAGGCCAAGCAGCATGAAAGGCTTGCGGCGGCCGATGCGTGTGTGGGCGTGGTCGGAGAGATAGCCGATCATCGGATCGGTGACGACGTCGGTGAGGCGCGCCAGCATGATCATGGTGCCCACGGCGGCCAGCGAGACGCCGAGCTCGCCGGCATAGAAGGGCGGCAGCCAAATCGCCACCGGATAGCCGAACATCGCGATCGGCAGGCCGATCGAGCCGTGAATATAGATCGAGGATCGCGACAGCGGCGCGGTCATGGCCAAAATTCCCCCCGGGGGCGGCTTTCCCCTTTCGCGGGGATGCCGCCCTTTTTGTCGTTCCTGTTTCAATGGCCGGAGTATAGAGGCGGCAAGCGCGCGCCCAAGCGAAATCGGCCGCCCGGGCGCGCCGGCGCCGAAATGCCTATTTCAGCGCCTCGAGCATTTCCTGCGTCTCGCCCGCAAGCGTCTTCGCCTCGTCGTGATCCTCCGCGGCGATGCCGGCTTGCGCCTTTTCGAGCGCGGCTTCGAGCGATGCCTTCGTCTCCTCGTCTTCGGTATCCGGGATCGCGCCGTTGCCGAGCGGCTTGCACGGGTTCAGCTCCTTCTCGGCGAAGCCCTCGCCGTCCGGCCCGACCAGGCAGTTGACCGTGTGATGGAGATGCGTGTGAACGCCGTCGAGATCGCCGGCACCGGCGGCGAAGCCCGCATGCTGCGCCGCAGCGGCAATCTCCTTGTCCGGCTGCGGGTCGGCCGCCTGGGCGGGAGCGGCCGCCAGCAGCATCAGCGCCGCACCGGCGGCCGCGAAGATGGAAGCCTTGCGTGTGTTGCGCATCGTTTCCTCCTGTTTGTCTGCGGAAGCCTCAGCAGAACATTTCACCGGCGCGTCGGGCAACCGGAAATCGCGCTCAGAACCTGAAAGTCATCTTGCCGATCTCGTCGCGTTCTTCGGCCGTCATCTCCCACTCGCCGGCCTTGACGTTCTGCTCGACCTGTTCGGGCTTCGTCGCCCCGGCGATGACGCTGGCGACATGCTCTTGCGAGGCGAGCCAGCCGATGGCGGCGTCGAGCATCGATTTTCCGCGCGCTTCGGCAAAAGCCGCCACTTTCTCCACGATGTCGAAATTGGCGTCGGTCATCAGGTTCTTGCCCATGCCGGGCGCAACCGTCAGGCGGCCGCCTTCGGGGCCGTTGCCGCCGCGCCGGTATTTGCCGGTCAGCATGCCGCTTGCGAGCGGGAAATAGGGGAGAATGCTTGCGCCGTATTTCTTCGCCGCCGGCACCAGTTCAAGCTCGATCTTGCGGTCGAGCAGATTGTAATGGTTCTGCGCGCTGATGAAGGGCGTCAGGCGGCCCTCCCTTGCGAGGTAGTGCGCCTCAACGAGCTGCCAGCCGGCGAAATTGGAGCAGCCGATATAGCGGACCTTGCCCGAACGCACCAGATCGTCGAGGGCCGACAAGGTTTCCTCGATCGGCGTGCCGGGATCGGGGAAATGCATCTGGTAGAGATCGATATAGTCCGTGTTCAGACGTTTGAGGCTCGCCTCGACGGCCTGCACGACATAGCGCCGCGCGCCGCCCTTCATGTATTCGCCCTCGTCCATCGCGAGGCCGAACTTGGTCGCCAGCACGATGTCCTTGCGGCGCCCGCCCAGCGCATGGCCGAGCATCCGTTCCGAGCCGCCCTTGTTGCCGTAGATATCGGCCGTGTCGAACAGCGTGATGCCGAGATCGAGCGCCTTGTGGACGACCGTGTCCGTGGCGGGCTGGTCGATCTTCATGCCGAAATTATTGCAGCCGAGACCGACCACCGAAACTCTCAGGCCCGAATTTCCCAGTGTCTTGAAGCGCATGACGTTCATCCTCCGCATTCCGCTTTTGGCATCACGATAGGTTGTCGCGTGCCCGCGCGACAGCCCGTGCCTTTGGTGCGCCGTAACGTTTGCGTGAGACCGCCGAACTGGCTAGACTCCCGCTCTAGGGTGAACACCCTAGACAACGATGAGGGCCGGGCCGCCCCGCAAAGGCGCGCCGAAAAGAGCCCCTTCCGGGAGGACCAAAAATGAAATTCACCTGGTTCAATCTGATGCCGTGGCCCTATCTGCCGGACGATTTCCGGGAGAAACATCGTTCGGTCTGGGTCGATATCGACTCGCGCCTGTTCGATCCGGCGAAAGCCCATGAGGTCTACAATTCCTACATGGACATGCTCGAATATGCGGGCACGCTGGGCTTCGACGGCATCGGCGTCAACGAGCATCACCAGAACGGCTACGGCATCATGCCCTCGCCCAACATCATCGCGGCGGGACTGGCGCGGCGCACATCCGATGTCGGGCTTG
The DNA here is from genome assembly GCF_040882025.1 of Parvibaculum sp. Taxonomy (GTDB): domain Bacteria; phylum Pseudomonadota; class Alphaproteobacteria; order Parvibaculales; family Parvibaculaceae; genus Parvibaculum. The sequence continues at coordinate 3,166 of NZ_JBBECC010000107.1, read as the reverse complement.
TCGTGCTCGGCAATTCGATCGCGCTCTACAATCCGCCGGTCCGCGTGGCGGAAGAGTTCGCGATGCTCGACTGCATTTCGGGCGGACGGCTCGTTGCCGGCTTCCCGGTCGGCACGTCGATGGACACGAATTACTGCTACGGACAGATCCCGGCGCTGACGCGCGAGAAATACCAGGAGGCGCATGATCTGATCCGCCGCGCCTGGTCGGATCCCGACCCCTTCGCCTTCAACGGGCGCTACAACAAGCTCCGCCACGTCAATATCTGGCCGCGGCCGATCCAGGACCCGCCGCCGATCCATATTCCGGGCGGCGGTTCGGTCGAGACCTATGATTTCTGCATCGACAACACCTATTCCTATTCCTACCTCTCCTTCTCCGGCTATATCCGCGCGAAAGCGCTGATGCAGGGTTACTGGGACCGCGTCGCCGAGCGCAACGCACCCGACGAGAGCCCCTATCGCGCCGGCTTCGCGCAGACGATCTGCGTCGCCGACACGGACGAGGAGGCCGAGCGGCTCTATTCCGAACATGTCAGCTATTTCTACAACCGCTGCCTCCATGTCTATGGCGGCTTCGCGGATGCGCCGGGCTATCGCACCATCAAGACGATCCAGACGGGCGCCCTGTCGCAATATGCGCCACCCCTCGGCGGCTATTCGGAGCTCACCTGGAAAGACCTCACCGAGCAGGGCCACATCATCGCCGGCAGTCCGGAGACCGTGCGCCAGCGCATGGAAGACCTGATCAAGGGGCTCAATGTCGGCAACATCTTCTGCCTGCTTCATGTCGGCAACATGCCGATGGACAAGTGCATGCATTCGACGCGGCTCTTCGCCGAGAAGGTCATGCCGCATCTCAGGGACATGTTCCCCGATTACAAGGACGACAACCGCTTCTGGTGCAAGCCGCTGGCGAAACGCGTGACGCCGGGCAGCCTGCCGGCCGAAAAGGAAGTGGCCGCGATGGTGGGAGGCAAGGACTGATGGACGCGAAAACGATCGAGACCCCCCACGTTCCCGTCCGCTACTTCGAGGGCGGAAAGGGCGAGCCGCTGGTCTTTCTGCACGGCGCCGGCGGCGTCACGGCGGAGGATCCGCTGCTGGCGAAGCTCGCCGAGAAATATCACGTCTATGCGCCACTGCTGCCGGGCTATGGCGACTCGGCCGAATGCGGCGAGCTGCGCGAGATGCTCGACATCACGCTCCACACCTGGGACGCGGTGGCCGCGCTCGGGCTGAAAGACCCGATCCTGGTCGGCCATTCGATGGGCGGCATGATCGCCGCCGAAATGGCCGCCGTCGCGCCCAACGATGTCAGCCGCCTCGGCCTCATCTGCCCGGCCGGACTCTGGCTCGACGAGCATCCGATCCCCGACATTTTCGCGATGCTGCCTTACGAGCTTCCGGCCGTGTTGTTTCACGATGTCGAGGCGGGGACCGCGCTGATGACGGCGGGCGTCGCGCTTGACGATCCGGAATGGCTGAAGGGCTTCCTCGTGCAGAATGCGCGGCAGATGGGCATGGCGGGCAAGATCCTCTTCCCCGTGCCCGATCGCGGCCTTTCGCAGCGGCTCTACCGCATCAAGGCGAAGACGCTGCTCATCTGGGGCGACGGCGACAAGCTGATCGCGCCGGTCTATGCACATGCCTGGAAGAAGGCGATCAAGGGCGCCGAGCTCGTCTCGATCCCGGAAGCCGGCCATCTGATGACACTGGAAAAACCGGATCACGTCGCGGCGGCGCTGGCGAAACTCGGCTGAGGCACAGGAGAATCGGCGTCAAAAAACAAGAAACAGACGCGGATAGGAGCGAAGGGCCATTCCAAAAGGAGTGGCCCTTCTGCTTTGCGGGCATCTGGCGCGAAGGTGACGCTTCGCTCTATCCTGTCGGGAAACCCCGGAGGACGCGATGGAACTGGCGCTCAACAAGGATGACGAAGCCTTCCGCGACGAGGTGAGGCAATTCCTGAAAACGAAACTGCCGCGCGAGGTCGCCGAGGCGAAATCGGTCGGCGTTTCGGTCGAGAAGCCGCTGCTGAAGAAATGGCACCACGCGCTCTACGCGCAGGGCTGGGTCGCGCCGGCCTGGCCGAAGGAACATGGCGGCACCGGCTGGAACGTCACGCAGCGCCACATCTTCAATGAGGAGACGGCGCGCGCCGAAGCGCCGCGACTGATGCCGTTCGGCCTCAACATGGTCGGCCCCGTCATCTATACCTTCGGCAACGAGGCGCAGAAGGCACAGCATCTGCCGGGTATTCTTTCCGGCGACATCTGGTGGTGTCAGGGCTACTCGGAGCCGGGCTCGGGCTCCGACCTTGCCTCGCTGAAAACCCGGGCCATACGGGACGGCGGCGATTACATCGTCAACGGCCAGAAAATCTGGACCTCCTACGCGCATGAAGCCGACTGGATTTTCTGTCTGGTGCGCACCGACGAGAAATCGAAGCCGCAGGAAGGGATTTCCTTCCTGCTGATCGACATGAAGACGCCGGGCATTACCGTGCGTCCGATCGTTTCGATCGACGAATTGCATCACCTCAACGAAGTCTTCTTCGAGGATGTGCGCGTACCGGTCGAAAACCGCATCGGCGAGGAGAACAAGGGCTGGACCTATGCCAAGTTCCTGCTGACACATGAGCGCACGGGCATTGCCGGCGTGCCGGAATCGAAAAAGGCGGTCGAGCGACTGCACCAGATTTCCGAGGCGACGCGCGGCAGCGACGGCAGGCGGCTGGCCGACGATCCCGCCTTCCGCCGCAAGCTCGCCGAAATCGAGATCGACCTTGCGGGCCTCGAGATCACCAATGCGCGGATTCTGGCCGACGCGGCGGCGGGACGGCAGGTCGGCGAGCGCTCCTCGATCCTGAAGATCGCCGGCACCGACATCCAGCAGGCGCTGCAGACGCTGGCGGTCGAGGCCATCGGCTACTACACGCTGCCCTCGCAGCGCGAGCGTCTCGAAGGCCTGCCCAATGCACCGCGCGTCGGGCCCGATCATGCCGAAGCGGTCTTTGCCAATTACGGTTTCGGCCGCGCCGCCACGATCTATGGCGGCTCCAACGAAATCCAGCGCAATGTGCTGGCGAAAGCGGTGCTGGGGCTCTAGCCCTCGCCCATCTTCTGGTCCGGCCGCCGCTCGGCCAGCATCTTCTTGACGATGGG
>NZ_JBBECC010000106.1:2538-28401 GCF_040882025.1 Parvibaculum sp. | reverse complement strand
GCCTAAAGCGGGCCATGACGGTTTGGGTTGTGAAAATGCAACACCCCACGCAGCCGAGTTCGCATAGCCGGACAGCAGTGGGTCAAGCCCTCGCAATGACGCGCCCCGAAAAACCCGCACGGACAATAAAAAAGGCCCGCATCGAAAGCGGGCCTTTTCGCCTCTGTATCGTCCCGCCTACAAATAATTGACCAGCGACATCCGCGACAGCATCGCCGTCACCTGATAGCTCGCCTCGAGCTGCGTCTGCAACGTCGTCAGCTTGACGCCCACCTCGTAGGGATCGGCGTTCTGGATATCGCCCAGCAGCTCGTTGGCGGTCGCCATCATCGTGTCGTGCCGGTCCTGCGTATTGGCGAGCGTCGCCGCCGTCAGGCCGAGCCCGGTCACGATGCTTTCGACCGAAGGCGTACTCTCGAAATTCAGCACGGTCCCCAGGCGCTGCGTCAGCGCCTTGTAGGAATGAACCTCCTCCGGATCGGCGCCGGTATATTCGACCGCCGTCATCAGCGCCGCCGCCTTCAGCGTGTCGCGGATCGCTGCCTGGTCGGCCCGCGCCCCATAGGCGATCTGCCGCCCGTCGTCGATCTTGGCGATCATGTTGTTGCCGGCAACGCCCGTCTGGTCGCCGCTGTACCAGAACACCGTATCGGCTTGCGTTGCGTCGCGCAGCGCCGTTGCCGTACCGAAGGGCGGCCCGTCGACGCGCTGCGGCACGCCGCCATTGGCATAGTCGAAGAAATTATTGGCCGCTTCCACGGCCGAGGCGGCCTTCAGTCTCGTGTTGGCCTCGCTCTGGATCGCCGTATCGAGCGCCGCCTGGAAATTGACCGAGGTCGTCGCCGCATCGGCGCCGAGGGTGAACTCTCCGGCGGCCGGCGGATTGTCGGTCGTCGCGGTCAGCGTCACCCGCGTCGTCGTCCCGTCGGGCAGCGTGAGGTCGAGCATCACGCTTTCGCCGGCGAGCGGCACCCCGGTGAAATCCACTTCGATTTCGGGAGGCGCGCCGGCCGGTCCGTTGACCGTGGCATTGGTCAGCGTCGAAGCGACGCCATCGAGCTTGAAACCGAACACGCTGGGCGCGGCGTCTTCCGCCAGCGTCACTGTCGCGCCGGCAAGGCCGAGGGTAAGCCGCCCCCGGCCGTCGACGCCGAGATCGGCCTGGGCCCGCTCGTCGATGAACTGCTTGAGACCGGCCTGGTCGGCCGTCCCGTTCATCATCGCATCGGGCACCGCCACCGGCCGCGTCTGCGTGTCGCGGCCGCCAAAGAGATAACGGTCCTCGATCTGGAGATTGAGCAGGTTGATGACTTCGTCGAACTGCATCGCCGCCGTCACCTGGGCGCTGGTCTGTGTCCCGTTCACCAGCTCGAAGCCGGTGGTCATGTTGGTCGTCTTCATGCTGGCGGCGATCTGCGAAACGCGCGTCAGCGCATCCGACGAGACTTCCACGCGCATCTGCGTCTGCGAAATCGTGTTGGTATAGGTCTGGAGCTGACTCAACTGATGCGACAGCGACAGCACCAGATTGCGGTCGGTACCGAGATCGGCATAGGAGTCGGCCTTCAGGCCCGTCGCGAGCTGCCGCTGAAGATCGTCGAACTGCGCCCGCATCGAATTGATCGAGCTGCGCAGCGCCAGGGACTGGGAGAGCGTTGAAACCTGCATTTGATTACCTGCCGATGCTCATAAGCACATCGAAGAGTTGCTTGACGGTGGTGATGACGCGCGCATTGGCCGAATAGGCGTTCTGCAGCAGCAGAAGGTTCGACATTTCGTCGTCGATATTGACGCCGGTCTGCGCGTCGAACCGGTCCTGGAGCGACGAATGGACGATCTGCTGTGCTTCCGCGTCGCGCTGGGCGTTGGCCGCCTGCGACGACTGGAACGAAACGAGGCGCCGCGCGAAACCGTCGATGGTGCCGTTGAAAGGCGAGGCCGTGCCGCCGATGCCCGATTCCGGCGAGAAATAGCGGCTCTCCCCGGTCAGCCGTTCGAGAAGATCGTGCGCCCGCGCCGAATCGCCGAGCGGCACGCCCGTATCGTAGGCGGCAAGCAGCGTGTCGTCGGCAATGACCGCCGGATTGACCTGGATGCGGCTCGCAAAGCCGGTCTTCTGCGGCGGATTGTCGAGACTGTTCGAGAAAATTGTGCCTGCGGGCCCGTCGACGAAAAGCGCCATCCCCGTGCTGCCGTCGGCAAGTCCCGCCGGCGTTATGGTCGCCGACAGCGCATCGATATCGCTGTTGCCGGCAAGCCCGTCGTCGAGAAAACGGATGACCTCGCCCGAGGGGTTGGAAACCACGACATCGACCGGCAGCGCCGCCTGCAGATCCGCGACGATGGCGGCCATCGGCTGGTTGAAATTGATGCCGACCACCGTGTCGTTGGGATCGGCCGTCGCCGCGTTGGTCAGCGGCAGCGTGGCCGGATCCTCGACGCGAATAATCGTCACTGTGCTCGGAATGCCGCCGACCGTATAGCTCAGGGTCATCGAATTGCCGGGCAGCATCTCTGCCGTATCGAGCTCGAAGCCTTCCGCGGCGCCGGCCACGACGGCATCGCCCGGCAGCGTCTCTTGCGACAGCGACAGCGCCAGTTGCGCGGCCAGCTCGTCGAGCTGCGCCTGCGCCTGCGTCAGCACCGTGTCGCGCATTTCGATATAACCGGCGATCGCGCCGGAGCGGATCGCACCGGCCGCCATGAGATCGACGGTCGTGCTGCCCGAGCTCAGCGTAATCGTGCCGACGCCGCCATTGGCGAGCGAGGATGTGGCGTCGATCTGCGTCTGCTCGTTGAAGCTGAGCTCCACCGCCGTCCGGTCGAGCAGCAATTGCCCGCCCGAAGTAAAAATCGTCACCGTCCCGTCGTCGCGATTGGTGACCTTGACGTCCATCAGCCGCGACAACTCGTTGATGGCCAGGTCGCGCTGGTCTTGCAGGTCGCCGACCGACTGGCTGGAGGCCTGGCGCTGCGCAATCTGGTTGTTGACCTCGGCAATCGTCTTGAGCAGGGAGTTGGCGGATTCGACCGCGGCGGCGATGTTGCGCTCGGCCTCGAGCCGCATGTCCTGCACGGTATGCGACATCGTATTGAGCTGCGCCGAGAGATTGCCGGCCTGGTTGAGCAGCGACTGGCGCGCGGCCGGCGACTCGGGATTTCCGGCCAGCTCCTGCAGCGCCGTCGCCAGCGCACCGATCGACCCGGCGATCGAACTGTTGGAACTGGGATCGCCGAACAGGGCGTCGACCCGGCCGAGCATGGAGGATTTGACATTGAGGCTCGCCGCACCGGCCGAGGCCACGCGCATCTGCTGCTGCAGGAACTCGTCGATCTGCCGCTGCGCCGCTTCGCGCCGCACGCCGATGCCTTCGCCGCCCGCCAGCGCGTTGACCTGGTTCGGCACTTTCCGCGTATAGCCGGGCGTACCGATATTGGCGATGTTGCGCGCGGTGACGTCGATACCCGACTGGGCGACATTCAATCCGCTCAATGCGGCGCCGAGTGCGGAGGAAAGGGTCATCTGGCAACCTGGGAACGAGGAACCGGAACTTCGGCGCCGGGCGCACCGTCAAACGGAGCGCCCGCCGCCATGTCTGTTAGCGTTTCATGTTCAGCGTTTCGCGGATCAGCTCGTCGGCCGTCGTCACGATGCGCGTACCGGCCGTATAGGCCTGCTGCGTCACGATCAGCTTGGAAAACTCGTCCGCGATGTCGACATTCGAGGCTTCGCGCGCCGAGGCGATGATGTCGCCGCCGGCGCCCAGAATGGGCTCGCCCGATTCCTGCGTCGCCGCAAAGGCCGTGCCGTCGAGCTTCCTCAGCTTGTCGGTTGCGTTGAATCTGGCGAGCGACACTTCGGCGATGTCCACCGTCTTGCCGTTCGAATAGGTGCCGGCGATGCGGCCGTTTTCCGACACGGCGATGCTGACGAGCTCGCCCGAGGGATAGCCGTTCTGGTCGATCGTGTTGACGGAAACGGTACCGGCGCTGTTGCTGAACTGCGTGATGTTGGAGGCGCCGTGATCGAGCGTTACGTCGCCGAGATTGATCCCGTCGACCGTGAGCGCCGTTATCGTGGTCGCGTCGACGGCGGGAGCAAGGCGGCCCTGCGCATCGAAGGCATAGGACTGGCCGATATTGAGCCATTTGTCGGCGCCGCCCACCGCGGCATCGTCGGTCTTGTAGAACAGGTTCCACTCGTCGCCGCCACCGGCCGCATTGTCGATCTTCGCCCAGCGAAGCTGGACGTTGACCGGCGCGCCAAGCGCGTCGTAGCCAGTGATCGCGCCGCCCGAGAGCGAGTTGTCGAGGAAGATATTCTCGCCATTGGCGGGGATCGCCGAAAGATCGGCGAGCGGCGGCGTAAACCGGCCGACTGTCAGAAGCTCACTGTCGGCGATATCCGGATCGGCATTGACCGTCTGCGGCCATAGCGGCAGGTTGGCCGTGTAGCTGATCGAAGAGGTCGGCCGCGCCGCCAGGAAGTCGCGATCGATCTGGATGCGGCCCGGCGTGTCGCCCACCGGATTGCCGGTAACCGGATCGATCTCGAGCCCCTGCAGCGTGTAACCGGCGCCGTTCACGAGATAGCCGTTCTTGTCCATCGCGAAGTCGCCGCGTCGCGTGTAGTAATTGACGTTGTCGAAGACCGGCTGGTTGTCGACGGTCGCGATCGCCGACGAAACGATGAAGAAACCCTCGCCGTTGATCGCCATATGCGTCGGCACTTCCGAGGCATCGATCGAGCCCTGCACCGAATTGGTGAAGGCCGGCGCCGCCAGAACCGCGCCCGGCAGATGATTGCGGCTGGTCGACGCCGTCACGATGTCGTTGAAACTCGTATCGGTACGCTTGAAGCCGACCGTCTGCGAGTTGGCGATATTGTCCGAGATGTGACCGAGCGCGCTTGCCTGGGCACGAATGCCGGAAATCGCGGTGCTCATCGATCCAAAGAAACTCATGGGCTCTTCTCCATGCGGTGAATTCCGGCAGGGGCTCTGCGGAACACGTGCTGCCAGCCAAGGAGCAAGGAGCGGGCCACCTGTTTTTATCAGTAAAATCAATATGTTATAATTCATTAACCATTCCGGCGCTCTGCAGCCCCTGCCCCCTGCCCGGCAAAAATTGCCGCAAGGGCGCCGCCGGCCGCGGCCCCTGCCCGTTCGAACGCGTCGGGACCCGCGGCCGGCGGCGCACAGGCCTTTTCCTTGAACCGGCTCAGGTCACACATTAGTTTCTCAGCCGTTCAGCAATTCGGTTAGCGGAGGCCGGCGCTTGGAAAGCGTTCGTTGCCGCGTCCCAGGGGAAAGCCAGTTCGATGAAATTTGAGGGAACGAAGGATTACGTCGCCACCGACGACCTGCGTGTGGCGGTCAACGCGGCGATCACGCTGCAGCGCCCGCTGCTGGTGAAAGGCGAGCCGGGCACCGGCAAGACGGTGCTGGCCGAGGAAGTGGCGAAGGCGATCGACGCCGAACTGATCACCTGGCACATCAAGTCGACCACCAAGGCCCATCAGGGTCTTTATGAATATGACGCCGTCTCGCGCCTGCGCGACAGCCAGCTCGGCGACGAGCGCGTGCATGACATCCGCAACTACATTTCCAAGGGCAAGCTCTGGGAGGCCTTCGAGCGAGAGAAGCGCCCCGTGCTGCTGATCGACGAAATCGACAAGGCCGATATCGAGTTTCCGAACGACCTCTTGCAGGAACTCGACCGGATGGAATTCTACGTCTACGAGACGAACGAGACCATCAAGGCCGAGCAGCGTCCTATCGTCATCATCACCTCCAACAACGAAAAAGAGCTGCCGGACGCCTTCCTGCGCCGCTGCTTCTTCCACTACATCAAGTTTCCGGAAGAAGACACGATGCGCGCCATTATCGACGTCCACTTCCCGGGCCTCAAGGGGAAGCTCGTCCAGGAAGCGCTCAACATCTTCTACGAGATCCGCGAAGTGCCGGGCCTGAAGAAGAAGCCTTCGACCTCGGAACTGCTCGACTGGCTGAAGCTCCTCCTGTCGGAAGACATCTCGCCCGAGACCCTGCGCGAGAAGGATCCCACCAAGCTGATCCCGCCGCTCCACGGCGCGCTGCTGAAAAACGAACAGGACGTCCACCTCTTCGAACGCCTCGCCTTCCTGGCGCGCCGCGAACGGAACTAGGTTCGGCGGAAAATGGCGGAACTGAGCGATCCGCGGACACTTGCCTTCTACGACGCGGAAGCGGAAGCCTACGCGGCGCGCGGAGACAGGACCAATGTCAGCGGATCGCTCGGCGCTTTCCTCGCCCGCCTGGCGCCGGGGGCGCATGTCCTCGACCTCGGCTCGGGCGACGGACGTCATTCGGCGGCCATGATGGAAGCGGGCTTCGAGGTGACGGCGCTCGACGGCTCTGCCGGTCTTGCCGCCATCGCAAGCCGCCTCCTCGGCAAACCCGTGCGCATCGCGCGCTTCGAGGAGATCGAGGACGTCGCCGCTTTCGACGCCGTCTGGGCCCATGCATCGCTGCTTCACGTGCCGGCGGCGAGTCTTGCGGACATCCTCGCCCGTGTTCACCGCGCCCTTAAGCCGGGCGGCCGTCTCTTCGCAAGCTTCAAGAGCGGCGATGCCGAAGGCCGCGACGATCTCGGCCGCTACTACAACTATCCCACGAAAGACGAACTCGCCGCGCGGCTCGCCGCCAGCGCCCCATGGCAGCAGATCGAAATCGAGAAAACCGGCGGCAGCGGCTATGACGGCAAGCCGACCGACTGGCTCTTCCTGCAGGCGTTGAAGAACGAGTAGCGCGCCGCCCTCGTTGCGTGCCTGCGCGACACCCGGACGCGGATGGTTGGACAGTTAAAGACACCGGGGATAAGTTTTTCATCGCTCTTTGACGAATTTATTTATCCCCGGATTTCGCGCCGCCGCCGCACGCTTGCCGGAGGCGGGAATAACTTTCGATTTATGCGGTGATAACCTTTCCATTGATCCGTATACAGATGATAATTTCGGCCGTTTGTGACAGTTTTTTGACAATCGTGTGACAGTCGTTGCGAAAGAGCTTCCGCTCCGCGCGCCAACGCCTTGAAACCGGACAGCTATTCGGGCCCCGGACGCGATCGCGCGCGCAGCGCACGGAAAATCCGTCAAATCTGCCTGCCAGCGCTCTCACAAATGAACCGCCTGCACCCCTTCAAACCGTCCCCCATAAGCCCTAGACTGCCGCCAACAAGCCATTTTAAAGCCCGGAAAACGCTCATGTTCGTCCACTTCTTCCATGAACTCAAAAAAGCCAACGTGCCGGTCAGCCTGCGCGAATACCTGACCCTGCTCGAGGCGCTGGACGCGGACGTCATCGACCGCAAGGTCGAGGATTTCTACTACCTCTCCCGCGCCTCGCTGGTGAAGGACGAACGTAACCTCGACAAGTTCGATGTCGTTTTCGGCCATGTTTTCAAGGGCTTGGAGCTGGTCGGCGACGGCGATATCGCCAACATCCCGGAAGAATGGCTGAAGGCGCTGACCGAAAAATTCCTCACCGAAGAAGAGAAGGCGCAGATCGAAGCGCTGGGCGGTTGGGAAAAGATCATGGAGGAGCTGCAGAAGCGCCTCGAGGAACAGAAGGAGCGCCACGAGGGCGGCAACAAGTGGATCGGCACCGGCGGAACTTCTCCTTTCGGTGCAAATGGTTACAACCCCGAAGGCATCCGCATCGGCCAGAAGGAAGGCCGTCACGGCAAGGCCGTGAAGGTCTGGGACAAGCGCGAATACAAGAACCTCGATGACCAGATCGAGCTCGGCACCCGCAACATCAAGGTGGCCCTGCGCCGCCTGCGCCGCTTCGCGCGCGAGGGCGCGCCGACGGAACTCGATCTCGACGTCACAATCAAGGCGACCGCGCATCAAGGTTATCTCGATCTGATCATGCGGCCGGAGCGTAGAAACAAGATCAATGTGCTGATTTTCTTCGATATCGGCGGCTCGATGGACAGCCATATCAAGCTCTGCGAGGAACTCTTCTCGGCCGCGCGCACCGAATTCAAGAACCTCGAATATTTCTACTTCCACAACTGTCTTTATGAAGGCGTCTGGAAGGACAACCGCCGCCGCCACGCCGAGAAAATGTCGACCTGGGACGTCCTCCACAAGTATCCCTCTGATTACAAAGTGATTTTCGTCGGCGACGCCACCATGTCGCCTTACGAAATCACCTATGCCGGCGGCTCGGTCGAGCACTGGAACGAGGAACCCGGCGGCATCTGGCTCGAGCGCGTCAAACAGATCTACGAAAGCTGCGTCTGGATCAATCCGATCCCGGAAAGGCATTGGGAATACACGCCTTCTCTGCAAATCATCAAGCAGATCATGGGCGAACGTATGTTCCCGTTGACGCTGGAAGGCCTCGACCAGGCGATGCGCGAACTGTCGCGCTAACGGGCCGCGAACCTGCGCGGGCTGACGCCGGTCCGCCGCCGGAACATGGCGATGAAGGCGCTCGGGCTCTCATAGCCGAGATCGAAGGCAATATCGGTCACGCGGCGGCCCTCCGACAACCATGCAATGGCCGTGGAGACGCGAAGCTCCGCCCGCCATTCCTCGAATCCGAGGCCGGTTTCGGCGCGAAACAGCCGGAGCAATGTCCGGGGGCTCGCGCCGGCCACACGCGCCCAGTCGCCGAGCGAACGCCCGTCAGCGGGATTGTCGATGAGACCCGTGACAATCGTTCCAAGCCGCGGATGATCGGGAATAGGCACACGGCCCTGCGTGAGCCGCGGCGCGGCGACCACCTGGTCGACAAGGACCGCGGCCAGCCGCCCCGACGCATCGTCAGCCGCATAATCCTCCGGCAGCGCCATCGCGGCCCGCACCAGTTCGGACAGCAACGCCGATGCCGCAAGGAGCGTGCAGCACGTCGGCAACGACGCCCCTGTTTCAGGCGCCAGATAGACGCCGCATAGACGCGTCCTGGCATTGTTACGGATCGCATGCGGCACACCGGCCGGAATGAAGATCGCCCGCGCCGCCGGAACGATGAACGCCGCACCCTCCGCAATCGCGGTGAAGCAACCGCCATCGGCTATGGCAACCTGATGACGCCGATGGGCGTGCAACTCCACCCCTGTCCGTGGCAGAAGGTCGAGCGCCAGAGATGTTGCCAGCCGCCGCATTGCCTGATTTCTGTCCGATAAGCGATATTTCTTGTCATTATCACGAAAGATGGACAACCACCAGACATCTAGTCTCCCGGCCAACCAGAAGGGAGACCGCCATGACCGGCACGGAAAAATCGGAGGATCGTTTCGTCGCGGCGCTCGGGTTTCGCGCGCTGACGCCCGTCTACGATGCGGCGGTGCGCCTGATGGGCGCCGAGGACCGTTGGCGCGCGGCCTTCACGCGGCAGGTTGCGCCCACAGCGGGTGAACGGATCCTTGAAATGGGCTGCGGCACAGGCAGCTTGACGCAGCGCCTCGCGGAGGCCGCGCCGGACGCCAGGATTTTCGGCCTCGACCCCGATCCGGCAACGCTCGCCCGCGCCCGGCACAAGGTCGCCGCACTGCCCGCCGCGCCGCATTTCATCGAGGGTTTTGCCGACCATCCGCCCGCGCATCCCGAACTTGTGCCCGGCTCATTCGACAAGATCGCGACAAGCCTGATGTTTCATCACCTGACACGCGAGGGAAAACGAGGCGCCATGGCAAGCGCGATGACATTGCTGAAACCAGGCGGCATGCTGCATATCGCCGACTGGGCCGAAGCCCGCGACTGGCCGCAGCGCATCCGTTTTCTGACAATCCAGTTGCTCGACGGCTTCGAGACAACCGCCGACAGCATTCACGGGTTGCTGCCATTCTTGATACGGGAGGCAGGCTTCGAGAATATCGAGGAAACGGCCTATGCGCGCACGCGTTACGGTCCCTTCGGTTTCTGGACCGCGCAGCATCCCCGCTAGCGCCTCACATCGCTGTCGATCCGTCCGTCGATCAGATGCACGTTGCGCGGCGCCGAAGACGCGAAATCCTGATCATGTGTGACAGCAATGACGGTGCGCCCTTGCGCCGCCGCCAGATCGGCGAAAATACCCTGCACGATCTCGCTGTTGCGCGTGTCGAGATTGCCGGTCGGCTCATCGGCCAGGATCACGGCCGGATCGTTGGCGAGCGCCCGGGCGACTGCGACGCGCTGGCGCTGCCCACCTGAAAGCTGGTCCGGCCGTTTCCTGGCCTGATCGTCGATCTCGAAGTCCCTGAGCAGCGCCATACCGCGCTCGCGGATCGCCTTTTCATCGAGCCGCCCCAGCCTGATCATCGGCAGCGTCACATTCTGCAGCACGGTGAATTCCGGCAGCAGGAAATGGAACTGGAACACAAAACCCAACTTGGCGAGCCTGACGTCGGCGAGCCGGTCGGACGAATAACCCGACGTGTCCACACCATCGATCAGGACCTGACCTCGCGTCGGCAAGTCGAGAAGCCCGAGCAGATAGAGAAGCGACGATTTGCCGGAACCAGACGGCCCGGTGACGCTGACAAACTCGCCGCGCTGGATGATGAGATCAATGTCGTGCACCAGCGTCACCGGCACGGTCTCCTGGAGGATGCGCGTTACGCCGCGAAGCTCAATGACCGGGGTCTCTCCAGCGTCGGCGACATTCATGTCGCACCCCGGATAATGTCGACGGGGCGCACCTGCGCCGCTTTCCGCGCCGGGAACCACGCGGCGGCAACGGCTGAGACAAGAGCAAAAAGCCCACCGACCCCGAACTGGAAAGGTCCCTTTTCGAGCGGCAACTTCTGCGTATCCATGAGGCCGGGCACCGAAATTTCGACCGAGCCAAGCATCTGCAGCAGCACAAGTCCGAGCATCCAGCCGAATACCATGCCGATCATGCCGACGAAGACGCCCTGCACGAGAAATATCCGTTCGATATCGCCCGCTCGGAATCCCATCGACATCAGAATGGCAATATCGCGCCGCTTCTCCATCACAACTGTCGAGATGATGTTGAAAATCCCGAACGAGGCGACAGCCATAATAGCGCCGACAATCGAATAGGTGATGGTGTTGCGAATGATGAAAAGCCCGAGGAAATCGCGATTGACCTCCTGCCAGGATTCGGTTCGGTAGCCCCAGCGGCTTTCAAGCTGCGCGGCGATATCCTCGGCCGTGTCGGGATCGGCTATCTTTATGCGGATACGATTGGCAATGAACGGCTTGTCGAGCAGCACCTGCGCATCCTTGATCAGCATATAAGCTTGCCCCTCGTCGAGCAGCAGGTTGCCTGTCCGAAAAATGCCGACCACCTTCATACGCCGGACAAGCCCCGTCGGCGAAACAACGGTTGCAAGATCGTCCATGCTGAGCCCGAGCCGGACGGCCATTCCCTGTCCGATCACGATACCCTGCGAGGAGGTTCTGAGACGCATCAGGCTTCCCTGTTGCATGTCGGACTCGATGGTGGTGAGAAATCGCTCCTTCTCCGGGTCGACCCCTGCGATACCTGCACTCGCATCCTTCGATGCATAACGAATGATGGCTTGTCCCATCAACGCTGCCTCGGCGACAACGCCCGGTTGCCGCGAAAGCTCTTCGACCTTCGCGCCATGATTCTTGATGCCCCGCAAATATTCACGCGGCTTGGTGCTGGAAAGCGCAATTGCGCCCTCAGGAAAGGCGATGAAAACCGGCTGCGGTGCAGCGGCCCGGAACTCGTCCTTGACGGTAATGTGCGGCGCGTTGTCGAGAAGGCGCTGCACCATGTCCTTCTCGGAGCCCGACATCAATGCAGACGTGGCAACAAAAAATCCTACCCCGAGCGCGACACCAAGCGTCGAGACGATGGTCTGGCGGCGTCTGTAGCGAAGTTGTGCCGCCGCGATGCCCATGCTGACGCCCCAGAACATGAACGCTCCTAGCTGCCGCCGCGCGGCCGCACGCGCTTGCCCTCGGCGAGCCCCGCAGGCGGATCGACAATAATGATGTCATCATCCGACAGGCCGGAGACGATTTCTGCTTCAGTGCTGCCGACCGCACCAAGCGTCACCGGCTGAAGTCGTGCCCGTCCCTCTTCAACGGCCCAGACGGAGGTCCCCACCATCGCCGACAGCGGCACAAGCAGGGCATTTTCCTCGCGTCGCACGACGATGTTGATTTCGGTCGTCATCCCGGAAACGAGCGGCGTGTTTGCCGGGAGTTCGATGTAGACACGGTATGTTCGCGCCACCGGGTCGCCATGTGGCGTGATACCGCTGACTGTCCCGTCAAGGACTTGCCCCGCAAATGCGTCGGCACGGATCAATGCATTCTGCTCGCGCGCGACTTTCAGAATGTCTTCCTCGTCAACCTCGGCATCGATTTGCAGAGCTGCCGCATCGCCGACCATAAAAAGCACTTGGCCGGGCTGCGCCATATCACCGATCTTGAGCTGGTTTTCGGAACGCAGAACCGTACCGGCAATGGGTGCCGTCAAAAAATGTTCGTCAAGCCGTGCCTTGGCGCCTTTTAGGGCGGCATCGGCGGCGGCATGAGCGGTCAGCGCCTGGTCGAGCGTCGACGTACTCACATGGCCGGAGCGTCGCAGGCTGCGTGTGCGTTCGAGTTCGGCGGCGGCAAGTTTCAGTCGTGCATCGAGTTCCTGGACACGCGAGACTTCCTCTCTCGGCTCGATGACGGCAAGAATTTGCCCGACACCAACATCTTCACCTTCCTTGACCAGAACTTCAGTCAGCCGGCCGGAAATCTTTGTGCCGACCCGTGCGTAAGCGACGGGCTCAACCGTGCCCGTGGCGTAAACGGCCTCCACGGCCGTCCCGCGCGTTGGCGTTGCCGTCTGAACGGCCGGCGCGCGCAGAAACAGGAAATAGACCGCGGCCAACAGAAGAATGGCGAGGGCAACGCCGCCACCCCAGATCGTGCGCTGTCGCAAAATGCCTCCGCCGCTCGCTGGACTGTTCACAGATGGCGTCTTGTATAGCAGAGTCGGCGGGAAGATGCGTGCGGACCGCACGGGCGGAGTGTCGCATCGAGGATCAAGGGGGAAGAGAGATGAACGCGAACGAGACACAGGCAAGGGTGATCCGGGGTTTTGCCTGGGCCGATCTGGCGATCACATTGCCCTTCGCCCTGCCCTTCATCGCCGAAGCGGTGATCGCGTTGCTCTATTTTATCGACCGATGGCTCGGTTTAGACACGCCGTCGGTCATGTTCGAGACGGGGCCCTTTGGGCTGATGTTCGTTCATATCATGGGCGTGCTGGGCGTTCTCTGGGCAATGGCGCGGTTGCGCCGTCCGGAGGCTGAACTGGCACAGATGGATGTTCGCGCGCGCCTTGTTGTGACGGCACTAATTCTCTATGCGATCGTGCTCGGCGCGACGCCGGTGCTGTGGCTTTTCGTGGTTACGGAGGTTGCCGGAAGCGCCGCACAATTCATGGTGCTGCGACAAAAATCAGCTCAGTGAAAATCGCGGCTCTTCGGCACGAAACGCGCCGCGCGCAAGCGCCGCTCCTCGTGCCGGGCGGTTGCTGTCTCGCGCGGGTCACGCGATGCCCGCTTCACCTCGTCCACCGGCGACAGCGCCGCCTCGCCGATATCGCCGATCTCCGAGAGCCCGGCCAGTTCACAAGTCAGATCTTCGAGCTCATCGGCCACGACATGAATGACAATCCCTTCCTTCTGCACCCGCCCACGCACCAGCAAAAGCCTCGATGTGATGACGATGCGCCGCCGCGCCTCGAAGAGTTTCGGCCAGATGATAATGTTGGCGATACCCGTTTCGTCTTCGAGCGTCGCAAAAATGACGCCGCTCGCCGTCCCCGGCCGCTGGCGCACCAGCACCAGCCCCGCCAGCGTCACGCGGCGGCCGGCCTCGGTTGTCTTGAGCCCGATATTGGATATGACACGCCGCGCCGCAAAACGCGACCGCAGGAAGGAAATCGGATGCGCCTTCAGCGATAACCGAAGCGTTGCATAGTCGAGCACCACATGCTCGCCGAGCGGCATGGCCGGCAATACTATTTCTTCCTCGCGCTGGAACCCTCCCTCCTCCAGCGCGGCGAACAGCGGCAGGGCCGCGGGCTGCTTGCCGGTACCGCCCCCGCCGCCATAACCGCCAAGCCCGCGCACAGCCCAGAGCGCGCCCCGCCGGTCGAGTCCGAGCGAACGGAAGGCGTCGGCATCCGCCAGCCGCTCGATGATGGCCGGCTTGAGTCCCGTCCGGAGCCAGAAATGACGCACGGAATCGAAGCCCGCACCTCGTGTCCTCTCGATTGTTTCTCCCATTTCCGCCTGCAGCCCCTTCACCTGCCGGAAGCCGAGTCTGACGGCGCATTTCCCGTTGCTCGCCTTTTCCAGCGTGCAGTCCCAGTCGCTGTGATTGACGTCGACCTCGCATATCTCGATGCCATGCTCCCGCGCATCGCGTACAAGCTGTGCGGCGGCGTAAAAACCCATCGGTTGCGCATTGAGGATCGCCGCGCAGAATACATCCGGATAATGATGCTTGAGCCATGCGGAAACATAGGCCAGCAACGCGAAACTCGCGGCATGGCTTTCGGGAAAGCCGTAATCGGCAAAGCCCTCGATCTGCTTGAAGCAGCGTTCGGCGAAATCAGCCTCGTACCCGTTGGCAAGCATGCCAGCGATGAACTTGTCACGATACATACCAATCGTACCAGACTTGCGAAACGTCGCCATGGCGCGCCGCAACTGATCGGATTCACCGGGCGTAAAGCCCGCCGCGACGATCGCGATCTTCATCGCCTGCTCCTGGAAAAGCGGCACGCCATAGGTCTTGCGCAGCACATCTTCCAGAACCTTGGAAGGGTAAGTGACCTCCTCTTCTCCATTGCGTCTTCGCAAATAAGGATGAACCATGTCGCCCTGAATGGGCCCCGGCCGGACAATCGCCACCTCGACCACAAGATCGTAAAAGCAGCGCGGCTTCAGCCGCGGCAGCATCGACATCTGAGCGCGGCTCTCGACCTGGAAAACGCCGATGGCATCTGCCTCGCACAGCATGTCGTAAACACCCTTGTCGTCCTGCGGCACATCGGCAAGCCCCATTCTTACGCCGTAATGCTTGTCGAGAAGATCGAAAGCGCGCCGGATGCAGCTCAGCATACCGAGTGCCAAAACATCGATTTTGAGTATGCCCAGCGTATCGAGATCATCCTTGTCCCATTCGACGAAGGTGCGATCGTCCATCGCCGCATTCTGGATCGGTACGACATCTTCAAGCGGCCCTTTTGTGATGACGAAACCGCCCACATGCTGTGACAAATGGCGCGGAAAGCCGATCAGCTCCCGCGCCAGAACCAGCGCCTGCTGCAAGCTCTTGTCGCCGGGATTGAGCCCGGCTTCCCGCGCGTCTTTTTCGGAGATGCCGCTGTTCGACCAGCCCCATGTCGAGCGCGACAAAGCGGTCACGACATCTTCCGACAGACCGAATACTTTACCGACATCGCGAATGGCGCTGCGCGAACGATAGGAAATGACGGTCGCGGCGATGCCTGCGCGATGCCGCCCGTATTTCTCGTAGATATACTGGATCACTTCCTCGCGCCGTTCATGTTCGAAATCGACGTCAATGTCCGGCGGTTCATTGCGGTCCTTCGACACGAAGCGCTCGAAAAGAAGATCTATCTCGGTTGGATTGACCGAGGTGATGCCGAGGCAGAAACAGACGGCGGAATTGGCGGCCGAGCCACGCCCCTGACAGAGAATCTCCTTCTCCCGCGCATAACGCACGATGTCGTGCACGGTGAGAAAGTAAGGCGCATAGTTCATTTCGCCGATCAGCTTCAGCTCATGTGCGATAGTCACTTCGATCTTGTTGTCGATACCGACCGGGAACCGCGCCCACGCGCCTTCCCATGTCAGCCTTTCGAGAAGTTCCTGCGGCGTCTCGTGTTCGGAGAAATTGTCGGCCGGATATTCGTAACGAAGCTCATCGAGCGAGAATGTGCAGCGCGCAACGATGTCGCGCGTCGCAGCCAGCGCCTGCGGCGCATGGGCGAGAAGCCGCGCCATCTCTATCCCGTTTTTGACATGCCGTTCGGCATTCGCTTCGAGGCGAAATCCCGCCTCCGCGAGCGTGCAATGCTCACGAACACAAGTCACGACATCGGCCAGCGGTTTGCGGTCCGGCGTGTGATAAAGAACGTCATTAGTGGCGACGAGCGGAACGCCTGCTTCTCGCGCCATGCTGTCGAGCAGAACGAAACGCCGCTTGTCGTCGGCGCGGTAGAGCGGCGTCAATCCGAGCCAGACCAAACCCGGAAAGGCTTGCGCGAGTTGCGCGAGCGACGCAACGAAATCCTTGCCCGGCACTGGCGGCGGCATGGCGATGAAACATTGCCCGGCACTATGTTCCAGCACATCGGCAAGCGTCAGGTGACATTGCCCTTTGGCCGCACGCCGATTGCCAAGCGTCAACAGCTGCGTCAGCCGCGCATAGGCGGCGCGGTCCTGCGGATAGGCGATGATCTCAAAACCATCCAGCGTCACAAGCCGCACGCCAACAAGAAGCCGCAAGCCCGCTTCCTTCGCCGCCGCATGCGCGCGCACGACACCGGCCAGCGTGTTGCGGTCGGCAACGCCGATGGCGGCAAGCCCCTGCGCCTTTGCCGCCAGCACCAGTTCGTCGGCATGCGACGCGCCACGTAGAAAGCTGAAATTGGTCGCAATCGCGAGTTCGGCGAATGACACACTCATTCGAAAACCCCGTGCAAATACCAGCGAGGCCCTTCCGTGTCGCGCAGGTAAAGCCCATCACGATAGAGCCAGAAGCGCCGCCCCTCAGCGTCCTCCACACGGTAATAGTCACGTGTCCGCCGGCTGCCTGGCCGCCACCATTCGGGCGCAATCCGCTCCGGTCCCTCGGCCCGCGTTACCCGATGCGTGACACGCCGCCAGCGGAAAATGCGCGGCGGCCCTTCCGGCACTTCGGCAACCGCTTCAACAGGCTCCGGCCGCGCCAGAAGCCGCAACGGCCGGGCGAGGCGCCCTGTCAACGCCGCCGCCATCTGCTCTTCGACTTGTGCCTTCCAGCCGCGCATCGCCGGCGCCGCCCCCTTGAGCGCCGGAACGGAAGCGACGGCACGTTCGGGAATGTGGCTTGCCCGCGGTTCGAGCCTGACAACACGATCATGCCCCAATCGGGCGCCCAGCCGGTCGATGATTTGCATCAATGCTTCCGTGCTCGCGCCCTCGGCACCAAAACTATCCTGCGCGGGTGCAAGCGAGTCTGTCGTAGTCGCAGCCAGCATTGCCGCCTCGATGCCGAAGCCCGCATCGAAATCGTCGCCTGCCTGCGCAAGCTTTTCACGAAAAAGCCGCGCCAGATGCAAAGCATCATGCGAAGCGGCAGCCGTGCCGGCGAAAAGCCGCGTCACCTCGCCATCGGCGCGAAAGAGCGTCAGTTCGAGCTGGCGTGCACCTTGCCGTTCACGCGCGAGCAATCGGCAAAGCTCGCCGGCGAGAAGCCGCACCGCCTCTTCAATGTCTTCGGTCCGCGTCAGCCCTTCGGCAAAAATTCCGCGCGCACGGAAAGGCGCGGGCGGGCGCAGTGGCGAAATCGGCTCGCGCGCAAAGCCCAGTGCTTCGTCGAGACGCAGCGCCACCTCGGACCCAAACCGTGCCGCAATGGGGGCCCGCGGTTTGTCATAGAGATTGCCCACGCGTTTGAGGCCGAGCCGCATCAGTCCGTCGACCGTCGCATCCGCAAGCCGGAGGGCGGCCACCGGCAGCCTTTCGAGCGCCGTCGCCTCTTCTCCCGGCGGCAGAATGAAAGCAGGCGCCTCGCCAAACCGCGTCAATGCCCAGGCCGCACCCGGCGTCGAGGCAACCGCCACCCGCACCGTCAACCCGAGCCCCCGAAGCTGCCGCCGCAAATCGGCAACAAGCGCCATCTCCCCACCGAACAGATGATCGCAGCCGCTGATGTCGAGCAGGAGACCGTCGGGCTCCTCACCAATTCCCACAGGGTCGACCGCCGTCCAGGGTGTGTAGCGTCCGCACCAGAGCGCAAGCTGCGTCAGCATCGCCCGGTCGGCGGCAAAATCGGCAGTCCGCAAGTCGAGCGTCGGACAGAGCGTCATTGCATCGGGCACAAGCTGCCCCGGCACGATACCGGCTGCTGCCGCCGCCCTGTTGCGCGCGGTTACGCGCACGCCTCCCTGGCCCGGTACAGCCAGCGCCAGCGGCATCTCAGGAACCGAAACCTCGCCACCCGTCCGCTTGTGCGTGCGGTGCAGCCGCTCCACCGGCCAGTGGGGCAGCCAAAGCGCGGCGATCCGCCTTTTCTCCTCGACACACATAGCCGGAAAGGCTCGCCAAAAGAACAAAAAGAGAACAATCACTTTGACTCAACCCCGCTCCAAAGGCGAGTCGAATTTCGGCCGCCCTGTTTTTGCCTGAAACAGGCATAAGATGAGGCTCTGCCACACTTGAAAGGCATCGCACATGACGAAGCATCCGCTCATCCTTCTTGCGCTTCTCGCGCCGCTGGCATTGGCCGCCTGCGCCGACCAGGAAGCCGAGCAGGCGCGCCTCGACGCCATCGATCACAGGAACTGCGCCGATCTCGGTTTCGAACCCGGCACCGAGGCCTACGGCAATTGCCGGCTGAAGATGAAGGAAATCCGCGCGAAGGAAGAAGGCAACCGCTCGCCGAATATCGGTTTCGGCGTGGGTATTGGCGTCAGTAAAGGGTTCTGACGCGACGAGAGGAGGCTCGCATGAAGATCGCGAAAACAACTCTGGTCCTTATGGGGCTTTTCACCCTCGCAGCTTGTGCAAGTCCGCAGGAACAGGCCGCGCGCGCCGCCGCACAGACGCAAGCCGATAGCGCCGAATGCGAACGGCTTGGCTTCACGCCCGACACCGACGCCTTTGCCAATTGTCAGTTGAAGCTGAAGGAAATTCGCGCCCAAGAGGAAAACACGCAGGCATTGCGTCGCGCGCAAACGCCGCCGCCTTTCTGGGGACCCTGGCCGGGCTATTACCCCCATCCTTATCCTTACCGACGCTGGTAGCTCAGGCACTTTGCCTGAACGCCACCACACTCGCATCGCCTGACGTGAGCCGCTTCTCCCTTGGCGCAGATGCCGACATATCGGCAAGCGCGAAGCGCCTGTCGGCCGCATGCCACGCCACATTCCATGCCCCCGGTACACCGCCACGCACGCGCGTCAGCGCCACGCGCCAGCACGGCGCGCCGGCCAGTCCGTCAAACGCCTCCGTATCCGGAATGACTGCGCCCGGAAGAGCGGCAATGCGCCAGCGTGTAACGGCTACACTTGCCGCTCCGCCATTATGCCCCGTGAACAGAAGCGCCGGCGTTCCCTTTTCTTCCGCCGCAAACTGCAGCCGCCGCGTCGCCGTCAAATCGAGTGCGGTGGTGCGCCCGTCCACCTCGCCGATAACGGCGGCAAAGGCGCCGGACCGCAATGCCTCCTCCATCGTCCACAGGCAATCCGTGACGGAGGCCGGAAGCGCAAGCACGAGCCGCGCCGGGTCGAACCCGAAGCTGGCAAGCCCCGGCCCGTAAAGCGCGCCAATATCGAAAGAGGACTGCGCCGAACCGCACCAGAGCACCGGCATGGACCCGTTCTCGGCAAGACGCACGGCAAGCGCCGCCAGAAAACCCGTCGCCGCACCCATGTCGCGATAATCCTCGGCACCCACTTCATGCAGCGCACCGGCCTTCAATCCGCCACCCGGCAACACCGCGTCGATCGCTCCCACGCCCAGCGGCACGAAGCGCCCGTTCCCTGTCGTCTCGAATCCGGCAGGCGGTCCGATGATCCGGGCCCTGAGATCGGCGACAAGCGCGGCTTTGGCATTCTGCTGCAGGAGCGACGGCATGGAGCAAGACCTTTGTTCCTGTTTTGTTCTAAACTCTCGATGCCTCCAGGTCAAGCCGGCCTATTCTTTCGACATCGCCAGAAATTCCTCGGTGGAATTGGTGCGCGGGAACGGCCCTTCCGGCACGGCGACCCCCAGAAACCGGCAAAGCGGTTCCCAGCCTTCGGCCACATCGAACACAAGCAGCCGGCTGGGCGCGATCGTCCGCTTCACTTCCGCTTCATGTCGCGCCAGAACATCGAGCACATGCGCCTCATCCGTGCATCCGCCGAAGGTCTTTTCGCGCACGACATATTTGGCCATGTCGAGCGTGTCCCGCCCCGGCCCTTGCCCCGGCGGTTCGTCCGCCATCACCCTGAAAATCGTCTGGGAAATGCTCTTGTACCAACGCTGCGGATCGCGTGTCGAAAGGATCACCTTGGCATCCGGATAATGCGCCGCAAGCTCGCGCCAGAAATAACAACTGGGCCAGTCGACACTAGCGCGATAGCCCTCGAGAAGTTTGTCCCAATCGACTTTCTCGCCGCGCGCCGCCGCATGCCAGACCGGCGCCTGATCCGGATTGCCGAAGACTTCCATCATGTGATGGCAATGCACGAAACCGAGCTGCTCCAGTGCCAGCTTCAGCGACAATGTTCCCGTGCGTCCGAAACCGGCGCCGATAACGGATAACGACATCGAAGAATCTCCGCGAAACGCGCTCAGGCTTGCGCCACGCCCCAATAGTTGAAGCCGGCAAAGCGCGGCGTCGAGGGCAGATACATGGTTTGCAGATCGGCGATGCGGAAGCCGCCTTCCTCGATAAGCCGGGGCATCTTGCGGTTGAGATTACAGCCGCCGAACAGCACCTTCCACACCGGGTTGATACGGTCCTGCCACTTCGCCACGCCTTCGTCCGGTGCCGCACCGTGCTCGCAGAAAACGAGCTTGCCGCCCGGCTTCAGCACACGGCGCATGCCCTCAAGCGCGGTCACAGGATCGGGAATGGTGCAAAGGCTGAAGGTACAGAGCACGGTGTCGACGCTCTTGTCGTCGAACGGAATTTGTTCGCCCGGCAAGCCGATGAACTCGACCGGAAACGGCAAATCCTTCGCCCGTTCGCCGGCAAGTTTCCACGACGCTTCGGACGGATCGAGCCCGATTACCTTGGTCACTTTCGACGTATCGTAATAAGGCAGGTTGAGGCCCGTGCCGATGCCGATTTCGAGAACCGTTCCTTCAGCCATCGGCACCACTTTCTTGCGCTGATAGCGGATCGGCTTGGTCCCGCAAGCGCAATTGATGATATGCGGCACGATCCGGTTTTCGTAAAAGCCCATGATAAGTCCCCATGCATTGAATAGGGCGGAGTATGCAGCCGTCGCTCCTCTAGCGCCACTCCGAAACGCCGAAGCGCAACAGCCGGTCGCCGTCGACCGGACCCACAGTTCGCCCGCGCCCCTTGAGCCCTAGCGCCGCCGCCCGCAACAATCGTTTTTCACGCAGCACATTCGCTCGCCTGACTGCCGCCGACAGCGCCTCCCAAACCGCCTCCGGCTCGATCAACCCTGTTGCGCCCGTCATGCGCCGGCCGGCCCAACCCATCTGCAAGAGCTTGTCGCGCGAACCTCCCGTCTCACGCGCGGCGCTGACCACCTCTACCGCATCGGCAAGCGCGGCAGCAACGAGACCGGCAAGCCCCGCACTGCGCGCCTGCACCGCCACAAGATCGGCCAGTCCCGAGGTGGGCGTCGACGAGCGAATACCACCCATGGCAACGCCGCCCTGCAGCCCCGTACCGAGCGCAACGGAAAATTCGTGAAGTACCGGTGGCAAGCCGGTTCGCGACGGAGCCATCGTCTCCGCATCCTGATGAAGCGCCATGACGCCATCCAGCCACACCGCCGTCACGGCTGCACCGCTTCTCTCACGCATCGCTCCCAGAACGACATCGCAAACAGCGCCCGGAAGCGCCGCCAGCGCCGGCGGCAGATCCTCGACGGGCAATGCATCACGTACCGCCTGATGAGCTTCCAGCGCAAGCCGTCCGGCCTGTCCGCGTGGCAGCACATCCGGCGACCCGCTCGCAAGCAATTCCGCATCGGCTATCAGCGCCGATGAGACGTCCCGCGCCATATCCATGCCGGCGTCGAGCGCCTCGCGCGCGCCGTCGCCCGCGGCGGCAAACAGCAACCGCCCCGGCCAGATCTCGAACTCTTTTTCAATGAATGGCTCGCTAGCCAGCATGAAGCACAACTCAATACGGAGATGATTACTCGACGACACGAACGGGCGTCTCGGTGTGAAAAACAGACTTCTGCCCGAAACGATCCATGTCATCCGTCTTGATGTCGGCAAGGGCCGACACGGCACCCGGCGTCGCGTCGTGAACGATGATAACGACCTTCGTCGCTTCACGCAGGATTGGCGTCGCCTCGACGGATGGATCGCGCCATTGCCCATATGCGTCAACCACGGTCAGCCCGTCGGGAAAGCGTGGCGTCACGACTTCGGCGAGAAACCTGGTCCAGTCGCGCTCGTTGACCTTGCCACCATCCGCAAGATCGAGCCCGAAATAAAGCGTTGTCTGCACGACACCGGACAACGGATCGGCAAACGCCGCATCGCGCGGCAATGGCGCGATGACGAACGCAAGAACAACAAGACAGGCAAAAGTGAATCGGCGGCTCATGCGCTCTACTCTGAACCCTGCGAACGTTCTTCGCCAGTCCTCAGGCAGCTTCGCTCAGTGCCACATCGGCGATACGCAACCGCAACCCGTCGAGCGCGGGCGACATGATGAGTTGGCAGGAAAGCCGCGACCAGTCGCTTCCGTAATTCTGATCAAGCATGTCGAGCTCGTCCTCGCGCGGCGGATGGAGCTTCGCCGTCCATTCGGGGTCGACTTCCACCTGGCAGGTGCCGCAGGCGCAGGCGCCGCCGCATTCGGCGACGATCGGAAAGCCGTAGTCGCGGATGATCTCCATCACACGCCAGCCTTCCACGGCCTCGAGTCCGTGCTCGACGTTTTCCTGGTCCACAAGAATGATACGCATTCCTCGGCTCCCGGCTCGGTTCAGGCGACGCCCAGCTTCTTCTGCAGGCTGGTCGAAGATGTCGTGTACTGGAAGGTCAGCTTGGCGTCCGGATTGGCGTGGCGGAACGCAGCTTGCGCCATCAGCGCTGCCTCGTGGAAGCCCGAGAGAATGAGCTTCAGCTTGCCCGGATAGGTGTTGATGTCGCCGATGGCGAAGATGCCCGGCACGTTGGTCTGGAACTTCTCGGTATCGACCGGGATCAGGTTCTCGTGGAGGTTGATGCCCCAGTTGGCGATCGGTCCGAGCTTCATGGTAAGGCCGAAGAACGGCAGCAGCGTGTCGCACTCGACCTGGAAATCGGCACCGTCATTGCCCTTCACGGTGACGCCCTCAAGCTGGCCGTTGTCGCCATGCAGCGCCGTGATCTGTCCGAGATGAAACTGCATCTTCTTTTCGTTCACCAGCGCGTGCATCTTCTTCACGCTGTCGAGCGCGGCGCGGAAACCGTCGCGGCGATGGATGAGCTGCATGGAGGCCACGACCGGCTGCAGGTTGATCGTCCAGTCGAGCGCACTGTCGCCGCCACCGGAAATCAGAACGTTCTTTCCACGGAAGGTTTCCATGCGCTTGACCGCATAGAAGACCGACTTGCCCTCATAGGCCTCGATGCCGGGGATCGGCGGCTTCTTCGGCTGGAAACTGCCGCCGCCCGCCGCAATGACGATGACCTTCGCTTCGAACACGAGGCCGCCATCGGTCTTCACCCGCCAGCGCCCGTCGGGCAGCTTCTCGAGTTCCTCGACCATTTCGTTGTAGTGGAATTCGGGTTTGAAGGGCGCGGCCTGCTCCATCAGACGGTCGGTCAGTTCCTGACCGCTGACGACCGGAAGACCCGGAATGTCGTAGATCGGCTTTTCAGGATAGAGCTCCGCGCATTGCCCGCCCGAGCGGTCGAGAATGTCGATCAGATGGCATTTCATGTCGAGCAGGCCGAGCTCGAATACCGCGAAGAGGCCGCACGGCCCCGCCCCGATGATGACCGCATCCGTCGAAATCGTTTCCTGCTGCATGGCCGGCTTCCGTCTGGTTTTGTCCCGCGCCTGGGACTAAAATAACTTGAAATACTTGTGATTTAATATATTTCACAAGCTGAGCCGCTTATATAGGGGCGCGGGACCCTGCCGCCAAGCGGAAATTGCAAAAAGGCGGCGTTCCGCGTCGATTTGCGGCAGACCGATACCCCAAGAGCGGCGGCGAGGCCCCGTGACATTCGGTTCCACCTGCCTATTTTAGGCGGGAGGCGGACGTGAAAGGCGAAACGAGAATGGTCAAGTGCAACACCATGGCGGATGTCCGCCGCGAGATCGACCGGATCGACCGCGAGTTGGTGAAGCTTCTGGCGGAGCGTCAGACCTATATCGAACAGGCCGGCGCGATCAAGGGCGAGCGGACGCGGGTGCGCGACGAGGCGCGGATCGAGGAGGTTGTGCAGAAAGTGCTTGTCGAAGCCGACCGCGAGGGCCTGTCGCGCGCAATTGCCGAACCGCTGTGGCGGCTCTTGATCGAAAGATCGATCGCGCATGAATACGAGGTCTTCGACGCCAAACCGCGCGCGACCGGCACCGGCGACTGACAGCCGCCGGCGAAACAGGTTCAGGCCTTTTTGATCAGTGCCATTTCTTCCGACAGCGCACGCGCAACGCTCGGACGCTGTGCAAGATCGGCGTAGTAGGTTTCGAGGACAGGCCAGCGGCCGCGATCGATGCCAGCAAATCCACACAGCGTCAGAACGAAAACCGCATAGGCATCGGCAACGGTGAAGCGCTCGCCGATGAGATAGCGCCGTCCCTTCAGCATCCCTGCCAGCACCTCGAACTTCACCGGCGCCAACTGGTCGCGGGCAAAATCCTTCGCCTCTGACGGCGATACCGGATTGAAGATCGCGGCAAGCACCTGCTTGTGCAGTTCGGTCGCGATGAAGTTGAGACACTCCTGCAAACGGTAGCGCTCCATCGTTCCGCTGGCCGGCGCCAGACCGGCATCCGGATTGCGGTCGGCAACATATTGCAGCACGGCCGGACCTTCGGTGAGCAGCTGTCCGTCGTCGAGCCGGAGCGTCGGCACCTGCCCCTTCGGATTGATTGCGTGGAAGTCGGAGCCGTCCGCCAACTGCTTGGTCGCAAGCGCTACCGGATGGAATGAGGTGGCCTCGCCCAACCCCGACTCGTAGAGAGCGATGCGTGTGGCGATCGAGCAAGCCATTGGCGCGAAATAGAGATCCATGAATGTTTCCCGCGAGTTGAATTTTTGTACCGATCCGAATAATATTGACTACACGCCTGACGTCAATGATTTTTTGCGAATTGGTACAAAAATGTCGGAAAAACCGCGCGGGCGGCCGCGCGCCTACGATCCAGACGTCGCACTGTGGCGGGCGCTGGAAACATTCTGGGCGAACGGTTTCAGCCGGACGTCGCTCGATGCGCTGGCCGAGGCGACGGGGATGAATCGTCCGAGCCTCTATGCCGCGTTCGGCGACAAGAAATCGCTCTACCTGAAATCCTTCGAATGCTTTGCCGGACAATTGCGCGCCGCACTCGCGCGCAGCGCGCAAAGCGACGCACCGCTCGAGGCGACGTTGCGCGACTTTTATCGGGAGGCGATCGAGATTTACATGTCGGGCCCGGACGGTCCGCGCGGCTGCTTCATCATCTGCACCGCGCC
Source organism: Parvibaculum sp. (assembly GCF_040882025.1). Taxonomy (GTDB): domain Bacteria; phylum Pseudomonadota; class Alphaproteobacteria; order Parvibaculales; family Parvibaculaceae; genus Parvibaculum. The sequence goes on along the minus strand of NZ_JBBECC010000106.1, from coordinate 2,812 downwards.
GGCAGAAGCCGCGATGGACGCCGACATTCGCGCGGCGCTGAATGCGGCGCTGGCGGATATCGACAAGGGACTTGAAATTCCATTCGCGAAGGCGAAAGCCGAAGGGCATCTGCCGCCCGATGCCGACACCGCCGCATTGGCACGCCTCGCGGCGTCCGTTCTGCACAGCCTCGCCGTGAGAGCGCGCGCCGGCGAAACGAAAGAGACGCTGCACGCGCTGGCGCGGCAGACCGTGCAATCGTTGTGCTGATGTAAGGGACGAAAGGAAATGACG